>NZ_JBEXIA010000001.1:0-330102 GCF_040608335.1 Micromonospora sp. NPDC005194 | reverse complement strand
TCTCGCTCAACGCCCCCACCGCCACCCGCCCATAAAGTGTGGTGGGGGCGCCACAATGCGGTCGCGCCCCCACCACGCAGGAGATCCACTCGGGTTCCTTGAAGTCGGGGCATCCTCGCACGTGGGACACCCCGACTTCCGGGAAGTCGAGTCGATCAAGCCGAGGCGGGCGCGTCAAGGCGAGGCGAGAGAGGTCAGACGCGGGTGAGGCGTACGGCGTCGGCGATGACCAGGCCCGCCGCGTTGCTCCAGCGGCTCACCGCCACCCGGTTGGCGTCGCCTGCCGGCAGGGTGAACGTGCCGAGGACGCGCCACTGCCCGCCGGTCACCCGCTGGTCCACGTACACCGTCCGGTTGCCGGTGGTGGTGGCGACGATGTACGGGGTGGCGCTGTTGTAGCCGCTGTTCGTCGGCCACCAGGCCTCGACCCGGTAGGTGCCGGTCGCCGGCACGTTGAACCGGTACCAGGCCGGATCGCTGGCCGCGACCGGGTCGGCGTAGCGGTAGTCGGCGCCGTACCGCTGGCTGGAGAACGTCGACACACCCCAGTTGGCGCTGGCGGTGAACCGACCGGAGGTCGTGTTGTCCACCGTGGAGGACCACGCCGTTCCGCCGCCGGCCATCCTCGCGGCGACGTCGGCGCGCATCACGTTCAGGTCGATGAAGGACGGGTCGATCTTGCCGGTTGTGCTGGTCTCCCGGTGCCCGCGGGCGTAGCTGCTGTCCCGGCCGAGGCGGGTGAGCACGGCGGCGGTCGCGGCGATCGACGCGCTGTACTGCGCGGCGGTCATCTCCTGGTCGACGCCGTTGTAGTCGATCTCCCACCCGATCATCAGGGTGTTGCCGTCACCGGCGGGGATGGGTCCACTGCCACCGCTGACCCCGGCGTGGTTGCAGCGGCCGGCAGAGATGACGTGGAAGACGCCGTTGTAGTCGACGAGCGCCTGACAGAGCGGGCCGGCCAGATCGGAGCGGCCGTTGATGCAGATGCCGAGCGCGGGGTGCGGGTTGCTGGCGCTGGAGGTCGAGGCGGTGTGGTGCCAGAGCACCCCGATCGGGTCGAAGGAGCCGGGCCGCATCCGGTTGAGCCAGTCCCCCTCGACGACGACCTGGACCCCGGCGCCGCGCAGCACGTCCACGAGCCACCCGATCGTGGCCATCAGGAGTCCCGGAGCAGGTCGGCCAGGCACTCGGCCTTCGGCGCGGCGCTCGCCGGGGCGGGCCGGACCACGACGGTGAGGGCGGCGGCCACCAGCGCGGGGATGCCGAGCACCCCACGACGGCGCAGACGGACGGACGGGGATCGGGCTATGGCGGTCCTCCAGCGGCGACGGGTTCACACGCATCGACGAGCGTGATGACGGCACGCTATACCGTCATGAGCATCGATGTCGATACCCTTCACGGCCGGGCCGCGTCTTGAAGGAATCCGCCGATTCAGGCGTCGCCGAGCGCGTCGATGTCGCGCATCTCCTCCGCCGTCAACGAGAAGTGGAAGACGTCGAAGTTGGCGCTGATCCGCTCCGGGGTCACCGACTTCGGGATCACCACGATCTCGTGGTCGATGTGCCAGCGCAGCACCACCTGAGCCGGGGAGACGCCGTGCGCCGCGGCGATCCTGGTCAGCACCGGATCGCTGAGGTCGCTGTTCTTGAAGGGGCTGTACCCCTCCAGCACCACGCCCCGGTCCCGGTGCTCGGCGTGCCGCTGCCGGTCGTACAGCGCGGGGCTCCACCGGATCTGGTTGACCGCCGGGCTCTCCTCCGTCGACTGGATCAACTCGTCGATGTCGCCCGTGCTGTAGTTGCTGACCCCGACGGCACGGGTCAGGTTCTCGTCCCGGGCGGCCAGCAACTCCCGCCACATCGGGATGCTGGCACTGGCGGACGGCGGCCAGTGGATCAACCAGAGGTCCACCTGGTCGACGCCGAGCGCCTCCAGGCTGGCCTCCAACGTCTCGCGCTCCCGGCCCGTCCGGTCGGGCGGGAGCTTGGTGGTGATGAAGATGTCCTCGCGACGCAGCCCGCTCTCCTGGACCGCTCGGCCGACCTCCCGCTCGTTGCCGTACATGGTCGCGGTGTCGAGGTGCCGGTAGCCGGTGTCGAGCGCGGCCAGCACGGCGTCGTAGCCCGCCTGGCCGGTGGCCTGCCAGGTGCCGAAGCCGAGCAGGGGGATCCGCACGTCACCCGGGAGCAGGGCGGTGGGCTGATCGCTGAGGTCCATGAGGTCCGTTCTACCCCGCCGCGCCCCCGGACGCCGAGCGAACCGGACACTCCGGCGACCAGCGCATTGGCCCGGTTTGCCGGAGAATGCGGGTGTGACGGACCGGCTGGAGGAGTACCGACGCCGGCGGGACGCGGCCCGTACGCCCGAGCCGGTGCCGGAACGCGCCCCCACGGCGACCGGGCCCGACGAGGGCGCGGGCCGCTTCGTCATCCAGCAGCACCACGCCCGCAGCCTGCACTGGGACCTGCGACTGGAGCACGAGGGGGTGCTCGCGTCCTGGGCCGTGCCGCGCGGTCTGCCCCGCGATCCGGGCCGCAACCACCTCGCCGTGCACACCGAGGACCACCCGATGGAGTACCTCGACTTCTCCGGCGAGATCCCCGCCGGCGAGTACGGGGGCGGCCGGATGGTCATCCACGACCGGGGCACGTACCGCTGCGAGAAGTGGCGCGACGACGAGGTCATCGTGAGCCTCTCCGGTGACCGCACCGCCGGCCGCTACGCGCTGTTCGCCACCGGCGGCCGGGACTGGATGATCCGCCGTACCGATCCCGCGCCGCCGGGTTGGACGCCGATGCCCGAGCTGGTCCGCCCGATGCACGCCACGCCCGCCGCCCGGCTGCCCCGCGACCGCGCCGAATGGGGATACGAGTTGCGCTGGGACGGAGTCCGTGCGATGGCGTACGTCTCCGGCGGGCGGTTGCGGCTGCTCTCCGAGACCGACGAGGAGATCACCGGCGGTTACCCGTGGCTGCGCGCGATGGCCGAGGCGCTGGCGCCCACCGAGGCGGTGCTCGACGGCGTGCTCGTCCGCATCGACGGCTCGGGCCGGGTGCGTCCCGCCCGCCCGGCCAGCGGTGGCCGGGTCCCGGCCGGCGCCCAGTTCCTGCTCGTCGACCTGCTGTGGCTGGAGGGCGTGAGCAGCGTCAACGTCCCGTACGCGCAACGCCGGGAACTGCTCGATGGGCTGGCGTTGACCGGTACGCACTGGCAGACTCCGCCGTGGTTTCCCGGTGCCGGCGACGAGGCCCTGCGCACCGGGCGGGAGCAGGGGCTGCCGGGTGTGGTCGCCAAGCGGCTGGACTCGGCGTACGAGCCGGGCCGGCGCAGCCGACGGTGGCTGAGCATCGACGCGGCCTGACGGCGAGGAGCGACGTGTACCTGACCCATCTGGACTGCCCACGCTGCGGCCTGGAGTACGCCGCCGACAAGCTGCAGAACCTCTGCGAGTGCGGCTCGCCGCTGCTGGCCCGCTACGACCTGCCGGCGGTGGCGAAGGCGGTCACCCCGGAACGCTTCCCGCTGCGCCCGGCCGACCTCTGGCGGTACCGGGAGCTGCTGCCCGTCGCCGATCCCCGGCACGTCACCACGCTCGGTGAGGGCTGGACGCCGCTGCTGCGTGCCCCGTCGTACGGTGCCGAGATCGGCATCGCGGACCTGATGGTCAAGGACGAGGGGTTGATCCCGACCGGCTCGTTCAAGGCGCGCGGCGCCGCGGTCGGCGTGAGTCGGGCTCGCGAGTTGGGCGTCGAGCGGATCGCGATGCCCACCAACGGCAACGCCGGTTCGGCGTGGGCGACGTACGCGGCACGTGCCGGGATGGGCGCCACCATCGTGATGCCGCTGGCGGCGCCGACCATCTGCCGGCGCGAGTGCGTGGCCGCCGGAGCCGATCTGCGTCTGGTGGACGGGCTGATCAGCGACGCGGGCCGCCGGGTGGCCGAGTTGATCGCCGAGTCCGACGGGGCGATCTTCGACGCCGGCACGCTGCGCGAGCCCTACCGCCTGGAGGGCAAGAAGACGATGGGGTACGAGATCGTCGAGCAGCTCGGCTGGCAGGTGCCCGACGTGATCATCTATCCGACGGGTGGCGGGGTCGGCCTGATCGGCATCCACAAGGCGCTGCACGAGATGCGCGAGCTGGGCTGGGTCGGCGACAAGCTGCCCCGGCTGGTGGCGGTGCAGTCGACCGGCTGCGCGCCGATCGTGCGGGCCTTCGCCGCCGGTGAGTCCCGGGCCCAGCCGTGGGAGGACGCGCACACGGTGGCGTTCGGCATCACCGTGCCGTCCCCGTTGGGTGACGAGCTGATCCTGGCCGCGCTGCGGGCGTCCGCCGGCACCGCGGTCGCCGTCGACGACGCGGAGATCCTGGCCGACCTGCGGGACTTCGCCGCCCGCGAGGGTTTGCTGCTCTGCCCGGAGGGAGCGGCCTGCCTGACCGCGGCGCGGCAGCTACGCGCCGGTGGCTGGATCCGCGCCGGGGAACGGGTGGTGGTGCTCAACACCGGCGCGGGGCTGAAGTATCCGGAGACGGTCGACGTCTCCGGCGTACCCGTGCTGGCCTGAGCCGGCACCCCACCGAGGGTGGGGTGCCGGCGGCCGGGCCTACTGGTAGGTGATGTCGGACGGCGTGTAGAAGCAGTTGACGCCGTCGGCGCCCTCGCCGATCTTGGTCGGCTCGCTGCCCTTGGGTACGCCCTTGTACTTGACGCAGATCGAGGTCTCCCGGTCCGTGTCGCCGACGATGGTGATCCGGCTGAACCGGGCGGTGTCGCCCCAGTTGGTGTTGATGCCGGCGATCGCGTCGGTGTCCCGGACGACCACGTTGTCGATCACGACGTGCCGCTGGTACGACGTGGAGCAGTTGCCGCAGGCCCGGTAGAGCTTCCCGGCGTTCTCCACCCGGAAGTTCTTGATGTAGACGGTGCCCGGGCCGTTGTGCTGGAAGACCTTGTCGCTGGCGGACCGGGCGCCACCGCCGTCGACGGTGTACGTGCTGCCGCCGCGGAAGGTCGCGGCGTCCTCGCCCACGTCCTCCCACCAGACGTTGACGAGGGTGCAGTCGCCCTCGCAGTGCACGCCGTCGCCGGCCGGCGCACCGATGATCACGTTACGCAGGGTGGCGCCGGCGGCCAGCTCGAACATCGGGTCCTGGCTCTCGCTCTGCCCGCCGTCGCCGATGCCGTAGTAGCGCTTGAGCCCGCCGTCGAAGGTGCCGGTGACTCCGATCGTCGCGTCCACCTTCTGGCTGCTGGTGGGCGTCGGCCAACCCGCGGGCGGTGGGGTGGTCGGGCCCGACGTGGTGGGCGGCGGCGTGCTCGGCGGTGCGGTGGTCGCCGGTGGCGTGGTCGGGGTGCCGCCGCCGGACGAGTCGACCACCACGTCGTCGAAGCCACCGCTGGCGTACGCGGTGACCAGGCCGATCCGGCCCGCGCTGGCCAGGCTGTTGCTGCCGGAGGCGATCTGGGTGCCGTTGACGAAGCCGCGGATGGTGCTGCCGCTCGCCTCGATGCGCAGGGTGTACCAGGTGCCGGCGGCGACGCCGAGCGACGCGGAGCCGATCGCGGTGATGCTGCTGCCGTTGACGGCCTGCAACTCGGCCCGGCCGGAGCCGAGCAGGGCCAGTCGGTACATCTTGGTGCTGCTGGTGGACCGGGCGGCCAGGCCGACCAGGGCGCTGGACGAGCCGAAGCTCGCCGGCCGGACGCGGGCCTGTACGGAGTAGTCGGTCCAGCTGGTCTGACCGGCGAACTGCCGGGCCAGCTCGCTGCCGGCGTTCGACTGGTTGAGCACGCCCGAGCCGTCGACCGCCCAGGTGCCGCCGGACTTGGACCAGCCGGAGGCGTCGCCGTCGTTGAAGGTGTCGGTGAAGATGGTGGCCGCGAAGGCCGAGGTCATGCCGACGGTGAGCGCCGCCGCCGTCACGCCGGCGCCCACCGCCAGCACCAGTGGTCGTCGGCCGGGGTGTCGTCTCTTGTGCACGGTTGTCCTCCTTGACGCGTGTGGTGGCGATCCCTGGATCTGGCCGCGCGGGGACGTGCCGGCACGGCGCGCTGCCTCGAAAGCGGGGATCGGTGTGCCCCGTCGGATGCCCGGCTCCGACAGCGGGGTGAAGCGGGATGAAAGCCGTGGGAAAGGGCTTTCCCGTCTCTTCGAGGCTAGGACTGCGCACGCATCAGCGTCAATGGCTGGCGCTTGCAGGTCTGTTGCAGGATTCCGGCGGGCCGATCAGAAGCTGTTCGGCTCGGTCAGCCGCCAGGCCGCGTTGATGAGCCCGATGTGGGACAGCGCCTGCGGCGTGTTGCCGAGCTGCGCACCTGTGGTCAGGTCGATCTGCTCGCTGAACAGACCCACGTCGTTCGCGTGACCCACCACGCGCTCGAACAGCTCCTCGGCCCGACGCGTCTCACCCGCCATCACCAGGCACTCCACCAGCCAGAACGAGCACAGCAGGAACCCGGCCGGGTCGGTCGTCCACCGCCGGAGCAGCCCGTCGTCGGTGCCCAGCTCCCGCTCCACAATCGTGATGGTCGACCGCATCCGGGGATCGGTCGCCGGCAGGAAGTACGCCATCGGCAGAGTGAGCACCGAGGCGTCCAGCTCCGGCGACCCGAACGCACCGGTGAACGCCCCGATCCGGTCGTTCCAGCCCTCGCGCAGCACCGCCGCGCGGATCTCGTCCCGGACGCCGGCCCAGCGCCGTGGGTCGGCCCGTTCACCGAGCCGGTCGGCGAGCCCCACTGCCCGATCCATGGCCAGCCAGCAGGAGACCTTGGAGGAGAGGTAGTGCCGCTCCTCGTCCCGGGTCTCCCACATCCCCCGGTCCGGCAGGTGCCACGTCGCGGCCACCTGCTCGGTCAGCCCGAGCACCATCTCCCGCAGCTCCTCCTCGAATGGGGCGCCGAGGTAGTCGCGCAGCCTCCACACCGCCGACAGCACCTCACCCGGTACGTCGAGCTGCCGCTGCCGCCAGGCGTCGTTGCCGACCCGCACCGGGCGGCTGTCGCGGTATCCGCGCAGGTGGTCGCAGTGGTGCTCGGAGAGGTCACGTTCGCCCTCCAACCCGAAGAGGACCGGAACCGGTTCGTCGCCGAACCGGCCGATCGACCGGGCCGCCCAGGCGAACAACCGCGACGCCTCGTCCGGGCAGGCCGCCACCCAGAGCGCGCGCATGGTCAGTGAGAAGTCCCGCAACCAGGAGTAGCGGTAGTCGTAGTTGCGGTCGCCGCCGATCTGCTCCGGCAACGAGCTGGTCAGCGCCGCGGCCACCGCGCCGCTGCGGGCGTACGTCAGACCGGTCAGCACTGTCGCGCTGTGCCGGACCAGCTCGGGGTACCGGCCGTCGTACCGGTGCGTCTCCCGGTACGCCTCCCACGCCCGCGTCGTCTCGGCGAGGGCGACCAGCGGGTCCATCCGGGGCGGCGGGGCTCCGTACGCCTCTCCGAAGGCCACGTCCATCCCGATCACCTGACCGGCGGAGACCTCGAACTCCTCGGTGACCCGGTCCCGGCCCGCCCGCAGCGGCAGGTCGCCGGCGCGCAGCACCAGCACCACCGGGCCGGCGTCGGCCCGCACCCCGCCGCCCGGCTGCTCGTGCAGGTACGGGGTGAGCAGCCCATACTCCGGACGGGGCGCGAAGTCCAGCTCCATCCGGACCCGCCCGGACAGGCCCTCGACCACCCGGATGAGCACGGCTGGCGAGTTCATCCCCACATCGTGGGCGCGCGCGCCGGTCTCGGCGGCGAGCGCGTCGGTGACCGCCACGCTGCCCTGCGGCGTGTGGTGCACCCTGCGCAACACAAGCGTGTCCGGCCGGTACGAGCGCTCCACCCGAAAGCCGGGGCCACCGGCGCCGACCGGCGCCAACCGGAAGTGCCCGGCGCGCGGGTCGAGCAGCCGCCCGAAGACCGAGGCGCCGTCGAACCGGTGCGGGCACCACCAGTCGATCGAGCCGTCGATCCCCACCAGCGCGCCGGAACGGGAGTCCGAGAGGAACCCGTAGTCGGAGATCGCCGGCTGCGTCACCCGCCGCGCGTACCCGGATCGGCCCGGTTCAGGCCGCCGCCGTCACGACGTCGGAGGCTCGTCCTCGCCGGCTGCCTCGGCCTTGTCGGCCTCCTCCTTGGTGTGGTGCACGGCCTGGTCGGCGTGCTCCGGAGGGCCGTAGACGGTGTAGAGCACCAGCGGGTTCGGGCCGGTGTTGACGAAGTTGTGCTTCGTCCCGGACGGCACGACGACCAGGTCGCCCGCGACGACCTCCCGCTTCGCACCGGCGACCCGGGCCTCGCCCGTCCCGCTGACGAAGGTCAGGATCTGGTCGATCCCCTCGTGCACCTCCTCGCCGATCTCCCCGCCCGGCGGAATGGTCATGATCACCAGCTGGGTGTGCTCGCCGGTCCACAGCACCCGCCGGAAGTCCGGGCTCTTCTCGGCGACGGTCGCGATCGTGAAATGCTCCATGGCCCGCTCATACCCCGTTCGGTCGCGCGTCACGCCGGGACTGGCAGATGGTGGAATTCCCCACGGTCGGCAGGTTTGGATCCGCCCCGACCGGGGATCGACAACGCTGACCGGCGCGAGCGGCCGGTCGAGCCAGGTCCCCGCTGGCGTACCGCCGAACGGCTGCGGTGGTGGGAGACGGCCAGAGCGCGGCGACGTTCCGACCACGGTCGAGGCGGCGCCGCGCGCTCGTCTGCGCACCCTCAGGCGTCGCGGTGCAGCCAGGCGAGCAGGTCGGGCGGGGCCAGGGCCCTCGCCCGTTCCTCGTAGCGGGCCAGACCGGCCGCGTCCAGCAGGCTGCGCCCCTGCCCCGAGCCACCCTGACGGAAGAACGCCCGGCGGTCCCGCAGCACGCCCAGCAGGTCCGGGGCGAGCTGGTCGGCACGTTCCCGCATCCGGCCGAACGTGGCCGCCTCGACCAGCGCCGGCCAGCGCTCGGCGGACACCGGGACCCCCCACCGGTCGGCCAGCCGGCGCATCTGGGCACCCAGGTCGGCCTGGAGGTCGTCGTAGTGCACCAGCTCGACGTTCGGCTCGTGTCGGCGGGCCCAGGCGTCGCTCAGGTGCCAGAGAACCCCGGGCAGCGAGTCCAGCTCGGCGCGCGGGTCCACCTCGTGGTCGACCCAGCTCGGCAACCACTGCCGCACCGACGGACGGGCCTGGGGCGGTCCCGCCGGCACGGGCTGGCCGGTCAGCTCGGCCATCCGGACCCGGTTCAGGTTGGCGGACTGGTGATAGAGGGACACCGCCATGTCCAGCGGATGCCGCGCCACCACCACGTAGTGCACCCGAGGGTCGAGCGGCACCCCGTCCAGCGGGGTGTGCGTCTTGATGAACCGGCGGTGCGGTTGGGAGGCCAGCCGCTGGTACACCGCGTCGCGCGGCTCGCCCAGCCAGTCCAGCCAGGGCGACAGCTCGGGCAGCGGCGCCGGCAGCTCCGCGGCGCCGAGCACCAGCAGCGCGGAGATCATCTGCATCCAGGTGGTGCCGCTCTTGGACCGGGTGCTGATCACGATGTCGCCGTCGCGGAACGGGAACCCGACCCAGCGGGCGCTGTCCTCGTCCACGGAGCGGTAACGGTGGGGTGACGCGGACATCGGGCGAGCTTAGTCGCCGAAGCGACAGCCAGGCAGCAGATTTTCGGCCCGGATCGTGTGGACGCATGCGAATGCCTGACTAGATTGAAGTATGGTGCCCGCCCACGGGGGCCGGGCGGCGGAACCGGTCTACCGCCCCATCCTCGCCAGCCGCCGACGTGGTGAGCTGGAAGCGTTGAACCACCTCGACCCCGCGGTCGCCCCGCTGCTCGCCCCGATCCTGGAGGTCAGCGCCGTCGACCGCTCCACCAGGGACGCGCTGCGCCGCCTGCCGTCCGGCCTGCTGCCGGCCGTCGACGTCACCACCCTGCCCGACTCGGCCGACACGGAGCTGGCCCGGTGGGGCGTACCGCTGATGCCGGTCATCGGGCTCGCGGAGAGTGACCGGCGGCTGGTCGCGCACGGCACGGCGGCCCGGGCGTACGCACGGCGGGCGCTGGTCCGGCTGCGCGCCGCGCAGGACCGGGCGGGGCCGGACGCGGACACGACCGCCGTGGAGCGGATCTGGCGGCTCACCGGCCTCGCGCCGGAGGAGTGCGACCTGCTGGTGGACGCGGGCGACGTCTGCTGCCCGGCGGACGTGCGGGTGGCCGAGCCGCGGGTACGCCGGCTGCTGGACTGGGCCCGCCGCCACGCCTGGCGCTCGGCGACGGTGGCAGCCGGCGGTATGCCGCCGACGCTGTCCCGGCTGCCCACCGACGAGCCGGTCCGGCTGGAGCGCTGGGACTGGCAGCTCTGGCAGCGGCTGGCCGACGTCGGGGTGGACTACGGCGACTACGGCGTCGGTCCGGCGCGCTCCGACCCCGGCGACCCCGGCGACCGGACGCCCACCGTGCGGTACACCGCCGACGACGGCTGGTGGGTCTACCGCTGGTCGCGCCGTGGCGGCCGGGGCGACGACCGCTTCGCCGACCTGTGCCGCACGCTGGTGGCGGCGCCGCACTGGTCGAGCGCCGGAGCGGCGTTCTCCTGGGGCGACCACGAGTTGCTGCGCCGCGCCCGTCGGGGCGCCGGCGCCGGGTCGATCGCCAACTGGACGGCGTGGAGCACGTCGCACCACCTGGCGCACGTGCTCGCCACGTTGGTGCGACCGGACGACGCCGCAGGGCCCGGGCGGAACCCTCGGCCGGGCCCGCCGCAGCGAGGGCGATCGCTGCGGTGAGAACCGCCGTGAACGTGCTACCGCAGCCCGGTTTACCTGCTACTGCCGCTCGGTGAAACCGAACTGGATGATTCCCTCGTCGTCGACGGTGGCGTCCACCGAGGCGTCGCCGAGCAGCTCGGCGGCGTCCGGATCGAGGAAGATCCGGGCGCCCTGGTTGTCGACGACGTGGTCGCCCTGCTCCGGCTCGGGCACCAGTTCCACGGTGAGCGATCCGGCGTCTGCGTCGGCGGCGATCCGCACACCACCGTCCTCGGCCACGTCCTGCTGGTTGGCGAGGTCACGGATGACGAGCACGGCGTTGTCGGTCATGGTGAGCATTGGCGGAACTCCTCGTGGATTCTCGGCTCGCGGTCGGTTGTCGCGCAGACCGGACAGTTGGCCCGCGTACGAGCACGCGTGGGAGGCGACGGGAGGGACGGACGGTCATCGCCGTCGCATCGAATCGGGGCAGCTGACGGGCCCCGTCCCTGCCCACGGTGCCCGCTGCCGGGCGATCCGTCAAATAGAGCCGGATCAGTCGAGCACGGGGGCGGGGGCGAGCAACGAGCGGATCTCGTTGACTGCCGCGCGGCCCGCCCGGTTGGCGCCGATGGTGCTCGCCGAGGGGCCGTAGCCGATCAGGTGGACCCGGTCGTCGGCGACCACGCGGGTGCCGTCCATGACGATTCCGCCGCCCGTAGCGCGCAGCCCGAGCGGTGCCAGGTGGTCCAGCGCGGCGCGGAAACCGGTGCACCACAGGATGATGTCGGCGGGGACGAAACGCCCGTCGGCCCAGGCCACCCCGTCGGGTGTGATGCGGTCGAAGACGGGTAGCCGATCGAGCACACCACGCTCGCGCAGCCGGCGGATCTCGGGGGTGACCGGCAGCCCGGTCACACCCACGACGCTGCCCGGCGGGCGTCCGGCCCGTACCGCCGCGTCCACCCGGGCCACGGCGGCCCGGCCCAGCTCCGGGCCGAACTCGCCGTCGCTGAACTGCGGTGGCCGGCGGGTCACCCAGGTCGTGCTGGCCGCGACGGTCGAGATCTCCGCGAGGAGCTGCACCGCGGAGGTGCCGCCTCCGACCACCACCACCCGGCGGCCGGTGAACTCCGCCGGCCCCTGGTAGTCGGCGGTGTGCAGCTGTCGCCCGCCGAACGACGAGCGACCCGGGTAGTACGGCCAGAAGGGCCTGGTCCACGTGCCGGTCGCGTTGATCAGGGCCCGCGCGGTCCACCTGTCGTGGCCGGCGTCGACGTCGAGTCGGCCGTCCGGGCGGGAACGCACGGCACGGATCCGCACCGGCCGGCGGACCGGCAGGTCGAAGGCCCGCTCGTACGCGGCGAAGTAGGCGCTGACCGCTTCGGCGGCCGGGCGCTGGGGGTCGGCGGGAGGGAAGGGCATCCCGGGCAGGTCGTGGAAGCCGTGCACACGCTCCAGGCGCAGGGTCGGCCAGCGGTGCCGCCAGGCCCCACCCGGGCCGTCGTCACCATCGAGGACGACGAAGCCGTCGCCGGGAGCGAAACCGGTGCGGCGCAGGTGGTGAGCGGCGCTCAGGCCCGCCTGACCGGCGCCGATCACCACGACGTCGACGGAGTGGGTGTTCACGCGTTGTGTAACGCGATGTCCGGCTGCGCTGTGCCCACCGCGGGTCGTCGCCCTGCTCACAGCGCCGATTCCCCCATCGGTTCGCCCGAATTGTCCATACGCTGAGTGAATGGATGATGCCCGTCGCGCCGCTGCCGAGTTCCTCGGCACCCTGCTGCTGGTCTTCTTCGGCGTGGGCGCGGCCGTCGCCGCCCGGGTCCAGGGCGGCGTGGTGGTCGTCGCGCTGGCCTTCGGGTTCGTCATGCTGGCCCTCGTCTACACGATCGGCCCGCTCTCCGGCAGTCACGTCAACCCGGCGGTGACGCTCGGCGTGCTGCTGTCCGGCAAGATCTCGGTGATCGGCGCGGTGGCCTACTGGATCGCCCAGTTCGCCGGCGCGACAGTGGCCGGCTTCCTGCTCTGGGCGCTGACCCGCTGGGGTGACGTGGCGGACCAGACCGGGGCGCTCGGCTCGAACGGGTACGGCGCGCACATCAACCGGGGCGGCGCGGCCGTGCTGGAGATCGTGCTGACCTTCCTCTTCGTGCTGGTCATCCTGGTCGTGACGAGCCGCAGCGAGAACCCGGGCGTCGCGGGGCTGGCCATCGGCCTGGCCCTGGCGGCGACCCAACTGGTCGGCGTGACGCTGACCGGCGCCGCGGTCAACCCGGCCCGCGCCTTCGGTCCGGCCGTCTTCGAGGGCGGCACCGCGCTGCGCCAGCTCTGGGTGTTCATCGTCTTCCCGCTGCTCGGCGGGGCGCTCGCCGCGCTGGTGGCGCCGCTGGTGATGGGCGCGCAGCGGCACTACTGGGGCGGGCACGACAGGTCGGTCGGCCGACCGGGTAAACGCGAGCGGCAATAACCTTCGGCCGAGGCTCTTCTCTGGCGATTATCTTCGTGACAGCATCGACGCATGCATCGCCGTCTCTTTCCGCGCGCTGTCGCGCTGCTCGCGCTGGCCGTCACCGCGGCCACCGTCGGCGCGTCCGGCGCCACCGCCGAGTCGCCCACCCCCGCGACGACCCGACTGCGCGCCACCATCGACACGATCCTCGCCGACAGTCGGCTGGCCGGCGCACAGACGTCAGTGGTCGTCGTCGACACCAGCACCGGGCAGACGCTCTACGACCGCAACGGCGACCGGCGGTTGGTCCCGGCCTCCAACACCAAGTTGCTGACCTCGACCGCCGCCCTGGAGCTGCTCGGCCCCGGGCACCACTTCAGCACCGACGTCCACACCACCGGCAAGCGCCGCGCCGGTCTGCTCTCCGGCAACCTGTACCTGCGCGGCGGCGGTGATCCGACAATGCTCGCGGCCGACTACGACGCCCTGGCCGCGCAGGTCGCCGCCGACGGCGTCCGGGTCGTGACCGGCAACCTGATCGCCGACGACACCCGCTACGACCGCACACGGCTGGGCCCCGACTGGACCTGGGACGACGAGCCCTATTACTACGCGGCGCAGGTCTCCGCGCTGACCGTCGCGCCGGACACCGACTACGACGCGGGCACCGTGATCGTGCACGCCGCGCCGGCCGACCGGGCCGGCGCCAGGCCGGTGGTCAGCACCACGCCGCCCACCGGCTACGTCCGCATCGACAACCGCGCCGAGACCGTCAGCGAGGGCGAGACCTCGATCTCCATCGAACGCGAACACGGCGGCAACACGATCGTGGTGACCGGTCAGATCGCCGTAGGCGACGAGCCCGCCAGCGACTGGGTGACCGTCTGGGAGCCCACCGGCTACGCGGCCGACGTCTTCCGGGCGGCGCTGCACCGGCACGGCGTACGGGTGCTCGGCCGGACGGTGCTCGGCCAGCCCACCCCGGAGACGGCCCACCCGGTGGCCCGACACGACTCGATGAGCCTCGGTGAGCTGATGACGCCGTTCCTCAAGCTCTCCAACAACGGGCACGCCGAGGTCCTGACCAAGGAGATCGGCCGGGTGCTCTCCGGTGCCGGCACCTGGTCCGCCGGTCTTACCGCGATCAGCGAGTACGTCGCCGACACCGGGATGGACACCGGAACGCTGCGCCAGCGCGACGGCTCGGGGCTGTCCCGGCGCAATCTGGTGCCGGCGGCGGAGTTCGTCGACCTCCTGGCAGCCGTCCGGGCCGAGCCCTGGTTTCCCACCTGGTACGCGGCGCTGCCCATCGCCGGGCAGCCGGAACGGTTCGTCGGCGGCACGCTGCGCAGCCGCATGGCCGGCACCCCGGCGGCGGGCAACGTGCACGCCAAGACCGGCAGCCTCACCGGCGTCTCCGGGCTGTCCGGCTACGTCACCAGCGCGGACGGCCACCTGCTGGCGTTCTCCATCCTGCTGAACAACTACCTGACGGCGTCGGTCAAGCCGCTGGAGGACCAGATCGCCGTGGCGCTGGCCGGCCATCGGGACGACGGCGCGAGCGCGGCACGGGTCGCGCCGCCCGCGGTGCCGGAGACGCCGCGTACGCCGGAGGGCGTGGAGTGCTCCTGGGTCAAGCCGATCACCTGCTGACCGAGGGCCGGGAACCGCCCGGCCTGACTGCGGGGTCAGGCCGGGCGGTTCGGTGTGGGGGGCACCGCCGCGGGGTCGCCGCGCTCGATGAGCGCGGCGATCTCGGCGGCCCGCAATCCACGCAGCGCCAGCACCCGGGTGCCCCAACGGTGCAGCCGGCACGGGTGCGGGCTGGCGTCGTTGCGGCAGACCACCCCGCCGGACCAGCGCCGGGGCGCGTGCACCACCACCGCGCGCACCGCGAACTGGGCGTCCTCGCCCGTCACGTACGGCGGCAGGGGAATGTCGCGGAGCACCTCGCCGGACAGCTCATCGGCGCCGGAGAAGACGGCGGGACGGACGCGGTGGGCGGTACTGCTGCTCATCTGCGCTGCCTCCACAGTGGAAGGTGAGACGGGGACAGCAGAAAGTTACGTCGCTGTCGACCGAGGGCGACGGACAAACTGTCCCGCCACGTGGACGGGTCAGCGCAGCGCGACGGCCTGGAGGCCGACGTTGCCGCAGTGCTCGGTGAAGACCTTCTCGACGGTCCAGGTCAGCACCAACCGGGCATTCTTCGGCAGCTCGAAGCGGATGGTGAACTGGGCGCTCTGGCTGGTGTACGGATCCTCCAGGCGTACGGTGCTGACCGGCCCCCCGGTGGACAGCCGGGCGTCCAGCCGACCCCGTGCCATCCAGATCCCGGCGTAGAGCTGAACGGTGCGCGGCGCCCCGCTGCCGGCGACCGTCAGCGTGAACCCGTTGCCCACGCCACAGGTGTAGACGCCGTTGGAACTGCCGCGATCGGACCGCTCGGGTGCGCCGTCGGACCAGCGGACGACCTCCTGATTGCCGTCCCAACCGACCCGGGTGCCCTTCCCACCACCGTCGACGATCTCCCCGGAGCCGGCGCGCTTGCGAACGGTCGAGTTGCCGCCGCGCAGCCCCCAGTGCATCCAGTCACGGGTGCCCACGGCGGTGAGGTCGACCTCGGCGGGCACCTCGGCGCGGCTCACCGACAGCGGCGACGCCCCCGGCTTCTTCGGCGGCGGGGCGGGCGCGCTCGTCGACGGTGGCGGCTCGGGCGAGGGCGGCCGCTCCCGGGGGCGCAGACCGGGCTGCGCCGGCCCGGCATCGGTGGCGTGCCCGTCGGCGGCCGGAAGGGCGGACGGTCGGGTGGCTCCGGCGGGCACGCCACCCGAGCCACCGACCGGACCATCGTCCGACTCCGGGCCGGACCGCGTGCCGACGTACGCGACGAGCAGCACGAGGCAGACCAGTGCGCCAAGCCCTTCCAGCGCCCAGAGCCGCCGCTGTCGGGCGCGGGCGAGCCGGCGCAGCGCCCGGTGGTTCAGCCCGAGGGCGACGCTCCGCGGCCGGTGCGACGGCGGTCGGCCGGTCGACTCGTCCCCGGCCCGCGAATCCGCCCGCGTACGGTCCTCGTCCGCCACCGACCCCTCCAGTCCGCCGCCCGGCCACCACCGCACGCGACGGGATCGACCGTCCACTGTGGGTCGCTTCACGTTTGCACGGGCGTGGTCGACACGCTAAATCGGGACAGGCTGGCGTGTCCAGTCCGGATCGGGACGGTATGGGACGGCCGGCGATCCCGCGATCGATCGACCGGGAGCGACCCCGCGTCAGCCGATCCGGAAGCCGAGCGCCTGCGCAATGACGAGGGCCTGCTCGGCGTCCACGATGGCGCCGGCCCGTTCGACCGACGTCGGATCCAACGCGGTGAGGTCGCTGCGCCGCAGGTCGGCGCCGCCGAGGCGGCAGTTGTGCAGCTGTGCCCCGGAGAGGTCGACGCCGGTCACCGTGGCGCCGGTCAGGTTGGCCCCGGTGAGGTCGGCCTCGCGCATCCGCACGCCGCTCAGCCAGGCGGCGCGCAGGTCCGCGCCGGGCAGCGCGACGAACGACCAGTCGCCGCCGTCGACCCGCAACGGACGAAGCTCGCACTGGACGAAGCTGCTCCCGACCAGCTTGCAGCCGGTGAACTCGGCCTCGAAGAAGTTGCAGCGCCGAAAGACACAGCGGGTGAACGCCGAGTCGAGATGCCGGGACGCGTTGAACTGCACGTTGCCGAACGTGCAGCCGGTGAAGACCGCACCACGGGTGACCGCCTCGGTCAGGTCCACGTCGAAGAACTCGCACGCCACGAACTGGCGGTCGGTCAGCTCCTCGGCGTACCAGTCCTCGTGGCGGAAGGTCATGTCCTCGGTCAACTCCGGCATCCGGCCAGGCTAGTGCCGCCCACCGACGCCTCGGGACGGCCCGGTGGGGGCGGCCCCTTCCGGCGGGGGCGTACCGGCGAGTAGGTTCGGCGACGTGAGTGTGGCGCGGAGCAAGGACCCCGATCAGATCGGCTTCGACCCGGCGCGGCTGGCGCGGATCGACGAGCACTTCGGCGGGTACGTCGACGACGGCCGGCTGGCCGGCTGGCAGGTGGTGGTCACCCGGCGCGGCGAGGTGGCGCACTCCTCGACGTACGGCCTGCGAGATCGGGAGTCGGGCGCCCCGGTCGAAGCCGACACGCTCTGGCGGATCTACTCGATGACCAAGCCCGTCACCTCGGTCGCCGCCATGATGCTGTGGGAGGAGGGCCGCTTCGAGCTGACCGACGAGATCAGCCGCTGGCTGCCCGAGTTCGCCGACCTGCGGGTCTACTCGAAGGGCTCGGCGCTCAAGCCGTACACCGTGCCGGCGACCGAGCCGATCCGGGTCTGGCACCTGCTCACCCACACCGCCGGCCTGACGTACGGCTTCATGCAGACCTCGGTGGTCGACGGGCTCTACCGGGCGGCCGGCTACGACCTGTACCCGCCGGCGGACGTCGACCTGGCCACCGCCTGCGCGGCCTTCGGCGAGCTGCCTCTGCTCTTCCAGCCCGGCACGGCCTGGGGTTACTCGGTCGCCACGGACGTGCTCGGCCGGCTGGTCGAGGTGGTCTCCGGGCAGAGCCTGGACGCCTTCTTCGCCGATCGGATCTTCGGCCCGCTGGGCATGACGGACACCCGCTGGTGGGTCGAGGGCGACGAGGCCGAGCGGCTGGCCGCGCTCTACGCACCGGATCCGCGTAGCGGGCGGGCGGTCCGCTACGACCGGCTCGGCACGCTCGCGCACCACAAGCCCGGCCTGCTCTCCGGTGGCGGTGGCCTGATCTCCAGCGCCGCCGACTACCACCGGTTCACGCAGATGCTGCTGCGCGGCGGCGAGCTGGACGGCGTACGCCTGCTCGGGCCGCGCACGGTGCGTTTCATGACCCGCAACCACCTGCCCGGCGGGCAGGATCTGGGCACCCTGTCCACCGGCGGCTTCGCCGAGACCACCCTCGACGGGATCGGCTTCGGTCTCGGCTTCGCGGTGGTCGAGGACCCGATCCCGAGCCGGGTGCCGAGCAGCGTCGGCGAGTACTACTGGGGTGGGGTCGCCAGCACGGCGTTCTGGGTGGACCCGGCCGAGGAGATCACCGCGCTGCTGTTCACCCAGCTCATGCCGTCGAGCACGTACCCGCTGCGCTCCCAGCTGCGCCAGCTCGTCTACGCCGCCCTGGTCGACTGACCGGTGCGGGCCCGTCGACACGGCGGGCCCGCACCGCGGCTCAGCCGAGCTGCTGCGCCTGGATCGCGCGGATCTTCGCCGGCCGGGTGGCGGAGAGGTTCGAGATCAGGTACGCCCGCACACTGCCGTCCGGGGACACCGCCCACAGATCAACCACGCCGTCGGCGTTCAGGTCGGCGGCGATGAGGCTGCTGACCGCCACGCCGGTGTTCCAGCCCGAGGCGAGCCGGTACTGGGTGTAGGCGAGCGCGCCGGTCCCGTCGCCGTTGTCGGTCATCGTCACGCCCTGCCACAGGTACAGGTCGCCGGTGGTGGCGTTGCGCAGCACCAGGGCCACGCCCGAAGCCAACTCGGTGCTGGCCAGGGTCCAGTTCTGCCAGTCGCTGCCGCCGGTCGGGGTGGTGGTGTTCAACGCCACCCTGAAGTAGAGGCCCGCCGCCCAGACGCTCGGGTAGTAGGCCAGTCGGTAGCCGTTCGTCGTGTCGCCGACGATCCCGAGCAGGTCGGGGATGTCGTCGCCGACGCCGTCCGCAACGTACCCGTTGACGAGCTGGATCGGGGAGTTGCCGTAGTCGTCGGCCAGGAATTCGCGCGCGAGACTGACCGAGGCGTTGTAGGGCTTGGCCATCGTTCCGTCGCCGACACCCTTGATGATGACGCCGCCACCGGCGTTGTCGCCACCCGGGTAGTAGGCCAGGAAGTCCTGGTTCGCGGTGCCGAAGAACCTGCCGGTGATCATTTGGGCGCCGTCGAAGTCGGCCGGCGATTCGTTGCCGGTGACGCCGTTGCCGTAGATGCCGATGTTCACCGCCGGGACCTTCACCCGGCCGGTGCCGACGCCGGTGGTCGCGTTGATCCGGCCCCGCGCCGCCCAGACGCCGGAGTCGAGGCCCGTCGTGGTGCCGCCGGCGGTCACCAGGTCCGGTACGCCGTCACCGTTGAGGTCCTTGTCGACCGGGCCGGTGACAGCGGTGGTCGGCGTGCTGATCGGTGCGGCCTGAGCCGGCAGGGCGGGGACGACGGCGAGCGCCAGGGCGGCAGGCACTGTCCAGGCGAGCAGCCGGCGACGGGCGGAGAGGTGCTTCATGGATTCCCCGTTCAGGTCAATGGATCTTGCTCGGCTCACCGTAGTCGATCCACGCCAGTCCGACGTTCCCCCGAACGCCCCGCGGGGTTCGTCATTACGGCATCGCCGGGGCGAGTCGGCCCTAGCCTGGGCTGGTGAGCACCATCGTCGTGTTTGGCGCGGGCGGCACCGCCGGGTCGCGGGTCACCGCCGAGGCGGCCGACCGTGGGCACCGGGTGATCGCCGCGGTCCGCCGCCCGGAGGCCACCTCGTACCTGCCGGCGGGGGTGCGGACGGTCACCGGCGACGCCACCAGCGAGCGCAGTGTCCGGGATCTGGCGCCGGAGGCGGACGCTCTGGTGGTGGCGATCGGCGGCGGCGAGCGCGGGCTGTGGCGCAGCGCCGCCGAGAACCTGGTGACCACCCTGCGGTCGATGCCGGCCGCACCGCGGATCATCCACCTGGGCGGCGGGTCCACCCTGCTCACGCCACGTGGCACCCGCATCCTCGACGAGCCGGACTTCCCGGAGCAGTATCGGGACGCGGCGCTGGGCCAGGCCGACGCCCTGGACTACTACCGCACCTCTGCCGACGGGGTGAGCTGGACCTACGTCTCACCGCCGCCGCTGGAGTTCCACCCCGGCGAGCGCACCGGGCATTACCGCACCGGCACCGACCAGCCGGTCACCGACGACCAGGGCCGGTCGGTGCTCACCTACGAGGACCTGGCGGTCGCGATCGTCGACGAGATCGAGCAGCCCCGGTACGTCAACGCGCGGTTCACCGCCGCGTACTGACGATTGCCGCAACCGACGGCCGACCTCCCCTCGCCCCCTGTAGAGCTGCCCCAGATATGGGGCAGACCCAGCGGGGAGCACGCAAGGAACCGCACGCAGCGGGCGGGACGCAGGAAGCAGCACGCAGAAGCCAGGTCGCGGGGAACAGCACGGCACCCGCGCACGACGGACGCGCCGCCGCCATCGCCCGCCCCATATTCGGGGCAGCTCTACAGCACGGCACCCGCGCACGACGGACGCCCCGCCGCCATCGCCCGCCCCATATTCGGGGCAGCTCTACAGCACGCCAACCCATCCGGCGGGTGCGGGCGCGCTCAGGGGTTCGAGCGCCGCCGGGCCTGGGGTGGCGGTCACCGCCGCGTACTGAGTAGGCGCAGTCAGTCGGCGAGGCGGGCCGGGAAGCCGCCGGTGGCGATGGGGCCCCAGGCGTCGATGGTGACCCGGATCAGCGACTTGCCCTGGCGCACCATGGCCGCCCGGTAGTCGTCCCAGTCCGGGTGCTCGCCGGAGATGCTGCGGAAGTACTCGACCAACGGCTCCAGCGCCTCGGGCAGGTCCAGCACCTCGGCGGTGCCGTCGAGCTGCACCCAGGGGCCGTTCCAGTCGTCGGACAGCACACAGGCCGAGACCCGGGGGTCACGACGGATGTTGGTCACCTTCGCCCGCTCGGGGTAGGTGGACACGACGAGCCGGCCCTGGCCGTCGATGCCGGCGGAGACCGGGGAGGACTGCGGGCGGCCGTCGGCCCGGGTGGTCATCAGCACGACACGGTGCCGAGGCCGGAGGAAGTCGAGCAGGGTGTCCCGGTCGACCCGGGTGTTCTTCGCGATGCTGGGCGCCATCACTCGTTCCTACCAGGGTGGCCACCGACCAGCGGCGGCAGGTCGGCCGGGCGGCAGGGCGGCAGGGCGGCAGGTCGGCCGCGGCCGATCAGCGGGGGCCGGCAGCGGCGCGGGGCACCGCCTGGGTGGGCACGCGGGGCCGGCCGGCCGGGCGCCAGGCCCGGCCGTTGGCATAGATCACTCGAAAGCCGAGGTACGAGGCCAGTGGCGCCCAGTGCGCGGAGCCCATCCGCAGTTCGGCGGCATTGTGCCGCTGCCCGTTCGCCAGCACGTCGAGCAGGACGGTTTCGAAGGCGGCCGATTCGACCCAGTCGACGTCCCGGGTGAAACCGCAGATCAGGGCGGCCCCGGTGACCTCCAGGAACTCGCGCAACACCGCGTCCGACGCGCGTAGGACCGAACAGCTGCCGAAATAGAGCCGGCGTCCCTCGCAGCGGCCGGCCATCAACTCGGCCACCTCGTTCAGCTCCACCGACTGCCAGTCGGTGAGGCAGAGCCGGCTCGGCTCGCCGTGCATGGCGAAGAAGCCGACGCGGTGGTCGGCGTACTGCTTGAGCAGCCAGCGGTCCAGGAAGTAGAACAGCTCGTCGCGGGTAGCCGCGTCCTTGTGGATGAAGCGGATCTTGCCCAGTCGCTCCAGCAGTTCGAGGGTGGGCAACACGGAACCGCGTTCGTTGAGGTCGCGGTGCCACTGACCCTCGACACAGAAGACGCCACCGCGTGCCACGTGCACCTCCGCCAGTCCGTCGCCCGGGGCTGACGTTACCGGCCCCCGACGGGCGAGGAACATCACCCTAAGTGTGGCCGAATGCGACGTTCGGTGTGGTTCTTGCGCCACCGGGGCGATCAGGGGGCAGTGGCTGTTTCGCAAATCAGTCGAATTCACAGCCAGTGCCCAGAAACAACGAATCGTGAGGACAATTCCCGTTAATCGCCGCGTAGCGCACGGATCAGTGCGAGGGTGGAAATCACGGGACGTCCCGGTCGATGTCCCGAAGCAACCCCATTCGCTCTCCTATCGGGAGGACTTCTGTGCGCGTAAACACCTTGAAGCGAGTTGCTGTCGCTTTCGCCCTGGCACTGCCCGGGGCAGCGATCGCATCGGTGGTCGCCGCGCCGGCAGCGTACGCGGACGGCTGCTACACCTGGAACCGCAACCTGTACCAGGGGCGCTCCGGCGACGACGTCCGTCAGCTGCAGATCCGGGTTGCCGGCTGGGCCGGCTACCGGGACATCGTGGAGAACGACGGTCGCTACGGACCGAAGACCGCCGCCGCGGTCAAGCGGTTCCAGCAGGCGTACGGGCTACGCGCCGACGGCATCGCGGGGCCGCAGACCTACGCCAAGCTGTACCAGCTCCAGGACGACGACTGCACACCCGCGCACTTCACCTACAACGAGTTGGACAACGGCTGCGGCGGCAGCGGGTGGAGCGGCGGTCCGCTGTCGGCGGACCAGACGAAGCAGAACGCGCTGCGCACCATGTGGAAATTGGAGGCGCTGCGCAAGAGCCTCGGCGACAAGCCGCTGAACGTGTCGAGCGGATTCCGCAGCCGCGCCTGCAACAACCAGGTCGGTGGCGCGTCGGACAGCCAGCACCTGTACGGCAACGCCGCCGACGTCACCTCGCGGACGTCCTCGCTCTGCCGCGTGGCCAAGAGCGCCCGTGACAACGGCTTCAGCGGGATCTACGGACCGGGCTACCCCGACCACGACGACCACGTGCACGTCGACTCGCGGCGCGAAAACAGCAGCGACCGCAGCTCGAACACGACGAGCTGGTCCGCGCCGGACTGCGGCGTCGGCGCCGGTAACGACTGAACGAGCCGGCCGGTGTGACGTCGGCCCGGCGCGGGTGGGGAATCTCCGCGTCGGGCCGACGTCGTGTCGCCCCGGACAGGGCGGGCGGGGGTAACGCCGTTCAGCTAGCCCGGGGCCAGCGCGGCGCGGTGACGGGGGGAGTCACCGGCCGGCCGGCAGAGGCAGGTCGTACCCCCGCAGGGGTGACCCGCGCGGCCTGGTGTCGCGCCGGCAGCCCAGCGCGGCCGGGAGCCGGCGCCGGATAGCCGGCGGTCGCCGCCGGCCGGGCGCCGGTGGGACGCGCGGACGAGGGCCCGGTCGCGGTGAACGGGAAGGGCACGTGCACGAACGGGTTGCCGTGCTGGATCAACGCCTCGATCTGCCGCTCGTTGAGCCCGTGTGTCTCCAGAACCCGACGCCCCCACCGGTGCAGTCGGCACGGGTAGGAGGCGCCGTCGTTGCGACACAGCGGCCCGGTCGGCCACTCCTCGGCGGTGTGCACGACCACCGCCCGGACCGCGAGCCGGACATCCTCGGGTGTCAGTGGCGCCGGCAGCGGCACCTCACCCAGCACCTGGTCGATGGGATCCGTCGACTGCTCACCAACACGCACGGCAGGCCTCCCGCAGCTCGGCAGCGGTACGGCGGATTCACCGCACCGACATCCTCGGGCAGTGGTACGGCCGGCATCGGATGAAAGTTCAACCCCCGGCCCCCTAATCGTCCCCCTAACGGGCGCTCAGACGAGGTCGGCGTCGTGCACGAGCAGGGCCACCTGGACCCGGTTGTTGAGATCGAGCCGGGTCAGCAGCCGGGAGACGTACGCCTTCACCGTCGCCACGCTCATGAACAACTCCCCCGCGATCTCCGCGTTGGTGCGGCCCCGCCCCAGCGCGACCGCCACCTGACGCTCCCGCTCGCTGAGCCCGCCGAGCAGCAGCAGCGCCCGGTCGCGACGCGGATCCGGTCCGGCCAGACCCGGGGCGGCGGCGGTCACGTGGTCGATCAGCGTGCGGGTCACCGTCGGGGAGAGCGTCGCCTCCCCCGCGGCCACCCGGCGTACCGCGTGCACGATGTCCGCTGGAGGGGTGTCCTTGAGCAGGAAACCGGCCGCGCCGGCGCGCAGCGCCCGCAGCACCTGCTCGTCGGCGTCGAAGGTGGTCAGCACCAGCACCTCCGGCGGGTTCGGTCGCGCGCGGAGCGCCTCGGTGGCGGTGAGCCCGTCGACCCGGGGCATCCGGATGTCCATCAGGACCACGTCCGGGGCGTACGCGGCGATCGCCGCCGGAACCTCGCCGCCGTCGGCCGCCTCGCCCACCACCCGCAGGTCCGGCAGGCCGCCGAGGATCATCGAGAGCCCCGCCCGGACCAGCGCGTCGTCGTCCACGATCAGCACCCGCACCGGCGCGGTGGCCTCCCCGGCCCCGCCGGACGGCCCGGTCACGCCGGCCACGGCAGCCAGGCGGCCAACCGGAAGTCGCCAGCCTCGTCCCGCCCGTGCGCCAACCGGCCTCCGGCCAGAGTGACCCGCTCGGTGATGCCGACCAGCCCGGTGCCGGCGCCCGGCAGACCACCGGCACCCGGCAGTTCAGCCCCGGCCGGCGTGCCCAACGGCCACCGGTTGGAGATCGCCACGGTCAGCCCGGCGCCCGGACCACCGGCCACGTCCACGGTGACGGCCGCGCCGGCCGCGTGCTTGCGGGCGTTGGTCAGGCCCTCCTGCACGATCCGGTACGCGGCCCGCCCCAGCGCCGCCGGCACGGCCGCCGGCGCGACCACGGTGTCGGTGACGTTCACCCGCATCCCGGCCGCGCGCGACTCCGCGATCAGGGCGGGCAGGTCGGCGAGGGTGGGCTGCGGCGGCTCGGGGGCGTCGCCGACGTTGCCGCCGTCGGCGCGGAGCACACCGATGACCTCCCGCAGGTCCTGCAGGGCGGCGTGTGCGCTGCCCCGGATCACCCCGGCCGCGCGGGCGACCTCGTCGGCCGGCGCGTCGGGGCGGAACTCCAACGCGCCCGCGTGCAGGCTCAGCAGCGAGATCCGGTGGGCCAGCACGTCGTGCATCTCCCGGGCGATGCGGGTGCGTTCGAGGTGCCGGGCCTGGGCGACCCGCAACTGCTGCTCGGCCTCGGCCCGCTCGGCCCGCTCCCGCAGCGACACGATCAACTGTCGCCGGGCCCGGACGAACATCCCCCAGGCCAGCACGGCGATCGTGATCACCGCACCCCACGCCACGGTGGCCCAGTACGGCCAGCTCGGGTCCGGGCGCGTCCAACTGAAGACCAGGTTGGTGACGAGGCCGGCACCGGTGAGCGCGATCGCGACGGCGGTGCGGCGGTGCACCACGACGGTGAAGTAGAAGATCAGCAGCGGGACGGCCGCGGCCAACGAGAACGCGCTCAGCGGCAGGGTGGCCACCGCCAACCCGAGCGGCCACCGCCGCCGCACCCAGAGCAGCCCGCAGCAGGCCAGCCCGAGCAGCGCGTCCACGCCGACCATCCAGTCGTGCGGCAACGGAATCGCCGTCTCCGGGGCGGGCGACAGGGCGTCCACGGTGGTGAACAGCACCCAGAGCAGCCCGGCCAGGAACGCGAGGCCGTCCACGACCCAGTCGCGGGTGGTGCGACGCGGGTGTGCCCGGTCACGTTCGCCCGGCACGACCAGCTCCCCCGGCAGCAGCCAGGGGTGTTCCGGGACGGCGAGGCTGGTCACGCGCCCATGCTAGGCAGCAACGGGCGCCGGCAGCCAGCTACCAAAGTATCGACCGGAGCGTCGACCAAGGTCGGTACGGCACCGACCGGCGGCCGCAGCGGATGGCCGGGTGGCGCGGGCACGCTCGTCGGCATGATCACCGTGGAGAACCTCACCAAGCGATACGGGCCACACCCGGCGGTGGACGACGTGTCGTTCCAGTGCGAACCGGGCACGGTCACAGGCTTCCTCGGCCCCAACGGCGCCGGCAAGTCGACCACCATGCGGATGATCTGCGGGCTCACCGCGCCGACGGCCGGCCGGGCCACCGTCTCCGGGCGCCCCTACCGCGACCTGCCCAACCCGGGGCGCGAGGTCGGGGTGCTGCTGGACGCCTCCGCCCAGCACGCCGGGCGCACCGGCCGCGAGGCGTTGACGCTGTCCGCGTACACCATGGGGTTGGACGGGCGCGAGGTCGCCGCGAAGCTCGACCTGGTCGGGTTGAACGCGGTGGCGGCGAAGCGTCGGGTACGGGCGTACTCGTTGGGCATGCGCCAGCGCCTCGGGCTGGCGCACGCGCTGCTCGGCGACCCCAGGGTGTTGATCCTCGACGAGCCGGCCAACGGCCTGGACCCGGAGGGGATCTTCTGGATGCGCGGCCTGCTGCGCGACTTCGCCGACCGGGGCGGCACCGTGCTGCTCTCCTCCCACCTGCTGCGCGAGGTGGAGGCGGTCGCGGACCGGCTGGTGGTGATCGGGGGCGGCCGGATCGTGGCCCAGGGCGACAAGAACGAACTGCTCGCCGGCGGCGGAACGCTCGTGCGGGCCCGCGACGGCGCGGCACTGCGCCGGGCACTGGGCGCGGCGGGTCTGAGCGCCACCGACGGCACCGACGGGCTGCTCGTGCAGGCCGACGCCGAGACGGTCGGCCAGGCCGCCGCGGACGCGGGCGTCGCCCTGGCCGAGCTGCGCCCCGCCGGCAGCGGTGGCCTCGAACAGCTCTTCCTCACCCTCACCGCCGGCGAGTCCACCAAGGAGGCCGTCCGATGACCACCACCACCGCACCCGCCGCCGGCGTCGTCGCGCCCCGGCAGCACCCGGCGGTACGCCGTCCGTCGCTGCTCCGGCTCACCGCCGTGGAGCTGCGCAAGCTCGTCGACACCCGGGCCGGCCGTTGGCTGCTGATCACCATCGGCCTGGTCACCGCCGTGATCGTCACGCTCCAGTTGATCTACGCCAAGGACGCCGACCAGACCTTCCTCGACTTCTTCGTCCCCTCGCTGCTGCCGGTGTCGGTGCTGCTGCCGGTGCTGGGCATCCTGTCGATCACCAGCGAGTGGTCGCAACGCACCGCCCTCACGACGTACGCCCTGGTGCCCCGCCGTGAGCGGGTGATCGGGGCGAAGCTGATCGCCGTGCTGCTCACCGCGCTCGCCTCGGTGCTGGCCAGCCTGGCCGTCGCCGCCGTCGGCACGCTCGTGGCGTCCGCCACCGGCGGCGCGGGCACCTGGCAGTTCGACTGGTCGCTGCTGCTGAACGCGGCGATCCTCCAGGTCGCCAGCGTGCTGATGGGTGCGGCCTTCGGTCTGTTGCTGCTCAATCCACCGCTGGCGATCGTGGGGTATCTGCTGCTGCCCACCCTGTGGGCGGTGCTCGGCGAGATGGTCCGGCCCCTGCGCGGCCCATCCGGCTGGCTGGACACCAACAAGACGATGGAACCGCTGTTCAGCAGCGACGCGCTCACCGGTGAGCAGTGGGGGCGGATGGCGGTGTCCCTGCTGGTCTGGATGGTCCTGCCACTGGCCGTCGGCATGGTCCGGACGCTCCGCCGCGAGGTGTCCTGACCATGGACCTGGCCGGCTACCGTCCGCGCACCACGGTCAGCGGCGGGCCGCTGGAGCTGGCGGTCCTGTGGGGTGGTTTCCCGCTGCTCGGCGCGGGGGCCGGATGGCTCCTCGCGGCGACGACAGGCTGGCTCGCCCGGCTGCCCTGGGTGCCGTTCAGCGACCTCGTCGAGTGGCTGGACCGGCTGCCCGAGCCGCAGGCCACCGCCGGCACGATCGCCGTGGGCGCCCTGGCCGGCCTGGTCCTCGCCGGGATCGGCACCGCCGAACGGCTGATCGTCAGCGTCGACGCGGCGCAGGTCCGGCTGCGCCGCGCCGACCAGAACCGGACCGTCGCACGCGCCGACACCCGGGTCGTCTTCGTCGCCGACAAGCACCTGGTGCTGCTCGACCCCGACGGGGCGGAACTGGTCCGGGAGTCGACGGACCTGCCCGCCGCCCGGCTCGCCGCCGCGTTCCGCGCGCACGGCTGGGCCTGGGCGGACGACGATCCCCACCGGTTGGCGTACCGGCTGTGGGTGCCCGACCTGCCCGGTCTGCCCGCCGGCGCGGACGCGCTGCTGCGTGCCCGGGAGCGCGCCATCGAGCGGGACCGCCGCGACGACGCCCGGGAGCTGCGGCGGGAGCTGGGCCGGCTCGGGGTGGTGCTGCGCGACGAGGGCAAACGCCAGTACTGGCGGGTCGTCGTCCCCGGTGCGGGACAACCGACTTCGGCCGAGCGGGAGCGGGAGGGGCGGTAGCGTCTGTCCCAGGAGATCCTGGGAGCGCGCGATGACCGAGCAGCAGCCGTACCGGGTGGTGTCCCGACACCCCGGCTTCGAGCTGCGCCGCTACCCGGCTCACCTGGTGGCCGAGGTGCAGATCCAGGCGTCGTTCACCCGGGCCCCGATCGAGGCGTTCCGGCCGCTGGCCGCCTACATCGGGGGCGCCAACCGGGCCCGGCACCCGATCGGCTCGGCCGGGCCGGCGATGTCGGCGGCCAACGACTCGGAGAAGATCGCCATGACCGTGCCGGTGGTTCAGATCGAGGGCGAGCGGCCGGGCGCGTACCTGATCCAGTTCGTCATGCCGGCCACCTTCACCACCGCCACCCTGCCCGAGCCGGTGGACACCCGGGTGCGCATCCGCGAGGTTCCGGCACGCCTGGCGGCGGCGATGCGGTTCTCCGGGCGGTGGACGGAGCAGGCGTTCAGTCAGCGGGCCACCATGCTCGGCCGGTCGGTGACCGCGGCCGGGCTGCAACCGACCGGCGCGATCCGGTACGTGCGCTTCGACCCGCCGTGGAAGCCGTGGTTCCTGCGCCGCAACGAGGTCGTGCTGCCCGTCGTGGAGTAGCTAGCGCGCGTGCCGCCGCCACACCGGCCGACCGCCCGGCCAGTCCCACGCCAGCAGGGTGACGCCGGTGAGCAGCACCGCGCCGAGCGCGATCATCGGCAGGATGCGCGGGCCGGGCGGGACCGTCCGGCCCAGCGCGACACCGCCGATGGCGACCGCGCCGAGCCCGACGGCCAGCAGGCAGCGGCCCCGGGTGCGGGCCGGTGCCGCCGCCAGGGCGACGACGACGGTCAGGGCGACCAGGAGTACGCCGGTGGCGAAGGCCGCCGCCGTCAGCTCCGGCTCCCGGTCGGTCGGAGACTCGATGCCGGCGGCCACCACCGCCAGCACCCCGGCCACGCAGGCCGTGCCGGTCAACACCCGCCGGTCGGTGGTGGGGGGCCGGCCGCGGTCCCGCCACGAGAGGACGGCCGCCAGCACCCCGAGCACCGCCGCACCGGAGACGGCGAGCAGGATGGTCGACCCCGTGCCGGCCGGGTCGGCCCGGTCGATCGCCACGTCGGCCGCGATCCAGAGCCCGCCGAGCACGACCGCCGGAGCGCTCCACCGGAGCTGCCCCCGGCCGGCCAGCAGCAGCCCGAGCACGATCGCGACGATCGCCACGAACCGCAGATCCCGTGCCCAGTAGGCGTTGTTGCCCGGCAGCCGCTCCGACCACGGGCCGATCGGCTCGGTCAACGGTTGCCACACCGTCATGCCGACCGCCCAGAGCAGCACGGCGGCGGCACTCAGGAGCAGCCCGACCGGGCGCGCGAATCGCATCCATCGACGGTAGCGGCCAGGGCGGCCTGTCGGGGGGCGCCGCTTGTCGTACACGAAACGGGCCTGGTGGCTCCCGGCGGACCGTGGCCGCCCGACCTACGCTGAGCCGGTCGGCCGTGCACCCAGGAGGAGCCATGACCCGGTACGTCGCGCTGCTGCGCGGAGTCAACGTCGGCACCACCCGCCTCGCCATGGCCGACCTGCGCCGGATCGTCACCGACCTCGGGCACGAGCACGTCGAGACGTACCTGCAGAGCGGCAACGTGGCCTTCGGCAGCACCGTGCGCGACGCGGAGAAGCTGGCCGCCGGCATCGAGCGGGCGCTCGCCGACGAGCTGGGGCTGACCGTGCCGGTGCTGGTCCGCAGCGGCCGGGAGTTGGCGGCGGTGGCGGGTGGCAACCCGTACGCCGAGGTCGAGGACGATCCGAAGCTCCTGCTGGTGGCCTTCCTGGCGACCCCTCCGGCGAAGGCCACTGTGGACGCGCTCGCCGTGCCCGGCGGTGAGAACGTGTCGTTCACGGTGACCGGTCGGGAGGTCTTCCTCCACTTCCCCGACGGCAGCTACGGCCGGACGAAGTTCACCAACGCCTACCTGGAGAAGAAGCTCGGGGTGGTGGCCACCACCCGCAACTGGAAGTCGGTGCGCGCCCTGGCGGAGCTGGCCGCCGGCTGACCGGGCGGGCGCGGACGCCCGCCCGGAACCGGTCAGAAGTGGTACGCGGTCTCGTACTCGGGCACCAGCACCCGGCTGCGCGGCGAGATCCGACGCACCGCCGCGATCATGTCGTCGAGCCGGTCACGGTCGGCCGGCGCGACGACCGGCGGGTTCCGCAACGGCGTCTCGAAGTTGTCCCAGTGCACCGGCACCACGACCTTCGGGTAGTCCAGACCGGCCAGCAGCCGGGGCAGGTAGTCGCCGGTGGTGGTGGCGCTCTGCATGGCCACCATCGCCACGTCCGGCGCCAGGCCGGTCAGGTTGCGCTCGGCGACGTCGCTGGCTCCGGTGAAGTAGACCGACGGGCCGCGCTCGACCCGCAGCAGGTAGCCCAGCGTGTCGCCCTCCGGGAGGTCGGCGATGGTCGCCGGCCGCGCCGGCTGGCTCACCCGCACTCCGGGGAAGGCCACGGAGTACGACGCGTTGCGGCTGTGCAGCGAGCCGACCACCTCGACGCTGTGGTCGCCGAAGTCGAGCACCTCCCCGCCCTTCACGGCGCTGAGCTGCGTCGACGGCACCCCGGAGGCCAACCCCAGGTGGTACGCGGTGAGCGTGCCGAACACCCGCGCGCCGGTACGCGCCGCGATGTACGGGACGTCCATGTAGTGGTCCCAGTGGGTGTGCGTGACCAGGACGGTCGTGGCCTTCTCGACGCGCGGGTCGATCACGTCGGCGCGCACGGTCAACGGGGTGTCCGTCGTGAACGCCCCGGTGAACAGCCCGGTGTCGATCCGGCTGAGGAACGGGTCGACCAGGACGGTCCGGTCGGCGATGTCGATGCGCCAGCCGGCCGTACCCCACCAGCGGAAGCTGACCGCGCCGGTGCGGCGGCGCTCGGGCGTCGGCGCGGCGGCCGGCGGCGCGGCCTGGGCCGGGGTGGTCGAGGTGGCGGCGAGGCCGCCGGCCGAGACCAGGGCGGTGGTGGCTGCGGCGTCCCGCAGGAAGCGACGGCGGTCGAGGTTGGACATGCGGATCTACTCCCCGTGCTCGGTTGATCGGTCGGCACGAGCCAACCAGCGCCACCGCGTCCCAGTCCAAGATCGAAGGGTGCCAGCTCCGATACGTCATGGCATATCGTGCCTGCTCAGCGACTGCCCTTCGGCGCTCGGACGCTCGGAAAACTCAGTCGCCGCGCAGCGCCTCGACAGCCGTGCGGGCGGCCTTTCCCATGGCCAGGTCCACGTCGATCCGGCGCGGGGTCAGCTCGTCGGCGCGGGCGAAGACGGCGATGGCGTACCGGCCGCCGTCGGGATATTCGGCGACGCCGGCCTCCAGGTGCAGGCCGGGCAGGGTGCCGGTCTTGCCGGAGACCCGGACGCCGGGCGGGAAGCCGGCGGCCAGCCGGGTCCAGAAGAGCTGCCGGGCCATCCAGCCGCGGACCATCGCGCAGGCCGCCGGCGGGCCGGCCTCGTCCCGCCAGATCAGGGTGAGCAGCCGGGTGATCTCCCGGGCGGTGCTGCTGGTGGTGTGCGCGGGGTCGAAGACCCGCATCGCCTGGACCCGCTCCGCCGGCAGCGTCGGGAAGATCCGGGCGAACTCCGCCTCGGTCCGCGCCCCCACGTCGGCGAGCATCATCTCGACCAGCTCCCGAGGACCGCCGAGAACGCGGGTGCGGGTGAGGCCCAGCTCGGCGGCGAGCATCGGCAGCAGGTCCGGGCCGACCCGGCGCAGCAGCAGGTCGGCGGCCGTGTTGTCGCTGACCGACATGGCGAAGTACGCGAGGTCGCGCAGCGACACCTCGGCGTCGTCGACGCAGCCGGCCAGCCCCCACCCGCCGAGCCGGTCGGCGGCGGTGACCAGGACCCGTTCGGTGGGGTCGAGCTGGCCGGCGTCGACCTGCCGGGCGAACTCCAGCACCAGCAGGATCTTGAAGATCGACGCGATCACCACCTGCTCGTCGGCCCGCACCCCGACCTGCCGGTCCACCGCGTCCGGGTGCACGGCGTCCACGTCCACGGCGTCCAGGTCCACGGCGTGCAGGCTGGCGGTCACCCCGACGCCCGCGAAGATGGCCTCGATCCGCTCCCTGACGTCCACCCGGGCACGGTATCCAGTGGCGGTGCTCCGCCGCTGGCGTAGGGTCCGGGCCGTGGACCTGCTCCGGCACCTGCGGCACTTCGTGGTGGTCGCCCACGAGCTGCACTTCGGGCGGGCGGCCGAACTGCTCGGGATGGCCCAGCCGCCGTTGAGTCAGTCGATCCAGCGGCTGGAACGGGAACTCGCGGTCGAGCTGTTCGACCGCTCCCGCCGCCAGGTGCGGCTCACCACCGCCGGCGGTCTGCTGCTCGCCGAGGCGGAGGAACTGCTCGCCGGCGAGGGCCGGCTGCGCAACCTCATGGGGCAGGTCCGCGCGGGCGAACTGGGCATCCTGCGTGCCGGTGTGCCGCCGGAGACCCCGGCGGTGACGCTGCGCGCGCTGCTGGACCAGCTCACCGGCCGGGCACCCGGCCTGGACGTGGAGCTGCACGAGCTGACCACCGCCGAGCAGGTGCGGATGCTCACCGAGCGGCGGTTGGACGTGGGGCTCGTACACCATCCGGTCGAGGCGGACGGGCTGCGCTTCGGCGCCCCGGTGGACGTACCCCTGGGGGTGTTGCTGCCGCGGACCTCGCCGCTGGCCCGAGGCCGGGAGGTGCCGCTCGCGGCGCTGGCCGGCCTTGACCTGGTGGCCGCGCCCCGGGCCACCGCGCCGGGCTGGCACGACCACCTGCTCACGGTGTGCCGGCGGCACGGGTGGCGGCCGGCGCGGGTGCGGCCGGCACGCAACCCGGAATTCCTGTTCGGGCTGGTGCTGGCCGGCGGTGGGGTGGCCGTGGAGCCGGCGACGCTGGCTCGCCGGGAACCCCGGATCGCCTGGCGACCGATCGCCGACACCTCGCTGACGAAGCGCACCTCGGCGGTCTGGCCGCAACGGTCGGCGCATCCGGCGGCCCCGATGGTCGGGCAGCTCGCCGCCGAGGTGCTGGCCGTCGCCGAGCCGGCGCCGCCCACGCCACCCTCGGTGCCGGCGGCACGGCCCTGGCCGGTGTTGTTCGACACAACCGGGTGAAGCGGGCCAACGTTGCGCTCGTCACCTCGCGTTGGACGGTGAATCGTCCACCCGCGCGGGTATGGATGATGGGTAACGAAGACGCGAAGGAGCCGCAGTGGCACTCACGATTCCTGATATCAGCCTGAACGACGGCACCACCATCCCGCAGCTCGGCTTCGGTGTGTTCCAGATCGAGCCGAAGGACACCGTCGCGGCGGTGACCACGGCTCTGAAGACGGGCTACCGGCACATCGACACCGCCGAGATGTACGGCAACGAGGCCGAGGTCGGCGAGGCGATCCGCATGTCCGGCCTCGACCGGGGCGACGTCTACGTGACCAGCAAGCTGAACAACGGCTTCCACCTCCCGGACGACGCGCGCAAGGCGTTCGACTCGACGCTGGCCGCGTTGAAGATGGACTACATCGACCTGTTCCTGATCCACTGGCCGCTGCCGACGCTGTACGACGGCGACTACGTCTCGACCTGGAAGGTGCTGGAGGAGTTCCAGCGCGACGGTCGGGCCCGCTCGATCGGCGTGTCGAACTTCCAGGTGGCGCACCTGCGGCGGCTGATCGACGAGGCGAGCGTGGTGCCGGCGGTCAACCAGATCGAGGCGCACCCGTACTTCACCAACGACGAGGTCCGCGCCTACGGCCGCGAGCACGACATCGCCACCGAGGCGTGGTCGCCGATCGCGCAGGGCAAGGTGCTCGACGACCCGACGGTGGTCGACATCGCCGAGCAGTTCGGCCGCACCCCGGCCCAGGTGGTACTGCGCTGGCACGTGCAGCGCGGCGACATCATCTTCCCGAAGTCGACCACGCCGAAGCGGATCGAGGAGAACACCCGCATCTTCGACTTCGAGCTGGACGACGCGGCGATGGAGCGGATCACCGCACTGAACAAGGGCGAGGCCGGGCGGCAGGGCCCGAACCCGGACACCTTCGCCTACGTGCCCCGCTGACCTGAGCCCGCCGCCCGGCGGGCACCTGTCCTTCGAGCGCCATACCGCAGAGCCGTCCGGACGACTCTGCGGTATGGCGCTCTTCGCCCGGGTCAGGAGCCGTCGGTCGGCGGGGCGGTCAGGTCGAGCTGCCAGTCGTTGGCACGCATCAGGTGCCCGGGTGGGTACTCGAAATCCGTCTCGCCCAGCAGAATGAAACCCGCCTTGCGGCAGACCGCGTTCGAGGCGGGGTTGTCGACGGACGGGTACGCGTGCGCGTAGCGCCGGTCCCGTCGGGCGCGGACCACGTCGAGAGCCGCGCGCACCGCGGCGGTGGCCAGCCCCTGCCCCCGGTACGCGGGCAGCACCGCCCAGCCCAGCTCGTACACCGGTTGGTCGCGCCACTCGCGGGCCCAGTAGCCGACGCTGCCCGCCCGCGCGCCGTTCGGCAGCACCACTGTGAACATGCACCCCTGGCCGCCCTCGGCGAAGTGCACGTACCGGTCGTGTCGGGCGAGCACCTGCTCGTCGGTCTCCGGGCCGCCGGTGTGTCTGCGCGTGTCCGGTGAGTTGAGCTGCCGCAGCAGGTCGAGGTCGTCCTCGCGCCACGGCTGGATGCGTACCTGCGCCATTCCGTCCCCTTCGTCGACCCCAGTCAAGCCGATCCCACCGACATTCCGGCCCGGAACGGCGCCCGCTAGTTCCGATCTAGCGGGCGGTCGGTCCTCACCTCGCGCCCTGTGGTGGGGGCGTCGTTGATCTCACCAACCACGACGTCCCGGCCATCGGACGGTGACAGCCGACAGCCGACGACTAACCGATGAATCCCCATCCTTCCCTGTGAGGGTAGGATAGGGAACGATGACGGAAGAAATGTACTCGGTAGAGCAGGTTGCCGACCGGCTCGGCCTGCACGTGCGGACGGTGCGCGGCTACATCCGCTCCGGCCGGCTGCACGCCGTGCGGATCGGCAAGCAGTACCGGATCGCCGCCAGTGACCTCGACGCGCTCACCGGACGGCCGCCCGCCGCCACCGTGGCCGGCCAGGCCGAGGTGTCGAGCATCGTGCAGATCGACGGTGTCGACCGGGTCGCCGCCGACCGGCTCGGCACGCTCGTGCTGGCCAGCGTCAACACCGGGCACGACCCGGCCCGGCCGCTGCGGGTGCAGACCGTGCACGACGATGACCGCCGCCGCCTGAAGATCATCATCCTCGGTGATCCCGCAGGCACGGCCGAGGTGCTGCACCTGCTCGACGCCGTCCTCAATGCCGACAACGGCCTACTCGACCGGGAGGTCCACGATGCCTGACGAGATCCAGGAACGCGCCGGGGTGCCGGTGCTGGTCTGCGACCCGGCCGGCCCGACCGTCGCCACCGAACAGGACGCGCTGGACCTGATCGGCGCGGCCTTCGCAGGCGCGCAGGTGGTCGCAGTGCCGGCCAACCGACTCGACGAACGCTTCTTCTCGTTGGGCACCCGCTTCGCCGGCGACGTGATGCAGAAGTTCGTCAACTACCGGCTGCGGCTCGCCGTCGTCGGTGACATCTCGGCGCACCTGGACGGCAGCTCGGCGCTACGGGCCCTGGTGCACGAGTCGAACCAGGCCGGGCACATCTGGTTCGTCCCCGACCTCGACGCCCTCGACGCCCGCCTCCGCGCCACGGCGTAGCGCCATCTCCACCGCGTCCGCTTCCACACCGCGGCGGTGGGCCTGCTCGGCCGCCCAGCGCAGATAGGCCAGCCACTCCTCGGCTGACCAGCCGTTCGGGCGGCCGACACCGGCCTCCGCGGGGAGACGGCTGGCCACGACGCGGTCGAGGATCAACGGCTGCACACCGCCCACGCCACGCCGGTAGCCGACGAAGTAGAGAACCTTGGTGAACAGGCCCGGCCCCAACCACGGCAGCCGAGCCTGGTCGGGGTCACGGAAGCGGCGGTACGCCCTACCCAGCGCATCGTCGTCAGGCGCCGGCCCCGACACGCCCTCGATCGCGTACGCCAGACGGCTGCCCTGCGGGTCGGCGGCGAGCGACCTGGCGGCGCGCCACGGCCCGTACCCAATCGGTCCGTAGGCCCAGGCCAGCACGGCGGCCAGCAGTTGCCGCGCGCTCGCTGACCCGGCCCGGTACGCCTCGGCGACCGCAAAGACGTCCCGCCGCCAGATCACGCCGGTCGACGGGAGGCTGTCGGGCCACGCATCCGGTGGCAGCCCAACCCGCCACCGATCGACCCGCACGGTCACCGGAACCTGCTCACCCGGCACCAGCACACCTTCGGTCACTTGCATGGTCGCCCCTTTCCGATCCTGCGCCTGCCGTTAGACGCTACGGACGGGGACGCCCACCTACGGGCCGCTGACGCCATATCGCGGTATCAAGCGGGAGCGGGCTCAGGACTAGCCGCCCGGCGACCGGGTACGCGTGCTGCATGGGTAGCCACAAGCAGAACAAACACGACAGTGGTGGCCAGTCGGCGCGAGGTCGGCGCCATCCGGGCAGCGGCGCTGCGGGCCGCCAGGGTTCGACCGTGGAGCACTCGCCCGACCAACGGCACCGCCGTACCGCGACCGGCCCCGCTGGCACTGAACGCGACCTGGGTCGGGCCAAGGTCTCCGGCGACGGACGGATCCAACGCCAGGGCGGCTCCTGAGCCGACGTCGACCAACGGACCGGGGCGGTGACCGCGACGGGTCAGCGTATGGAAATAACGCCCGGTGGACTGGGTGCGGCATTCTGACAATGCGCTATTGGGACACGGATGCGTGCCCCCAATTCGTTGCCGCCACCACGTGGGAACAGGCATTGACACCTATCCATTGTCGGTACGATTCGGGCCATGCGTGCCCGCCGCGTCACCGTCGTCGTCCTCGCCGCGCTGGCGAGCCTGCTCGCCGCCGCGCCCGCCCGCGCCGACGACACCCCGGCGCTGACCACCCCCGGCAGCCCGACGGTGCTGACCAACGAGCCACACCAGCTCACCCTGACCTGGACGCCCGCCGCCTGGGCGGGTGAGCCGACCGGCGACGGCCCGATCACCTACGAGGTGCAGGTGCCGCTGGGCCCGTACACGTACCGCCTCCTCGGCACCACCACCGCCACCACCCTCACGCTGACCGACCTGGCGCCCGGCACGACGTACCGGATCGCGGTCGCCGCCCGCGCGTCCGGCGGTTACTCCGACAGCTCCCCCACGACGGCCGTCCGCACCGCCGCCGGCCGTGCCACGGTCAGCTACCGCAACCTGGACTGGTCACCGACGAACAACCAGATCCAGTACGTCCTCCAGGTCGCCAACACCGGCGGCGGGCCGCTCGACCTGAGCACGGTCCGGGTGCGTTACCACCTGCGCTTCGAGGGCGGCAACACCTCGCTGGTGACCAACTGCGACTGGGCCGCGCTGGGCTGCGACAAGGTCCGGCAGACCGTGCTGTTCTTCGTCCCACCGGGGATGCCGCCCGGCTATCCGGTCCCGGGCACCACGATCCCCGGCTGGGTCGAGCTGACCTTCACCGGCGGGACGCTCGCCCCGGGCGCGTCGACCGGGCCGATCCAGCTACGCCACCACCGGCACAGTTGGAGCGACATCGACGAGCGCGACGACCCGAGCTGGCTCGCCCCCGCAGGCCAGTGGACCGAGAACGACCGGATCACGCTGGACGTCGACGGGGTCCGCGAATTCGGCGACACGTACTGACGCCTCACCCGTCGCGGCGGGCCGGGGTGCCCTGGCGGAGACGGCGACCGGCAATGACGGTTACGGCACCGAGCACGACGCCGACAGCTAGGGCGGTGACACGGCCGTCCCTGGCGGCCTTCTCGGACATGCTCGCGGAACCGGTCGTCCGCGCAGCCTCACGAGGCCCGTTCTCCGCTGGCCCTGCTGCGACCGCCGCCAGGTAGCGGCGGTCGACAGTCAACGTGAAGCGCCGCGCTCGCCGCGACGTCTCGGCCTTCATCCGAGGGCCACGCGCCTCGGCCCAGAAGCGGCGGCCAACCTGTCCCTTGAAGAACTGGTCGGCGAGCACTTCCAGATGCGGCGCGGCGAGGACGTCCACCTCCCACATCAGCTGCCAGTGAGACACGATCAGGTTCGCGTAGACGTGCTTGCGGAACCATTCGACGTCGGCGGCGTCCTCGATCGGCCCCCAGCATTCGAGGAGGGCGGGATCGTCGATGGCCATCTTGAGCAGGTCGGTGTGCAGCGCACGCAGCGCCTGCTCCCGGGCCGCCTTGGCCTCCCGGGCCTGCAGCCTGAGCGACGAGACCACCCCGATGAGTGCGAGGCCCGCGAGAATCGCCGACGCGGCACCGTACGTCTGACCGACGTTGCCCAAGAGCGGCCAGTCGTACCCGGGCCGCCTGCCGATCCAGAGCAACACGACGGGCGAGAAGAGCACGGCTGCCAGCATCGCCAGGACGGCAAAGGCCAGGGTCGTTGACGCGGCGGATCGACGGGCCAGATCAGAGATCATCCGGAGTCGGGGCACACTGCCTCCACGCTCGCTGTGGAGGCAGGTTACTACAGCTGCGGCCCGGCCGGCCTTGTCCCGTCGACCTCCCGAACGAAGAAGGATTCGAACGGCTCAGCCTTTTCGAGCAGGCCCAGGACCTCGGTTCGGCAGGCTTGCACCACCATCGGCTCCACGCTCTTCTCGGCACCGGTCGGCGTGCCGGAGCTGTCATAGAGAACTTCGTAGACGGCTCGTCTGCCCACCACCATCAGCTCCGGAACGGTGCCGGCCGCAGCCTCCCAGTCGCTGACTGAACGCGCGTCCAGCACGCGGATCTGCTCACCGGCTTGGGCTCGGTAGCGAAGAAAATGCAGCTCCCAGGTCAGGTACGGCGTCAGCGGCAGCTCGACGATCCGCAGGCGCCGGAGCCCGGAACCGAGCTGGTCGAGGTGCTTGAAGAACGCGACCAGCTCCGGGTTCGGTTCGGCGGCGATCCGAAGAGCATCCTCCCATCGACCGTCTGCGTACGCCTCCCAGCTGGGGCTTCCCGGCTCGCGGAAGGTCTGGATCCGCTCGGTCTTGAGGATGGGCCCGTCGGTCGACTCGACGGTGGCGTAGAAGTCGGCGTCGTACTCGGCAAGGCTCAGTCGCTGCCGCTCGGCCCCACCCAGTAGGTCACGCATCCGGGATGTCCGGCTTGGCGGCCACGAGCATGCTTCGCGGAATGACGACCACCCGTTCGTCGGCTCCGACGCTCACACCTTCGGGCAGCCGAGTCGTAAGGACGTCGGTCAGATCGCGGCCGATGACCGCGACATCACCGTTGGACAACTCCCAGACGTCGGGACAGGTCGTCGTTCCCCCACTCTCGCCCAACTCCGCGGCGGACTTGCCGAGTCGGCGCAAGAAGCGGGCGGCCCGGTCAGCTTCCCAATTACCGGCCATGTTCATCTCCCACGATCGTGGATTGACGGTCAGGCTAACAAGATGAGGGCCCAACGCTGGACCGATTTACTCGTGCTTTCGGATAGGAGGAAGTAGATCTCCCATCAGTGGGTGAAGGTCGCGGGCGTGTGGAGGCGGGCGGCGGGGATGCCGAGGGCCAGCAGCCGCGATCGGGCGCCAACCAGCATCGCGGGCGGGCCGCACACGTAGACGTCCTGGTCGGGGCGGTGGTGATCGAGGGCGATGGTGAGCGCGTCGCCCTGCTCGGCCGGCTCGGCGCAGGGATCGTCGGAGAACGCCGGCACGATCGTCAGCCAGTCGTGCGCGCGTTGCAGCTTGTCGAGGGCGATCGCGTCGTACAGGTCGACGAAGGCGCGAACGCCGACGACCAGGGTCACCCGCCGGCCGTCCGGTGCGGCGGCGACCTGTTCGACCAGGGCGCGCAGCGGCGCGAGACCGGTGCCGCCGGCGACGAGCAGCAGGTCGCCGGTACGCGTCGGGTCGAGGCGTAGGCCGGTGTTGCCGGGTGGGCCGAGCCAGAGCAGCTCTCCGGGGCGTACGTCATGGACCAGGCGGTGGGAGACGGCGCCGGCGGGTACGGCGCGGACGTGTAGCTCGACGGTGCCGTCGGCGCGTGGGAGGTTGGCCGGGGAGAGCCAGCGCCAGCGGCCGGACAGTCGTGGTGTGCAGACGGGGACGGCCTGGCCGGGGTGGTGGGGCAGCCGCCGCCAGGGACGTACCGTCAGGATGGCGATGCCCGGCGACGGCCGTTCGTGGCCGATCACCTGGGCGGGCCACCAGGCCGGGCCGTCGCCGACGCGGGCGGCGGCGCGACGGACGGCGTGCGTGGCGCGGTCCACGGCGCGCTCCCCGACGGTCGTCCACAGGGGATGCGGTGCGTGCCGGGCCAGGGTGGCGAGCAGCGCGTCGCCGACGGTGGTGGCGTGTGGAAGCAGGTCGTAGCGACGGTACGCGCGGCCGAGCACCATGAGCAGCACCGCGCGGCCCGCCCGATCGTCACCGCCGGCCACGAGACTGCTCAGCGCGGCGAAGAACAGCGGCGCCTCACGGTTGGGCAGCAGGCCGGGACGGCGGTCTTCGAGGGTGCACCAGAAGTCGCCGGCCGCCCGCTCGTCGACCGACGCCCAGGCGGCGGCGAGGCTCACGCGCTCACCTCGAACGCTCGCCTGACCTGGGCAATCTGGCCGTCCGGCAGCTCGGCTGCCCTCAGGACGCCCTCCAGGTAGTCGACGACCCGCCGGTGCTGCGCCTCCGACCAGCCCAGACCGCACCATCCGGTTGCTTCTCCATCGAGCACGGTCACCAGGTGCGCGGCGAGCCGGCCCAGATCAACCCCGATGAGGTACGGCGACAGCTCCGCGTCCGCCGCGACCAGGCGCAGCCAGCGGGCGACCAGGTCGGCCGGTGTCGTGGGTTGCTCAGGGGTGGTCATGGCGGCTCCGAGACGTCGACGGATGAAGTGGCGCCGGGGCGGGCGGGTGCGGGACTGCGCCGTTGAGGGCCGGCGCAGCTCCGGAGCCAGCACCCGCCCCGGGCCATGCGTCGACCCTCGCCGTTGACCAGGCACGACGGCATGTCAAGGTGATCGTCGGCGGCATGCGCGCTACGTATGCGGTCGACTACGCGAGGGTCGAGTCGGGCAGACTGCGGGCATGACGGAACGTCCGGTGCTGTATCTGGTCGTCTGCGCGGCCGGCCCCGCGGAGCACATCGACGAGCTGGTCGACCTGCTGATCGCCGACGGGTGGCAGGTGTGCATGATCGTCAGCCCCACCGCCGCGCCATGGCTCGACCGAGCGGCGTTGCAAGACAAGACCGGTTATCTCGTACGCGTCGAGTGGCGCATGCCCGGCGACCCCGAACCGCACCCACCGGCCGATGTAGTGGTGGCCGCGCCGGTCACCTTCAACACGGTGACGAAATGGGCGTTGGGCATCAACGACACGCTGGCGCTCGGCGTCCTCAACGAGTCACTGGGCGCGGGCCTACCGATCCTCGCCTTTCCACACGTCAAGGCAGAGCTGGCCGCCCACCCGGCGTACGCCGCTCACGTGGCGGTGCTGCGCGGTGCCGGCGTTGCCGTCGCCGACGGGAGAGTGCTCAGCCCGGCGCACGGGCCGAGTCGGTGGAGCGCAGTCATCGAGGCGGTGCGAATGGCTCGGCGCTCTTGAACCCTGTCGACTGTCGAGTCACCAGGCCATAGCGGGTGGCGATGGGCATTGATATGCGCGCTGCGTATACCGCGCCCCCACTCAACGGGTTCAATGGATGGGCTCGATGACGCGAGATGGATGGAGCCGCCGGTGACTCACTCGAACTGCCCCCGGTGCGGCGGTCGACTGGCCCGGGACAACGACACCGGCCGGTGTACGCCGTGCCAGGTCGCCGAGCGGGACCGGCTGAGCGCTCCGCCGGTGGTGCCGGCGAGCTTCTGGGAGCACGAGCCGATACGGCGGGCCCTCGCCGAGCGGCATCTGGGGCGGGTGATCCGGGCGTACCGATGCCATCCGTACCACGGTCGAGTCGCCCTGCCGCAGACCGTGGTGGCGGCATGGCTGGGGATCACGCAGGCGCAGTTGAGTCGGGTGGAGAACGGGTCGCCGCTGGTGCACCTGGACCGGCTGACGCACTGGGCGCAACTCCTCCGGATACCGGCATCCTTTCTCTGGTTCGGCCTGCCCGACCAGCCTTACCGTGCTGACATCCGCGTACTGGAGATGGGAACGGACGATCCGTCTTCCGGCCGGATACTCGATCACATTGGTCCGCCGACCGACACGGATACCGTGAAGGAGGCATCGACCCGAGGGGGTGGCGCTACGGATCGGCGACGCTTCAACGTCATGGCCGCGCTCACGGGACTCGCCGCGGCGGGCCACGGCTACCTGCTCGCAGGAACCTCTGACGTGCCCAAGTACATCGGTATGGAACAGGTGCAGCTAGCCAGCTCTCTGGTTGACGACCTCCGACAGGCGGACGCGTTGGCCGGCGCCGACCTGCTCTGTGATGTGGCGATTCACGCTCACACCACGCTGTCAGCCTGGGCCGCGCGGGCGAGCTACAGCAGAGAAGTCAGCGAAGCGCTCCAGAGCGCACTGGCCGATCTCTCCATCGAATCAGCCTGGCTTTCCATTGATGCCAGCCGCAGATCTGAGGCAAGGCCCTTCCTCAACGAGGCAATCGCTCGTGCCCGGATCGCGGACGACCCGCGCGTCGAGGTCCGGGCTCTCGCACATCTCTCTCTGTTGATCCGGGAGGACCAGCCTGGTGAGTCGCTGCATTGCGCAGACGCAGCCCTACGTGTCTCCGCAGGTTGGGCCACGCCTCGGCTCATCACGTTGCTACACCTACGCAGGGCACATGCCTATGCCGTGCTCGGAGACGCAAGCGGGTTCAACCGGGAGATGACCAAAGCGCGGCAAGCGTTGGACCACGGCGCACACGAGGATGACGAGGGTTTCGTTCACTTCGTGAACGCGCAGGAGGTCAACGGAATCGAGGGGATATCCTATCTAGCCCTCGGCAGGCCTGAGCGGGCTGCTCAGTCATTGCGCGCAGTCACCGATAACCCGTCACCCAACCACCGACGGAACGAGGTCTACTACACAGTGCGCCTCGCGGAAGCGGCGTGCCAGCAAGGCGACGTGAACCAGGCGGCGCGTATCGCATTGGATGTTCTGCCGGCGGTGCGCCAGATCAGCTCCAAGCGGGTGAGCCAGCACCTTGCGCAGGTGCGCGCGAACCTGGCAGCCCGGCGGGATGCCAACACAACGACCCGCCAGTTCGTCGACGCCTACGACCGAGCGGTCACCGTGTGATGGAGGGCGTGCAGCTCCGCCATCACAATGCCGAAGAGGCCAAGGAGATTCTGGATCAGCTCGTGGGCCTCTATCTGGAGGTCTACGCGGGCGGAGGTGAGTTCCACAGCGAGGACCGCTACCGGCGTCAGCTCGACCTGCACATGCAGCGGGCGGGGTGGGAGCTGGTCACCGCCAAGGTGGACGGCAGCCTGGTCGGCTACATCTACGGGTTTCCACTTCCACCCGAGACGCGATGGTGGGAGGGCATCCACGACCCTGTCCCGCCTGGTTTCACCGACGAGGACGGGACACGCACGTTCGCGATAAGCGAGCTGATGGTCCACCCGGCGTGGCGACGTCGGGGCATCGCGGCGGCGCTGCACGACGAGTTGTTGGCAGCCCAGGAAGAGCGCCGAGCCACACTGCTGGTCCGTCCCGAGAATGCCGCCGCTCAGACGGCGTACCGCTCCTGGGGCTGGACCAAGGTGACCAAACTTCAGCCGGGCTGGGAAAACGCGCCGACCTTCGATGTCCTGGTTCGGACACCTGCATACGAGCGTGAGCTGGACTGATCTATGGCAGAAGCAGCAGACGATCCAGATCTTTTCGCGGGTCGTGTCACCCTCGTCTCGGCGATCGACCGCTACCTTTGCCGGGCACGACGACTCGAACCCCGCGATGGCGTCACCGTCTTGGAGATTCAGAAGATCGCCTATTTCCTCCAGGTGCTGGGGCAACCGCTGCGTCTGGAGTTCAGCCGCGGCAGATACGGCCCATACGCCGACAGCCTCAACTATGTGCTGGACCGTCTCGAAGGGCACTATCTGACGGGCTTCGGCGACCGTTCGGCACGGGTCGAGGAGTTGCAGCCCATCAGACTGACGCCAGGCGCTGCCGACGCCGTTGCAGACTGGTGCCGGGCCCACGCCGCGGCGCCGACCGAGACGTTGGATCAACTGGCCCTGTTGACCGACGGGTTCGAGGCACCATACAGCCTGGAATTGCTGGCAACCGTGCACTACGCAGCGGCATCGCATCCGCCGACCGCCGATCTGGACGAGTTGATTGAGCGGGTTCGTGCCTGGAGCGGCCGCAAAGCCCGGCTCTTCACGCCCACGCATATCGAGATGGCTCACGATCGCCTGCAATCGGTCGGACTGCTCCCCGCGTTGCGGGGTGCTTGAGACGACACTCGGATGAGGCGACCTCGGCAATGCCACGGCAACTTATGCCTCTGCGACTGAACGCCGCCCCCACCCATAGACGGGTCGTGTGGTTAGGCTGCCGGAATGACGGATCTTGAGCGGGGTGTGTACGAGCACCTGATCACCCGTGAGCTGGCCACCCGCCTCCAGCACGTCGATCCCGCCCTGATCCAGCACCACAAGCTCGACCCCGCCGACGCCCACCACACTCTCGCCCGGCACATCGCCGCCCTGGCTGCCCGAGCCCTCCAGTCCGTCCCCGGCGGCGACGACAAGCTCCACCACCAGGTCGCCCTGGCGAACCAGATCGCCGACGCCATCGCCACCCTGAGCCCAAAGGCGGCGACCGAGGACGACCAGGTAACCGACGCCAAGCACCTGCTCCACGCCATCGCCGCCCCGCCAACCCCACCCGCGGAGCCCACCTTCCCGCAGCGCCCCACCACGCCCCTCTCCACCGGCGCGCTGCTGGTCAACGGCCGTCACCAACCCCGCATCGGCCACGAGGTCAACCACGAGATGGCGTCGGCCGAGAGCGTCGATCTGCTCTGCGCGTTCATCAAGTGGTACGGCCTGCGCATCGTCGAGCCAGCCATCCGCGACCTGATCGCCCGAGGCGGCAAAGTCCGCGTCATCACCACCACCTACCTCGGCGCGACAGATCAGCGAGCGCTCGACCGGCTGAAAGAGCTCGGCGCTGAGATCAAGGTGTCGTACGAGACGAGGACCACCCGCCTGCACGCCAAGGCGTGGCTGTTCCGCCGCAACAACGGCACCACCACGGCTTACGTCGGCTCGTCGAACCTGTCGAAGACCGCGCTGGTGGACGGCGTCGAGTGGAACGTCCGCATCTCGAACATCGAGCAGCCGCACGTCATCGACACGTTCACAGCGACGTTCGAGGACTACTGGAACGATCCGGCGTTCGAGGCGTACGACCCGGAACGGGACGCCGAGCGGCTGCGGCACGCACTCACCGGGGAGCGTCGCGAAGGCGCGCCGACCGAGATCTCGAACCTGGACGTGCGCCCGTACCCGTATCAGGCGGAGATCCTGGCCGACCTGGACGCCGAGCGGTTGGTGCACGGGCGCTGGCGCAACCTCGTGGTGATGGCGACGGGCACCGGCAAGACCGTCGTCGCGGCCCTCGACTACCGCCGGCTGCACCGCAGCAAGAAGGCTGACTCGCTGCTCTTCGTCGCGCACCAGGAGCAGATCCTGCGGCAGAGCCTGTCGACGTTCCGGCAGGTCATGGGGGACGGCAGTTTCGGCGAGATCCTGGTCGCGGGCGAGAGGCCGAACGGCTGGAAGCACGTCTTTGCCTCCATCCAGTCGCTGCACCGCCGCGAGGTCGACCCCGAGGCGTACGACATGGTGATCGTCGACGAGTTCCACCACGCGGAGGCGCCGACGTACGCGCGGCTGTTGGAGCGGCTGCGTCCCCGCGTACTCCTGGGTCTCACCGCGACCCCCGACCGGGCCGACGGCGCCGACGTGCGCCGGTGGTTCGACGGTCATGCGGCCGTTGAGCTGCACCTGTGGGACGCGTTGGAGCGGCAGTTGCTGGCGCCGTTCCAGTATTTCGGGCTGCACGACGACGTGGATCTGTCGCAGGTCGCGTGGAAGCGCGGGCAGGGCTACGACCCGACGGAGCTGGACGGCCTCTACACCGGCAACCACGCTCGGGCGCGGTCGGTGCTGCGCGCGGTCAGCGACAAAGTGGACGTCGGACGGATGCGGGCGCTCGGGTTCTGCGTGAGCATCGGGCACGCGGAGTTCATGGCCGCCTGGTTCACAGACCACGGCGTGCCGTCGGCGGCCGTGACCTCGCGGGCCGGCACCGACCGGGCAGGGCTGTTGCGGGACTTCAAGGCGGGCAAGCTGCGGGTGCTCTTCACCGTGGACCTGTTCAACGAGGGCGTCGACCTGCCGATGGTCGACACGATCCTGATGCTGCGGCCCACCGAGAGCGCCACGATCTTCCTACAGCAACTCGGCCGCGGCCTGCGCCTGGACGACGACAAGCCCTGCCTCACGGTGCTCGACTTCATCGGCGGGCAGCACGCCAACTTCCGCTTCGACCTGCGGTGGCGTGCCCTGACCGGGGTGAGTCGGCGGGCCATCACCGAGGCGGTCCGCGACGACTTCCCGAGCCTGCCCAGCGGCTGCCACGTCGAGCTGGACCGCGTGGCGAAGGAGGTGGTGCTCGCCAACCTGAAAAGTGCGCTGCCCACCTCGAAGGCCGGCCTGGTGGCCGAGCTGCGGCAGCTCGGGGACGTCAGCCTGGCGACGTACCTGCGCGAGACTGGCCTGGAGATCGAGGACGTGTACCGGTCGGCCAGCATCGGCGGCTGGACCGGTCTGCGCCGACTCGCCGGCATCGAGACGTCCGCGCCCGGCCCGGATGACCGGGAGTTGGGCCGGGCCATCGGCCGCATGCTGCACACCGACGACACCGACCGGCTGGAGCTGCTGACCCGGGTCGCAGCCGGTCCGCCCGCGCCAGGTCAGCAGGTGTACGCGGGAAACAGCCGACTGTTGGACATGCTGCACTTCAGCCTCTGGGGACCGAACGCACCCCTCGCCACTCGCGACGAACGGCTGGCGCGGCTGTGGAAGGAGCCGGCGCGCTGCACCGAGCTGCGGCAGGTCGCCGAGGTGCTGCGGGATCGCATCCACCGGGTCACGCCCACTGCTGCCCCGGGTGCTATGCCGCTGCGGGTGCACGCCCGGTACAGCCGCAACGAGGCGTGTGCCGCCTTCGGGATGGCCAACCCGGGCTCACTGCGCGAGGGGGTGAAGTGGCTGCCCGACGCCCAGGCCGACCTGTTCTTCGTCACCCTGGTCAAGTCGGAGGCGCACTACTCCCCCACCACCATGTACGCCGACCGGGCCATCACCGACACGCTGTTCCAGTGGGAGTCGCAGAGCACCACCTCTGCGGCCTCGGCGACAGGGCAGCGCTACACGTCGGGCGGTTCGACGGTGCACCTCTTCGTCCGGGAGACCCGGATCGCCGACCGCGACCTGGGCGCGCCGCCGTATCTCTACGCCGGCACCATGACGTACGAGTCGCACACCGGCGACCGGCCGATGCGAATTCTCTGGCGGCTCCACCACGCCCTACCCGCCGACGTCTACGCCACCGCCCGCACGATCGCCGCCTAACCCTGCCCCACAGGAGGCGTCCGTCACGTGACGCTGACCGAGGCGCGGCAATCAACCGCTGGCTCTGCTTCCAGCCGCACGACGCGGCTCAACTGTCGTCAGGCCGCCGTCGCCTCAATAGGCGATATACCTGTGAGTCATAGAGATGACTCACAGGTATATCGCTCACAACGACAGGACCGGTCGGGCGCGGCACGACACCCGCGCCGGACGGCTGTTCACGGGCTCGCGCAGGTCGGTGACACGGCGGCTGGCGTACCCGAGCCCAGGAAGCCGAAGCTCGTCGTGCCGCCCGGGGCGAGCGAGCCGTTGTAGGAGACGTTGCGGACCGTCGCGGTAGAGCCGCTGGTGCTCAGGGTGCCGTTCCAGACCTGGCTGATGCTCTGACCGCTGCTCAGGTTCCACCGGACGGTCCAGCCGTTGATGGCGGCGGTGCCCGCGGTCACGGTCACCTCGCCCTGGAAGCCGCCGGACCACGAGTTGATGGTGCGGTAGGTCGCGGCGCAGGGGGCGCCAGAGGGCGGTGGCGTGGTCGGCGCACTCGTGGTCGGAGGGGCGGACGTGGGTGGGGCGGACGTGGGCGGGCCGGACGTGGGTGGTGACGTCGGCCCGTCCGGCGGCACCAGGGGGCAGGTGGCGCTGTACCGGGAGACGCCTGTGCTGTCGGCCAGTGGGCAGAGGAACTGGGTGTAGCGGGTGTCGTTGTCCAGGAACGTCTTGAGCCAGGGGATCAGGAGTCGCATCTCGGTGGGGTTCGACCTGGTGAACGAGAGGTGGTCGTTGCCGGCCAGCTCGGCCCAGGCATGTTCCACACCGGCTGGGAGGGTGTTGTAGATGCCCTGCACGTACGAGGGCGTGACCGTGCCGTCGTTCTGTCCCGACAGGAGCATGGTGGGGACCTGGGTGGTGGACATGTTCAGGTTGTTGCCGGGGGTGCCGGGTGCGAGGCCGACCGCCGTTTTCAGGGTCGGCCGCCGGAGGGCGGCGAGGAGGGTTCCGGCCCCGCCCGCCGAGTGGCCCATGACGCCCAGCCGGTTGGGATCGACCCGGTTGCGGATCGGGCTGGTCCGGGTGAGGTAGTCCAGTGCCGCGAGCAGCTGGGTGGCGCGGGCGTCGGCGCCGTCGGTGCGGCTGTTGGTTTCGATGCCGATCACCACGAAGCCGAAGGACGCCAGCCAGGGGCCCATCCAGGCTTCCTCGTTGGCAAACAGGGCGGAGTAGCCGGGAACGATCGCTACCGCACCCCAGGTGCCCAGGCTGGTGTCGGTCGGGTAGTAGACGTACCCACCGTTGAAGCCATTGCCGGCGGGCACGGTCGCCTGTGTCGTGGCGAACGGGCCGCGGGTGGCGGCGACGCTGGCCGGGGTCGGATCCGGACCCCGCTGGTACGGGCTGTCCGCGGCGGCCGCGTCCCGTGTCGCTGTCGCCATCGCCAGGCCGAGGACCAGCGCGAGCGCGGCCGTCAGCCATCGTGTTGGCTGCTTCATCTGCGGCTCCACTGCTGGTTGGCCTGGCCGGTGCAGGTCCAGAGGACGAGCTTCGTGCCGTTGGCGGTGCCCTGGTTGTACGGGTCCAGGCAGAGGCCGGACTGCACTCCGGTGATGGTGCCGTTGGCGTTGACGTTCCACTGCTGGTTCGTCCCGCCGTGGCAGTCGTAGATGGTGACCTGGGTGCCCGGGGAGGTGCCGTAGCCGGCGGCGTCGAGGCACTTGTTGCCGTAGACGGTCAGCGCCTTGCTGGACGTGTAGGTCCACTGCTGGTTGGTGCCGCCGTGGCAGTCCCACAACTGCACCTGGGTGCCGTTGGTGGTGGAGGAGCCGGGGACGTCGACGCACCTGCCGGACCGGGTGCCCACGATCGTGGTGGTCTGTCCGCCGCCGCTGCTCGGGTTGCCGATGCTTCCGGGGACCGACTGCAACGCGCTGTACCAGCGGGCGGCCATCTTGTCGTAGCCGCCGGCCGTGGGGTGGACGCCGTCGATCAGGTCGGCGGTGGTCAGAGCGCTGTGCATGTCGACCAGGTGCACCCGCTTGCCGGCGTTCACCTTGCTCTGCACGATGCCGGGGATCGCCGCGTTGAAGGTGCGGGCGGCCGCATCCTGGCCGCTGTTGGAGAGCGGAATGAGCTGCGCCACGAAGACCTCGGCGGTGGGCACGGTGCTGGTGATGTGGTCGATCAGCGTGGAGAGCCGGTTCGGCGCGGTGCTCACGTTGTAGTTCTGCAGGATGTCGTTGGTGCCGATGTGCAGCAGGACGGTCTGCGGTCGCTGGGTGTTCAGCCAGCCGACGATGTTGGCGTCGATCTGGTCGATGCGCCAGCCGGGATGCCCCTGGTGGTCGTGGTCGCCCAGGCTGGCCGGCCCGTTGAACTGCGACCCGACGAAGTCCACGGTGTACCGACCGGCGGCGAGACGCTGCCAGAGCCCGATGCGGTACCCGCCGGGCACCTGGGTGCCCTCGGTGATGGAGTCGCCGAGCGGCATTACCCGCACCCCGCCGTTGGATTCAGCGTTGGCCGGCCCGGTGGGTGTCACCACTGAAGCGACCACGACACCGAGCGCGGCGAGCGTTACGAGCCATCGTGCCCTCGTTCGCATAGCTTTCTCCCCTGGGTTGGTCGAGCTGGCCGAGGGCATGGGCCGACCGGTGGGGCCGCCACGGGCAGCCGGCAACCGTCTGGGAGCGGGGCCGGCCGGACCGAGCAGCCGCCGGCTGCCGGGCGTTCACCCGGCGCGCGCCGATCGTCACATCGGCACGGCGTCACTGCCTCAGCACTGGGACGAGTGTGAGCGTTAACAGCGATGATTGTAGATACATTGGATTGCTCTGGTCTACCGGCAACGTCGGGGCCGGCTGCCGAAGGATCCCGCGTTAGGTTACGAAGATGGAGCAGCGGATCAGCCTGATCACCCTCGGTGTCTCGGACCTGCCACGCGCCAAGGCGTTCTACGAGCGCCTCGGCTGGCGCGGCCAGGAGGTCGAGGGGACGGTCTTCTTTCAGGCCGGCGGCCTGGCCCTCGTCCTGTGGAGCCGCGACAAGCTGGCCGCCGACGCGGACGTCCCCAACCCGGACACGGGTGGCTTCGGCGGAATCACCCTGGCCCAGAACGTCCGCTCACGCGCGGAGGTCGACGAGGTGATGGCCACCGCGAGCGAGGCCGGGGCCGAGGTGACCCAGCCGGCGCGGGAGACGTTCTACGGCGGCTACGCCGGCTACTTCGCCGACCCGGACGGTCACGTCTGGGAGATCGCCTGGAACCCCGGCTTCGCGTTGGGCCCGGACGGCACCCTCGCCCTCCCCGACTTCGGCACCGCGACCTGACCCCTGCGATCGGAGATCTTGGACAGTTTCCGTTAGCTGCTAACGGAAACTGTCCAAGATCTCGGTGCGGCGTCACCGGGCCGGGCGCCCGCGACCTCATCTGACCAGCGCCGGCCGAGACGGCGGGCGCGGACCGGCATGGGGCGGCGGTCACGGGCAGAATCGCAGGGCGGTCGCGCGAAGAACGGCACGGCGATCACGCGGAGACCGGCGCGACGGTCACGGGCGGAACGGCTTCGGGGATCACGGCTCGGGCGGCGGGCAGAGCAGCCGTTCCACCAGCGGCAACAGCGGATCCAGGCAAACGGTCAGCAGTGCGGGATCGGGCGTCGCGGTGGGTGCGGACGACGGCGACACGGTGGGTAGGTCCGTCGGCGTCGTGCCGGGCGACGGAGTGGGAGGGCCTGAAGGCGCCGGCGTCGCCTCGACAGTCGGCGACGCCGACGGGGTGACAGCGACGGCTGGCGACGCGGACGGTACGGCGGCGACAGCGGGCGACGCCGAACGGACGGCAACGGCGGCCGGCGACGTCGAAGGCACCGCGACCACGGAGGAGGCGGCAGCGGGGAGCGGTGGACCGGCCGCCGGAGGACCCACCAACTCGACCACGAACGCCGGCTTGACCACGAGGGCCGGCGGCGCTGTCAGGGCAACGGGTGTCCGCAGCGGAGCCCTCGATCCGGCATCCCGTATCGTGGCCGCCTCGGCTCGCCGCATCGGACCGGTCGGCGACGGCCCGACCGCACCGGGGCCCAGCGCCGCGAACACCACCGCCGCGACGGCGGCGACGGCGAGCGCCCGGCGGTCGGGGCGTACCGCCGTCAGCGGCGCGTCGGCCGGCCCGACCGCCGGCAGCGGCACGGGCGGGGATGCCTGGTGCGCGGCCAGCAGGGCGTCGAGCTGCGCGGTGACGGCGGCACGATCCCCGGCGGCCGAAGCAGCCGCGAGGGTGAGATAGAAGCGGACGTTCACGGCGGTGCTGGCCGGGACCAGCAGCCCGGAGAGTCGGCCGTCGTCGTGCAGCAGGGTGACGGGCACGCCGGGGTGGTGGGCGGCGCCGCGCAGGTCCGCGTACCGCCACTCGCGCCGGTGCTCGCGGCCGGCGAAGGCCACGCGGTGGCTGGTCACGACGGCCATGCCACTGTCGACGCTCCGCAGGCCCGCCGGCAGGGCCGCGTCGGGTGTCTCGGTGAAGGCGCAGCCGCCGGGCGTGGGCAGGCCGGCGACGTGCCGGGCCTCCGCCTCGACCAGCTCTGCGACGGGTACGACCCGGAAGACGAGTTCGTCGACGTCGAGGTCGACGGGGAGGCCGGTGCGTGGCTGCGTACACCCGAGGAACCCGGCGGCTTCGATCCGTAGCCGGACCAGGTGGTCCCCGCGTCGACGCCAGGCGGCGGTGGCGTCGCGGTACGCGCGCTGACGCCGCTTGTTCTCGCGCTCGGCCCAGGCGAGCCGCCAGGAGGGAGGTGCCAGCAGTGCGGTCACGGTCACACGCGGTACAACCGCTCACGTACGTGACAGGCAACGCTCGTCGAATCGATGTCTCCCGTTGCGCCCGAAAGGAGAGAATTGACGGGCGGCGACGGCTGCTCCGGCAGAGAACCGGAGCAGCCGCCGATCAGGACGGCAGCGGCAGCCCTACGAGCGCAGCGAGGTGAAGAAGTCCCTCAGCTCAGCGGCGAGCAGGTCCGGTTCCTCCAGCGGCATGAAGTGCCCGCCTCGGCCGGGTTCGCTCCAGTGCCGGATGTCGGTGCAGGCCCGCTCGGCGATCTCCCGCGGGAAGTTGGCCTGCGAGGGTTCGGTGCTCACCGTGAACGCGGCGGGCACGGTGATGTCGGGCCGTGGGGTGTTGTGGCCGAAGTCGACGTACTGCCGGAACGACGAGCCGATCGTGCCGGTCACCCAGTAGAGCGTGATGATCGTGAGCAGCGTGTCGGTGTCGAAGCTGTTCGACAGGTCGCCGCGGTTGTCGCTCCAGTCCCGGTACTTGTCGACGAGCCAGGCGGCCAGCCCGGCCGGGGAGTCGGCGAGCGCCGCCGCGAGGGTGTCCGGCCGGGTGCCCATGATGGCGCTGTAGCCGCCGTCGGTCTCGTCGTACGTGGACTCGGCGTCCAGAAACGCCCGCTCGGCCGCCGAGGGCGGTCGGTCGTCGAAGCTGGCCGGGAACGGTGGATGGATCATGTGGATGCCGGCCACCTGCTCCGGATACCGGGCACCGAGCCAGCCGGTGACCACACCGCCGATGTCGCCGCCGAAGGCGCCGTACCGCTCGTAGCCGAGCACGTCGGTCATCAACTCGTGCAGCGTCCGGGCGAGGACCGCCCGGGTCAGCGGCACGTCGGGCAGCTCCGAGTAGCCGAAGCCGGGCAGTGACGGCACCACCACGTCGAACGCGCCACCGAGAGGGCTGGTCAGCCGGTCGACCAGGGGCAGCATCTCGACGAAGCTGCTGGGCCAACCGTGGCTGAGGAGCAACGGCGGCGGCGCGGGCGTACCGGCCGGGCGGGCCGCGCGGACATGCAGGAAGTGCAGCTTCCGGCCGCCGACGAGCGCCAGATACTGGGGGTACGCGTTGAGCGCCGCCTGACGGGCACGCCAGTCGAACCCGTCGTGCCAGTAGGACACCAGGTCCCGCAGGTAGTCGGGATCGGTGCCGCCCTGCCACGGTCGGTCGCCGCTGCGGTCGGTGAAGCGGGTACGGGCCAGTCGGGCCCGCAGGTCGTCGAGGACCGCATCGGAGACGTCGATGCGGAACGGTGAAACAGACATGTGTCCTCCGATGAAGGAGGGCGCACTCCCCGACGCGAAGACGTCAGCTGAGGGGGACGGACGAGAAGGGCGCCCAGACGTGACAACTGGTGTTCACGGGGCTCACCTCCTTCTCGTCGCTGACGCGGATCACCGTACTCCAGTCAGCCCGCGCGCCGCCGATGGGGCAGGGGGCCGAGCAGTGGGCCGTCGGCCGGAAACCGCGACCGGGTACGCGGCGGGTACGCCTCGCAGTGCCCGGCCCACTGGTCGGCGGCGACGGCGAGGGCGTCCGCGGAGACGGTGAGGACCAGCGGATAGACGGCATTGGTCGGCCGGCGCATCCACGGGGGCAGCGACTCGGCGGAGAACTCGACGGTCAACTCCAGCCGACGGCGGCGGATCGCCCGGGTGCGCAGGGCCAGGTTGGGCTCGGTGAAGCGGACCATCGCCGGCGGCGGGGTCGGCCCGCCGGCCGCCGTCGCCTGACCGTGCAGCCAACTGCCCAGCGCGCGGGCCTCCTCGACCATCAGGCTCGGGTAGTGGTGCGACCAGGTCTGGCCGTCGGCGGTGCGGGCGTCCACCTCGATGAGCAGCCAGTCCTGCCATCCCGGCGCGGCCCGCTCGGGATCGTCGGGCGGGTCGATGCCAGGCTGGTAGCCGACCGGGCGGATCCGCACCCGGGCACCATCATCGGACCGGATCTCCACCCGATCATTCTGGCCGACCGAAGCGGACAATAACCCCCAAATCACGTTACTGAGTGATGGTCCGCCGGACGCCTCGATGCTCGGCGCACGCGCCCGCCCGGCCACCGGCAAGGCTGACCGAGCCGTCCCGGCACTGCACCAGATAGCCCCGGCCCGCCCAGAACTGCGGCACGCAGTCGAACCAGTCGCAGACCTCGGCGGCCGGCCGGCGGATCCGGGTTCCGGCACAGAAGTCGTACCCCAGGGGATTTTCCGGCGCGCCGCAGCGCGGCCCGGCGGTCGCGGTGGACGACGGGCGCGGCGACGACGGCCGCTTCGGCGCGGTGGTGCGCGCGGGCGGCGGGGACACCGGGCGCAGCAGCGCGGGGAGCGCGCTGGGGGTCGACGCCGGAGTGGCCGCCGCCGCGACCTCCGCGCCGCGGGTCGGGCCCGACGGGTTCGAGTCGAGAAGCGCCGCCGGCACCAGTAGGGCGATGCCCGCGGCGACCGCGATGGTCCGACGGCCACCGGGAACGAGCGAGGAGAGCCGGGCCTGCGCCGGCGTGGTCACCGCTGGCCGGAACGGTTTGAGCTGGTCGTGCTCCGCGATCAGCTCGTCGAGCTGGGCGAGCACCGCGGCGCGCTGCTCGATCGCGTCGGCGAAGGCCAGCGTCAGCTTGAACCGGAAGTCCGCCGCCGCGTCGGTGGGCAGCAACAATCCGGAGGTACGCCGCCGGTCCAGCACCTGGATCAGGGTCACCGGCGCCGCCGGGTCGTGGGCCAGGCCGGTCATCCGGCCGTACGCCCAGTCGCGCCGGCCGCGTCCGCCGAGCAGGACCAGCCGACGGCTGGTGATGACGGCCATGCCGGCATCGGTGACGCGAACGCCGTCGGGCCGGCGTGGGCGCAGCGGCGCGGCCGGCGCGGCGACCGTCAGGTCCGGCGCGGGCAGCACCGTCGTGTGTCGCACCTCGACCAGTTGCGCGGCGGGCAGGGCCCACAGCACGACCTCGTCGTCGACCAGCTCAAGGGGGAGGCCCGCGCCGGCCGCCGCGGAGCCCTGGAAGTCGGCGGCCAGGGCGCGCAGCCGCCGTAACTCGTCGTCGCGTCGCCGCCAGGCCGTCTCCGCGCCGCGGTACGTGCTGACCCGCCGCACGTTCTGCCGCTGCGCCCAGCGGTACCGCCATGTGGAACCCGTCGATTCAGTCTTTGCCACGCCGACTCCTTCGCCGCGCAGGCCACCAATCCGGGGTGCACTCGGATTAACAGTGTTGACGGTCGGCCGGGACACGCCAGGACGGGCGAACTATCCGAATGGCGGAGCAACCCGGACGATAGGGCGATACTGCTGCGTCGATTCACCTTCCGTCGTGTCGTGCGGGGCGGTCGCTGTCTCGGTAACGTCAGCCGCAGCCGGGTGGCGACGCCGCCGCACCGCCCGCACGGAGGGGGTGAGGGTCATGCCGCCAGACACCCTGCCCGGTGTGGTGGTCGGGGTCGACATCGGCACCACGAGCACCAAGACCATGGCGTACGACACCGACGGGCGGCTGCTCGCCAGCCACTCCGCCGCCTACCCCCTCGACGACCCGCACCCCGGGTACGCCGAGCAGGACCCGGAGGTGATCCTCGCCGCCGTCGTCGAGTCGATCCGGGCCGTGGTGACCGAGCTGACCGTTCCGGTCTCCGGCCTGGCCTTCTGCTCCGCCATGCACAGCCTCATCGGGCTCGACGCGGCCGGCAACCCGCTCACGCCGTCGGTGACCTGGGCCGACTCCCGGGCCACCCGCCAGGCCGAGCGGCTGCGGGCCGTGCCGTCCGGGCTGGCCCTGCACCGACGCACCGGTACGCCCATGCACCCGATGTCGCCGCTGCCCAAGCTGCTCTGGTTCGCCGAGCAGGAACCCAAGCTCTTCGAGCGCGTCGCGCACTGGGTCGGCATCAAGGAATGGGTGCTGCTGCGACTCTGCGACGCACTGGTCACCGACCACTCGATCGCCTCGGCCACCGGCCTGATGAACATCCACACCCTCGAGTGGGACACCGAGGCGCTGACCATCGCCGGCATCACCGAGGAGCAGTTGCCCCAACTGGTCGCCACCACCGCCGTCCTGCCCGGCCTCGCCCCGCGGGCCGCCACCGACCTCGGCCTGCCGCCGCGCACCCCGGTGGTGGTCGGCGCCGGTGACGGACCGCTGGCCAACCTGGGCCTGGGCGCGGTGCACCCCGGCATGGTGGCCTGCTCGATCGGCACCAGCGGCGCCATGCGGGTCATGGTCGAACGCCCCGGCGTGGACCCGCTGGGCGGGGTGTTCTGCTACGCGCTGACCGAGGATCGCTGGGCGGTCGGCGGCGCGATCAACAACGGCGGCATCGTCCTCAAGTGGGCGGGCGCGGCGCTCGCGCCGGAGTTGGGCGAGCACCCCGAGGAGGAACTGGTAGCCCTCGCGGCCCGCGCCCCGGTCGGCTCGGGCGGGCTCATCATGCTGCCGTACCTGCACAGCGAACGCGCTCCACACTGGAGCGCGCTGCCCCGCGGCGCGTACGTCGGGTTGACCCACGGGCACCGCCGCGAACACCTCGTCCGGGCCGCGATGGAGGGGGTCTGCCAACAGCTCGCTCTGGTGCTCAGCTCCGTGCGCGCCGCCGGCAACGAGGTCCGCGAGATCCGGGCCGGTGGCGGTTTCGCCCGCAGTGGCCTGTGGCGGCAGATGCTCGCCGACGTGCTCGGCATGCCGGTGAGCTTCCCGGCCGGCCGCGAGGGGTCGAGCTTCGGCGCCGCGCTGCTCGGCATGCAGGCGCTGGGCCTGATCCCCAGCATCGACGTGGCGGCCGACCTGGTCCGCATCGAGGAGGTCATCCGCCCCGACCCGGCCGCCGCCGCCACGTACGCGGCGCTGCTGCCGCTCTTCGCCGAGCTGTACGACGCGCTGGTGCCCACCTTCACGTCGATGCGTCGGCTGGCGCCCGGCCTGCCCGCCGAGCCGGCCACCCCCGCAGGACCACCGATGTAGGCCCTTCGGCCGGCCCCGCCCAGGGCCGACCCCCGTCCCGAAGGTCGTGATCGCCGTGCTTCCACCCCTCGCCCTCGCCGAACCGCTGACCTCCCTCGCCACGCCGGCCTGGCTCACCGCGCCGGCCTCGTTCGCTGCGCCGGCCGAGCCGGTCACCACCGCCGGCGACGGCCAACTCGTCGTCGCCGCGCTGCTCGGCATCGTCGCCGTGGTGCTGCTGATCGCCTGGGCCAAGGTCCACCCGTTCCTGTCGCTGATCCTCGGCGCGGCGGTGCTCGGCGTGGTCGCCAGCGTCGCGCCCGACAAGATGATCACTTCGTTCACCGGTGGCGTCGGCACCACTGTCGGCGGCGTCGGGCTGCTGATCGCGCTGGGGGCCATGATCGGCGGTCTGCTCGCCGAGTCCGGTGGCGCGGACGGCATCGTCAACCGGGTCGTCGGCCGGGTGTCCGGCCGCGCGCTGCCCTGGGCGATGGCCGGGGTGGCGGCGCTCATCGGGTTGCCGCTCTTCTTCGAGGTCGGCGTGGTGCTGCTGGTGCCGATCGTGCTGCTCGTCTCGATGCGGACCGACGTACCGCTGATGAAACTCGGCATCCCGGCGCTGGCCGGCCTCTCGGTGCTGCACGGCCTCGTGCCACCGCACCCCGGCCCGCTGGTGGCGATCTCGTCGCTCAACGCCGACCTGGGCCTGACGCTCGGGCTGGGCCTGCTGGTGGCGATCCCCACGGTGATCATCTCGGGGCCGGTCTTCGGCAACTTCATCGCCCGGTACGTGCCGGCGACCGCGCCGGCCGCACTGCTGCCCACCCGCCGCCAGCCCGCCACCCCCGCGGGCACAGCCGAAGCGACAGGCACCGCCGGAACGACGGGCACGGCCGGGGCGCCGGACCGGCGCGATGTGGACGGTGACCTGCTCACCGACGACGATCTCGTCAACCCGGGCGGCGGTCAACCGGGCGAGCCGGTGGACGACAGCGGCACGGAGACCGCCCGGCGTACCCCGGCGTTCTGGCCCGCGGTGATCACCGTGCTGCTGCCGGTGGTGCTGATGCTGCTCCGCGCGGTCGGCGAGCTGACGCTGGACGAGGGCACGGCGGGCCGCAAGACGCTCGACATCGTCGGCACGCCGATCGTGGCGCTGCTCGCCGGGGTGATCCTGGCGATGTTCACCCTCGGCTACCAGGCCGGATTCAGCCGGTCCCAGGTCTCCTCGGTGCTCGGCGGTTCGCTGCCCCCGATCGCCGGCATCCTGCTGATCGTGGCGGCCGGCGGCGGGTTCAAGCAGGTGCTGGTGGACGCCGGGGTGGGCAACCTGGTCGCCGACGCCGCCAAGGACGCGAACCTCTCGCCGCTGCTGCTGGGCTGGCTGGTCGCGGTCGGCATCCGGGTGGCCACCGGCTCGGCGACGGTCGCCACCATCACGGCGGCGGGCATCGTGGCACCGCTCGCCGCGACCCTGGACCGGCCGGGGGTGGCGCTGCTGGCACTGGCTATCGGCTGTGGGTCGCTGTTCTTCTCGCACGTCAACGACGCCGGGTTCTGGCTGGTCAAGGAGTACTTCGGCCTGACCGTCGGCCAGACCATCAAGAGCTGGTCGGTGATGGAGACGCTCATCTCGGTGGTCGGCTTCGCTGGCGTACTCCTGCTCGATCTGCTGGTGTAGCGCCCGGGGCGGGGTCAGGCCGCCTCGACGCCGGAGATCAGGTAACGGTGCACGTCGGCGTCGAGGATGGCCGCCGTCTGGGCGTCGCTCGGCCCGGCGCCGCGGAACGCCGCCAACTGCTCCGGGGACTCCCAGCGCTCGAAGACGTGGATGCGGCCCGGGTCGAGTGGATCCGCCGCGAGCAGGAAGTCGAGGCAGCCGGCCGCCGCGCGGGCCTGTTCGATGACCTGCCGGCAACCAGCGAGGTAGTCGTCGCGGGCGTCCGGCTCGACGAGCAGACTGCCGGCAATGATCAACATAGGTGCCTCCCCGGGCCGGGTATCGCTGATGCCCCTGATACCGCAGAGTCATCTTTATACCTCTGAGGTATGTCGCTCCCGGGGACATCGGCGCCCGGACGGGTGACGGCGGTCCCGTCCGCCCCATCCGCCTCCCACGCTTCTTATCGTGCAAACGTGAGAAAAAGCGACAAGAAGCACTCATCTTCCCTGTTCGCGCCGCACCCCCACGTATCCCTCGGGTGGCTGGCGGCGGCGGTCGCGCTGGTCGTCGTCGCGACGACCGGGCCGGCCACCGCCGACGGCCCCGGCCCGGACCGCCAGAGCACGCCGGGGTACGGAACCGAGCCAGCCAACGACGGACCGGCGGGGAACGACGGACCGGCCGACGGCGGACCAGCCGACGGGAACGGGCCGGTGGACGGGGGCGGGCGCAGCGACGAGCCGGGCGTGGAGCCCGCGCCGGAGCGGGCGCCGACCAGTGAGGTGTCCTGGCTGTCGTTTCCCGGCGGTGCGTTCGCGGTGGACTCGCTCGGGCACACCGTGCGATACCGGGCCTGCGACGGCGACACCGGCCGGGTCGCCGATCCGGACATGCGGGTCGCCGCCGGGGTGGCCAGCGGCGAGGTCACCGTCGAGGGCAGGAGCTTCCGCTACCGGGTGCCGCTGATCGGGCGCAGCGCGGGCACGCTCGTGGTGTCCGGGCCGCAGGCTCAGCCGGTGGAGCTGACCGGCGTGGTGGTCACCAGCCCGCAGCCACCCACCGACCCGGTCGAGGGCGCCCGGCTGTTCCCGCTCAGCGGGCAGCTCGCCCGGGTGGTCGCCGACGCCAGCCTCAACCCGTCCGGAGCCACCGTCCGGGACCTGTCCGGCCGGTACGGCGACCAGCAGGTCTCGGTCAACGGCGCGCTGCGCCCCAAGGCCGCCAGCGTCATCAAGCTGTGGATCCTGGTGGAGCTGCTGCGCCGGGTCGACTGTGGACAGGTCTCGCTCGACGACGGCGTGCTGGTCACCCCGGCGGACGTGGTCGGCGGCACCGGCCAGCTCCAGTTCGAGACGTTCCCGCAGGTGGTCACGCTGTACCGGCTCGCCCGGTACCTGATCAAGTACAGCGACAACGTCGCGGCCAACGTGCTGATCACCTACCTGGGCGGGTTCGCCCCGGTCAACGCGCTGATCGACTCGATGAACCAGCGGTCCACCATCCTGGCCCGCCGGATGCTCGACAGCGCGGCGGCCCAGCGCGGCGAGGAGAACTACACCAGCCCGGACGACGTGGTGTCGCTGCTCGGCGCGGTCTGGGACGGCGAGATCCTCACTCCGGCCTCCCGCGACCTGATGATCGGCTTCATGCGGGAGCAGACCCTGACCACCAAGATCCCGGCGGCGCTGCCACCCGGAGTTCCGGTGGCCCACAAGACCGGCGACCTGCCGGACGCCTCCCACGACGTCGGCTACTACCTGATCCCCGGCACCGAGACCGCCGTCGCGTTCCTCACCGCCGGCCCGATGGCGACCGGCGACGAGACCGTCCGCCGGATGGCCCGGACCGTCTACGACTTCCTGGTCACCCCGAGCGACGGATCGGTGGAGGAGTGAACCGGCGTCAGGCGCCGGGGATGTTCGCCGGCGGGTCCTCCCCGACCAGGTCGGCCGCCGGCGGATCGGCCGTCACCGGCAGCCCGAAATCCGAGTACGTCAGGTCGAGTTGAGCCGTCTTCTCCTGCTCGGTGGCCAGCTCGATCCGGTAACGCACCAACCGGCCCTGCTCGTCCACGCTGGCGGTGAAGGGCACCTTCGCGGCCCGGTCGCCGAGCACTCCGCCGATCCCGCCGCCCAGGACGGCGGCGCTGTCGCGCAGGTCCAGCGTGCCCGCGTACTCCCGGGTGCCTGTCTGGCGGACGGCGGCCGGCGCGGTCAGCGTGCTGGCCAGCCGGGTGTTGTCCAGGCCCTTGTTGGTGACCGGCCGACCCGGCCTGCCGACGTGCCACCAGGTCTTGCCGTCCCAGACCGGGATCCGGCGGTCCGGGGCGCTGACCCGCACGTAGACGTCCGGACCGGTGCTCAGCCGCTCGATCTTCACCTCGCCGTTGGGCACCTTGAGCGAGGTGGTCTCCGTGCCGCGTCGCGCCTTCGGGTCCCACACCAGCACCGTGGTGTCCCCCTCGGCCGTCCCGCCGCTGCCCACCGTCAACCGGTACGGCTGTTCGTCGACCTTCGCGGCGGCGGCGACCAGCACACCGGCCGGATCGGTCGGGGCCGGAGCCGCGCCGGTCGCCGCGGTCGACGTGCCGGCGGACGGGCGGCCCGCGTCCGGCTCGTCACCGGCGGCGACCAGGGCCCACACGCCGGCCGCGACCGCCACGACGAGGACAGCGCCGACGGCGACCAGCTTGGGTTTCTGCACGGTCATCTCCCCTGAGCGGGGCGCGCCCGCCGGCCGGTCGCCGATCGACGCGTACCGCGGTGCGGTCCGGCCAGAGTAGCCGGACCGCACCGACCGCCGTTTCCGGCCGGCCACCTCGTCGATCAGGCGCGGCTGATCGCGTTGGCGTGGATCGCCTCGTGCAGGTACGCGGCCAGGCCGGGGGCGATGTTCTCGTAGTACGCGGTGAACCGCTCGTCGGCCAGGTACATGTCGGCCAGCCCGGTGTGCATCTCGTACGAGCACTCGTAGAACCAGCGGCTGATGAGCTGCCGGTGCTCCTCGGCCAGGTCCATCGCCTCCGGGCCGTCCGCCGGTGCGCCCGAGGCCAGCAGCGCGACGATCCGCCGGCCCCAGTCCTCGTTCTCGGCCCTGTGCCGCAGCCAGTCGTCCTTGCGGTAGCCGGCGACCCGCCGGTTCGACTCCCGGTACGCGTCGGTGTCACCCCAGCGCCGCTCCGCCTCGGCCTCGTGCTCCTCCGGCCTGAAGTCGCCGAAGACCTCGAACCGTTCCTCCGGCGTGAGTTGGATGTTCAACTTGCTCGCCTCCATCGCGAACTCGACCGCCGCGACCATCTCCTGCAACCGCTTGATCCGTACCGTCAGCAGCTCGTGCTGTCGGCGCAGGTGCGCGGCCGGGTCGGCCGCCGGGTCGTCGATGATCGCGGTGATCTCCTCGAGTGGGAAACCCAGCTCGCGGTAGTACAGGACGATTTGCAACCGCTGCAGGTCCGCGTCGTCGTAGCGGCGGTAGCCGGTCGGCGTCCGGCCGCTCGGCGAGAGCAGGCCGATCTCGTCGTAGTGGTGCAGCGTCCGTACCGTCACGCCGGCGATCTTCGACACCTGACCCACCGTGTACGCCATGGTTCCCCTCCCTTCCGGGAACCAGACTCCCGCCTGCCGTTACGTCAGGGTCAAGCCCGATTCTGACCCACCGTGGCGGGGCTGTCCGGACGCCCGTACAGATAGCCCTGGCCGCGTGGGCAGCCGATCGCGGTGACCGCGTCGTGCTGGCGTTCGGTCTCCACGCCCTCGGCGACCACCGCCAGGTCGAACGCGCCGGCCAGCCGGGTGACCATCTCCACGGTGGCGTACGCCCGGTCGTCCGTGCCCAGCCGCGCCACGAACGACCGGTCGATCTTCAGCTCGGTGGCCGGGATGCGGTGCAGGTAGCTCAACGACGAGTAGCCCGTACCGAAGTCGTCGATGGCGATCTGGATGCCCAGCTCCCGCAGCTGGTGCAGCCGTTCCAGCACCGCGTCGGTCCCCTCGATCAACGCCGACTCGGTCAACTCCAGCGTCAACGCGCGCGGCGCCAGCCCGGCGCTGGCGGTGGCCGCCGTGACCGTGGCGATCAGGTCGGGCCGGCGCAGGTGTGCCGCGGCGATGTTCACTGCGACCGTCGCCTCCGGCGCGCGGGCCCGCCAGGTCGCCGCCGCCCGACACGCCTCGTGGATCACCCAGCGGTCGATCGGGAGGATCAGCCCGGTCTCCTCGGCCAGCGGCAGGAACTTCGCCGGCGGCAGCATCCCGAGCCGAGGGTGCCGCCAGCGCACCAACGCCTCGGCGCTGCGGACCGCGCCGCTGGACAGGTCGACGATGGGCTGGAACTCCAGGTGCAGTTGCTCCTCGTCGACGGCCCGGCGCAGGTCGGCGATCAGCTCCGCCCGGGACACGGCCGACTCGCGCAGGCCCGGGGTGCACGTCCGGTACGCGGACTTGCCGGCCGCCTTCGCCGCGTACATGGCGATGTCGGCGTCGCGCAGGAGGTCGGTGTGCGAGGCGTGCTGCGGCCCGTACTCGGCGATGCCGATGCTCGCCGACGGGTGCACGCCCACGTCCTCGTCACCGTCGGAGGGCCGCAGGGCGTCCAGCAGACGTTCGGCCAGCCGCTCCGGCGACACCGGCCCCTCCCCCTCGACCAGCACCGCGAACTCGTCCCCGCCGAGCCGGGCGATGGTGCCGTCGCCACCCACCGCCGTCCGCATCCGAGCCGCCAAGCCGGTCAGCAGGGTGTCGCCGGTGGCGTGCCCGAACCGGTCGTTGACCTGCTTGAACCCGTCGAGATCGAGCAGCAGGACGGCCACCGGCCGGCCGTCGCGCAGAGCCAGGCGCAGCAGCCTGTTGAACAGCAGCCGATTCGGTAGGCCGGTGAGCTGGTCGCCGTACGCGAGCCGACGCAGTCGCGCCACCAGGCGCAGGTTCTCGTTGGCGGCCAGCCCCTGACGCACGGCGAGAGCGGCGAGCAACGCCATCATGGACACGAAGACCAGCGGCGGGGTCTGGCCGGTGGGCCGGCGGGCCAGCAGCACCGCGATGATCGCCCCACCGACCGGCAGGTACGGCAGCGCCACCCGCCACCACGGTGGCAGCGGCGACTCCGCGGTCTCGTCGGTGCCGTCGCAGTCCGGCGGCGGCCGGTTCCCGGTGGCCAGGCCGATCAGCAGGTAACTCAGCGGCCAGCACAGGTCGATGGGGTGACCAGCGGCGTAGTCACCGCGGGCGACCAGCGAGACGTAGACGACGTCGGCGACCACCCGGATGGTGAGGCTCACCGCGAGCACGCTCATCGGCCGCCACAGTGGTCGCGTCGGCCCGGCCACCGCCACCAGGATGGTGAGCTGCATCAGGTCGAACATCGGGTAGAGCAGCCCCAGCGTGCGCGCCGGGTCGGCCAGCTCGGCGGCGGCGACCCCGCGGAACACCAGCACCCAGCCGATCGGCACCAGGGCCAGCGCGACGATCACGCCGTCCAGCAGCGTCCGGGCCCGCCCCACCCCCGTCCGGGGCCCGGACGGCGAGCTGAGCAGCGCCGCGGTGCCGGTGAGGATGCCGGCGGTGAAGACCACCCCGACCAGCGGAGTGTGCGGCAGGTCGCCGCCGACCAGCCGCTGCGCGGTCCAGATCGCCCGGCCCAGCGCGGCGAGCGCCATGGTGAGCGCGAGCAGCGTCCAGAATCGGCGCAGCGGGGCCGGGTGTCGACGGGCCACGCCGGCACAGGCGACGGTCGCCCAGCTGGCCACCAACAGCGCGCCCACGTCGCTGACCAGCGCGGCGCCGGGCAGCGCGGCGGCCAACCAGCCGGCCTCCACGACCAGGACCGCAACCGCGACGATCGGGCCGATGGGCTTGAGCTGCCCCGCGGCCTGCTTCACGTCCTGTCGCGACACGGTCGCTCCGGCTCTTCGTCGTGTGTGCACAGTCGGGCGGACCGGTCCACGGCAAACCCCGAAAGCCTAGCCAGCGCCCGGGAACGCCGCCAGGGCCGAACATCCAGGTCGATGCGGTCTGCCCGGGCCTTCGTGACGGCCTGTGTCGCGCACCGGCCGGCGGGTCAGGTCAGCGGCCGGCGGAGCGGTTCCAGGGTGAGCGGGGCAGCGCGGTGCCGGCCAGCGGGCGGCGCACGGGTCGACGCAGACGCCGGCCGGGGGTGCACGGCGGGCGGGCGGCGGTGTGCACGACGGGTCCGGTCGACGACGGTCGACCGATCAGCCAGCACAGGAAGCGGGCCATCTGCGGCTCAGCCGACCGGGAGGCGCTGGGCGTCGGACTTGGCGATCTCGTACTGCGCCCCACAGAACGTGCACTGCTGCGCGTACCGGGTGCGGATCGGGATGAGGGGGATGAAGAAGAGGGTGAATTTCGTCGACCGGCGGGTGATCACCTGCGCGGCGTGGTTACCGCAGTGGCGGCAGACCTGCTGCACGACACCGGACCGGTCGACCTTGGTACGCAGACCAAAGATGAAGAACATCGCCCGGCAGTACCCACTCCACCCCGAAAAGTCACCGAACCCGGGGCACCGATCGGTTCGACAGTCGCAGTGACAGTGTATAGCTATTGGTATACTCCTCGGGTGCCGCAGGATGAGTGGGACGTCTTCGTCGTCGACGAGGTCCGTGCCTGGATCGACAGCCTCGACGAGGCGACATTCGTCCGGGTCGTCCAGGCCATCGACGCGCTCGCCGAAGCAGGACCGGGGCTGGGCCGCCCCCTGGTCGACACGATCAGGGGGTCGTCGCTGGCGAATCTCAAGGAGTTGCGACCCGGCACCGTCCGCATCCTCTTCGTTTTCGACCCGTGGCGCGCCAGCATCCTGCTGGTCGCGGGCGACAAGGCGGGCCAGTGGCAGAGCTGGTATCAACAGGCCATCCCGCTCGCCGAACAACGCTATGAGATCTACTTGAAGGAACGCGCACAGCAGGAGGGGGGCCAGCGGTGAGTGGACATGTGCGGTGGTCGGATATTCGGTCGGAGTACGTACAGCGGGCCGGCGGCGAGGAGGCCGTTGCGGCCGGAAAGCAGGAGTTGCTCGCGCAAGTCGTCGGGCATCGCCTCGCCGAGGTACGACGCGCCCGCGGCCTCACTCAGCAGCAGGTGGCCGAGCGCATGGGGGTGACCAAGGGGCGGGTCTCCCAGATCGAGCAGGGCCGGATTTCCGGCCAGGAAGTGGTTGCCCGGTACGCCGTCGCCCTCGGCGGCCGACTCCACCAGGCCATCTACTTCGACGACGGTGATATCGCCGCCATCGCGTGAGCCGCCTGCCGACAGCACCCTCTCCCCACCCACAAGATCGTGCTCGATCCAGGATGTAATGGCCTCTGGCGTGAACGAGGCGACTACATCCCTGATCGAGCACGATCAAGGCGCGACGGTCAGCTGGCGGGCTCGGGCTCCAGGCCGGGCACCTCGGTCGAGATCCAGATCGGCTGCCAGCCCGGCACCTCGTGGAAGCGGCGCAGCTCGGCCAGGCCGGACACCGACCCGCTCCAGGCAGCGTACGGGGGGTTGGTCTCGTCGAAGCCGCTCTGCACGAAGGTGAGCGTGGTCCGGCCGTTGGACTCGGCCAGCTCCCAGTTCGTGACGCCGGTCGGTCCCCAGTCCACGGACATCCTCCGGCCCGGCTCCAGGTCGACGATCTTGGCCGCGTACCCGGTCTCGAAGCCGCCCATCGCGTACCGGCCGCCGACCCACGGCTCGATCCCGATGGGGTAGCCGAACCAGGCGCTGGCCTGCTCGGAGTCGGTAAGCGACTCCCACACCTTGTCGATGGGGGCGGCGATGACCAGCTCGCCGCGCAGGTCGGCGGAGGTGAAGTCGGTACGCGGCAGGAGCGGCCGACCCTCCAGGTGGGCGGCCAGGTTGGCGATGGACAGCGCCCAGAACGTCTGGAGCACGCCCCGGATGCTGGAACCGCTCATCGCCTCGGCGAAGTCGAAGTGGCTCTGGGTCAGCGTCAACACCGTGCTGTCCGTGCTCTCGGCGGTCAACTGGAGCTCGGTGGTGGTCTCCACCCCGTCGAGCAACCAGCCGAAGCGCAGCGTGTCGTCGTCGGCGTGCAGCAGGCGCTGGTGCGGGGCGTCACCCTCGGGCGTGTAGCGACCCCAGAACTCGTACCGCTGAGGCAGCTCGACCTCGGCGTGCTCGGCCAGCCAGAGTCGCAGCTCGGCCGGGTCGGTCAGGGCCTCGCGGACGCGCCCGACGGGCGCGGAGAGACGGGCCTGGACCTTCAACGCTTCACTCATTGTCGTTTCCTTTCGGATAGCAGGCGACGGCGAGCTTGAAGGCGTCTCCTTCACTGCCGCCGTAACGGGCGAACAGGTCCTGAAGTGCGGTTTGCAGGTCGTGCAGGAACTGCGGGCGCTGCTCCGCGGGCACCCGGATCTCCCCGGAGACCCCGATCGATGGCAGCTCGGGCGCGGCCCGGTCCAGGGCGGCGACGTCCGCCTGGACCTCCTCCATCAGGTCGAGCAGGTAGCCCAGGCTCAGCTCGTCGCGGGCCCGGCGCAGCCCGATCCGGCCGACCAGCCGCGGGGAGAGCCAGTAGGACCGGGCGGCGGCCTGGTAGATGCCTTCGGTGATGCCGCGGACCTTGCGCTCGTTGACCAGCTCGACCAGGCCGGCCGCGACGAGCTGCTTGACGTGGTAGTAGACGCGCTGCGGCGTCTGGTCGAGTCGGGCCGCGACCTCGGTGCAGGTGCGCGGTTCGGCGAGTTGCCGCAGCACCTCGACACGCTGCGGCTTGAGCAGGACTTCGGCCTGCTCGATCTGCTCCAGGTACAGGACGTCTCTCATGGCAAAATCAGTTTGTACGTACAAAATTCGTTTGTCAATCGCTTCGCGAAAAGCCGCGCCGACTTCTCGACGCGGCTTCAGGCGACGCTCAGCAGGTGGTCAGGGCAACCAGTCCGGGCGCAGCGGGTAGCCGTTCACACCGTCCGGGCCGTTGTGGGTGGCCAGCACCTGGTGCAGCTGGATGCCGTTGCGCTCGAAGGCCATCCGCGAGCCGGCCATGTAGAGGCCCCACACCCGGGCGGTCCCCGCGCCCACCTCCGAGACGCAGAAGTCCCAGTGCTCCACCAGGTTGCGACACCACGCGGCAAGCGTCAGCGCGTAGTGCTGGCGCAGGTTCTCCTCGTGGTGCACCTCCAGCCCGGCGTCGTGCACCTCGCTGATCAACCGACCCGGGCCGGCCAACTCGCCGTCCGGGAAGACGTACCGGTCGATGAACGCGCCCGAGCGGTGGGGCGCCCGGTTGTCGGCCCGCGTGATGGTGTGGTTCAGCAGCCGCCCACCCGTACGCAGCCGCGACCGCAGCGCCCCGAAGTAGGACGGGTAGTTGCGCACACCGATGTGCTCGGTCAGACCGATCGAGGAGATGGCGTCGAACTGTTCCGCCGGCGCGTCCCGGTAGTCCAGGTGCCGCACCTCGGCCAGCTCGGTCAGCCCCTCCCGCTCGATCGCCGCCTGCGCCCACTGCGCCTGCGCCTTCGACAGGGTCACCCCGAGCGCCTTCACGCCGTACTCCCGCGCGGCGTGCCGGACCATGCCACCCCAGCCGCAGCCCACGTCCAGCAGCCGCATGCCCTTCTTCAGCGCCAGCTTGCCGGCGACCAGGTCGTACTTCGCCGCCTGGGCCTGCTCCAGCGTGTCGTCCGGGGACCGGTAGACCGCGCAGGTGTACGTCATCGACGGGCCGAGCACCTTCTCGTAGAAGGCGTTCGAGACGTCGTAGTGGTGCGAGATCGCGGTGCTGTCGCGCACCCGCGAGTGCCGCAGCCCGTTCATCACCCGCTTCCAGCGCGGCAGGGCCTCCTGCGGAGGGGCCGGCGGGGGCAGCAGCCGCTCCCAGCCCAGCCCGCGCGCCAGCGCCACCCCGTCGGCCACCGACGGTGGGCGCAGCCGCAACTCGTCCTTGAGCACCCGCAGCGCCTCGTACGGGTCACCCGGATGCACCCCCTGCAACGCCAGGTCACCGCTGACGTACGCCCGGGCCATGCCCAGGTCACCGGGGGCGGTGAGCAGGTATGACAAACCCCGCTCGGAACGGATCGACAGGGTGATGCCGGCGTCGGCCGGGCCGACGGCGCTGCCGTCGTACCCGGTGATCCGCACCGGCAGCGGCCCGGCGGTGACCGCGCGGACGACGTCCGCCACGGTCGGACCGGTGCGCCGGCCCCCCGCCGGCGGGGTGGCGGGAACGCTCGCCGCCCCCTGGTCTCGATCGGTCAGGCTCATGCTCGTGCTACCGCCTTCTCGTACAGTCCCGTCAGCCGGTGGTCCGGGTCGTAGCGGTCCTTCACCGCGCGCCAGGTCTCGCCGCCATAGAGGCGATCGAAGGCGTCCCGGTCGTAGTACGCGTCGGAGTAGAGCGACTTGTGCCCGCCCGACTCCGACACCCTGCGTTCGATCGTGCGGTTGACGTCGCCGTCGGCGGCGCCGGGCGCGATCGGCACGCTCCCCCAGAAACCAATGTTGACGTAGTCCTGTCCCGCGTGGAGCGGATACAGCGGCCACGACCGCGCGGAACCGGGACCCTCCGGTTCGCGCAACCGCAACGGGCAGAGCCACACCGGGGTCATCCCCACGCTGTCCGCGAACCAGCGCAGGAAGTCGGCCGTGCGGTCCAGCGGGATCTCCACGTCCTGCACGACCCGCTCACGGGCCGGCTGGCCGCGCAGCCGGTCGATCCGGGCCGCCACCTGGTGCCGGTGCTCGAGGCGGACCAGTCGGTGGTAGACGTCGCTGCGCCGGTAACGCGCCGGCCAGAGCCTGCGCACGACCGGGTGCTGCGCGCCGAACGCCGCCGAACACCAGAACCAGTCGGTGTCCCAGCGCCACAGATAGTCGTACGCGGTCAGCACGTCCCGGGTGCGCCGGCGCAGCGACCGGTAGTAGATCTCCTGGCCGGTGTAGTCGCTGGGCGGGTCGGCCGCGTCGGTGAAGGTGCCCAGGATCAGGTACGCCTCACCGGGGCTGAACATCACGCCGTCCATCACGTCGACCGGTTCGCCGGCCCAGGACCGGGTGGCGGTCACCTCGGCGATCGCGTCGGTGAGCGCCTCCAGTTGGGTGAACCGGATGTTGCGCAACGCCACGTACCGGCCGACCGGTTGCAGCTCGATGCGCAGCCGGGTGGCGTACCCGAGGCTGCCCAGCGAGTTGGGGAACGCGGTAAACAGGTCGGCGTGCTCCCCGTCCGGCCGGGCGGTGACGATCTCGCCGGAGCCGGTGAGGATGTCCATCTCGCGTACCGACTCGTGAGGCAGGCCGTTGCGGAACGAGGTCGACTCGATCCCGAGGCCGGTCACCGCCCCGCCCAGGGTGATGGTGCGCAGTTGCGGCACCACCAGGGGCATCAGCCCGTGCGGCAGCGTCGCGTCGACCAGGTCCTCGTACGTGCACATGCCCTGCACGTCGGCGGTCCGGGCGGTCGCGTCCACCGCGAGCACCCGGTTGAGGCCACTCACGTCGAGGCCCGGGGTCCGGGGAGCGGACCGGGGGCGGAACAGGTTGGAGGTGCGTTTGGCCAGCCGGACAGGCTCGCCCGTGGGCACCGCGGCGTACGACCGCCGCAGCGTGTCCACCGCTTCATCATGGTCAATGGGGTGATCCACACGCTCAGCGCGCATGTGATCACCTTACGCCCGGACCCCGAAAACGGTGGGATGTCGACGCCTGCTGTTTCCCGTCCGACGCCAGGTTCGACGGTTACCGTGGCGGGCATGCCGTCGCCCGCGATCGCCGCCCTGGACTCCGCCGGACTGCCGTATCGGCTGGTCAGCCACGGTGCGGTCGGCAGCCTCGCGGAGGCCGCCGCGGCCCGGGGCGTGGCCGTCCCGGATGTGGTCAAGACCATCGTCGTCCGCCGGGGTGCCGACGATCACCTGTTCGTGCTCACCCCCGGCGACCGGGTCATCTCCTGGCCCAAGCTGCGCGCCCTGCTCGGTGTGCAGCGCATCTCCATGCCGGACGCGGCGGGCGCCCTGGCAGCCACCGGGTACGAGCGCGGCACGATCACCCCGTTCGGCGCGAGCACCGCGTGGCCGGTGATCGCGGACAAGCGACTGCGCGGCCGGGAGATCACCCTCGGCGCGGGCGAGCGCGGTCTCGCCGTCGCGCTCGACGCCGACGCGGCGATCACCGCCCTCGGCGCGACTGTGGCCGACGTCACCGATCCGCAGCCCACCCGCTGATCGCACCGGGCTGGCTGCGGCCGGCCGGCGTGGCTGGGCTGGCCCCGGCCCGCCGTGGTGGGTGAGGATGGCCCGTATGTCCCTGCCCGAGGAACGCCCCGATCCCGCCGGCACCGTCTACGGCGGTCGGCGGAGAGCTCGTTCCGGGCCGCTGGCCGACCCGCTGCTGCGGGTGGCGTTGGCGGTCGGGCTGGTGGGCGTACTCCTCGGGTTGGTCTTCGCCACCGGCCTCCTCGACGGCGACGACGAAGCGGTGGTGCCCGCCGCGGTCACCGCGCCGTCCAGCGTGGCCGAGCCGACCATCCCGGCGGCCGAGCCGAGCCCGACCCCCTCGGTCGAGCCGTCGCCGACCCCGTCGGCCACCCCGGCCATCCCGACCACCGGGCCTCGCGTGCTGCGGTCGCCCTCCGGGCTCTGCCTCGGGCTCGACGGTGACGGTGAGAAGGCGCAGGCCGAGTTGGCCGCCTGCACCGGCGGCCCGGAGCAGCAGTGGGTCGTCAACCCGATCGGAACGGACGCGGTGACGTTGACCAACGCCGCCCACGGGCAGTGCCTCGACGTCGAGGGCGGCAGCGGTGACGACGGGGCGACGGTGCAGCAGTTCCCCTGCCACGGTGAGGCCAACCAGCAGTGGCGGCTGAGCCCGACCGGCACCGGCCCGGTGCTGGTCGTCGCGGTGCACAGCGGCAAGTGCGCGCAGGCCGACGACGACGGCGCCGAGGCCGGGGACGAGATCCGGCAGCGGCCCTGCGACGGCCGGCCCGCCCAGCAGTGGACGCTGAGCTGACTCAGCCCCGGAAGCTCCACGCCCGGGGTGCGGTCGCGGCGACCAGGACGGCCTCCGGCACCGGCCGGCCCGGCCGTCGCCGCAGCAGCAACGACAGCCCGGCGGCACCGATCGACAAGGCGCCGGCCACGTACCAGGCCAGCGCGTAGTCGCCGAGCCGGTCCCGGACCAGCCCCGCGCCGGTCGCAGCGATGGCCGCCCCGAACTGGTGCGCGGCGAACACCCAGCCGAACACCACCGCCCCGGCGCCGCCGAAGTACTCCCGGCACAGCGCGACCGTCGGCGGCACGGTGGCCACCCAGTCCAGGCCGTAGAAGACGATGAACACCAGGATGCTCGGCTCGGCCGTGCCCGCGAACAGGCTCGGCAACACCAGCAGCGACAACCCGCGCAGGGCGTAGTAGGCGCCGAGCAGCAACCGGCTGTCCACCCGGTCGGTGAGCCAGCCGGAGGCGATCGTGCCGACGATGTCGAAGAGCCCCACCAGCGCGAGCAGCCCGGCCGCCGTGGTCTCGGCCATGCCGTGGTCGTGCGCGGCCGGCACGAAGTGCGTACCGACGAGGCCGTTGGTGGTGGCGCCGCAGATCGCGAACCCGCCGGCCAGCAGCCAGAACGGGCGGGTCCGGGCCGCGGCGGCCAGCGCGCCCAGCGCCCGGGTCGCCGCGCCGCCGGTCGGCGGCGGCGCCGCGACGACCTCGGTCGCGCCGTAGGCGGGCAGGTCGAGATCCGCCGGGTGTTCGCGCAGCAGCCACACCACCAGGGGTACGACCGCCAGGGCGGCTCCGGCCACGACGAGCGCCGCCGTGCGCCACCCGTGGTCGCGCACCAGCACGGCGATCAGCGGCAGGAAGATCAGTTGGCCGGCCGCCCCGCCCGCGGTCAGCACCCCGGTGACGAGGCCCCGTCGTCGGACGAACCAGCGCCCGGTGACGGTCGCCACGAACGCCAGCGCCATCGAGCCGGTGCCCAGGCCGACGAGGACGCCCCAGCACAGCAGCAACTGCCAGCTCGCGGTCATGAAGACCGTCAGGCCACTGCCGGCGGCGACCAGCAGCAGCGCCACCGAGACCACCCGGCGGATGCCGAACCGGTCCATCAGCGCGGCGGCGAACGGCGCGGTGAGCCCGTAGAGGAGCAGGTTGACCGAGACCGCCGCGGAGATGGTGGCGAGCGGCCACCCGAACTCCGCGTGCAACGGGTGCAGCAGCACCGACGGGGTGGCGCGGAAGCCGGCCGCGCCGACCAGAGCCACGAAGGCAACGGCGGCGACGAGCCAGGCGGGGTTCAGGCGACGGTTCTTGGTCACGCTGATCAGTCTGGGTGGCGTCCTCGACGGCGACGAGTGGCCGGAAAGCCATCAGGCGCAATAATCGGGCCATGAGCACTGGCCCGCACCGGATCGCCGTCCTCGCCCTCGACCAGGTCGTCGGCCTCGATCTGGGCACCCCGTCCCAGGTCTTCAGCACCGCCCGGGGCGCGGACGACGAATACCGCTACGACGTGCGGGTGTGCACCCCGGGTGGGCGGCCGGTCCGCAGCACCGCCGGCTTCCAGGTGCTCCCCGACCACGGGCTGGAACTGCTCGACACCGCCGACACGGTGATCGTCCCGGGCATCCACGACGGCGCCGCGCTGACCTCGGGCAGCATCGAGCCGGGGGTGGGCGAAGCGCTGCGGTCGGCGTACGACCGGGGCGCCCGGATCATGTCGATCTGCACGGGGGCGTTCGTGCTGGCCGCGGCCGGCCTGCTCGACGGACGCCGGGCCACCACCCACTGGGCGTACGCCGAGCGGTTCCGCCGCCTGTACGACCGGGTGGACCTCGACCCGGACGTGCTCTTCATCGTCGACGACCGGGTGTTCACCTCGGCCGGAGTGGCCGCCGGCATCGACCTCTGCCTGCACGTCATCCGCCTCGACCATGGCAGCGAGGTCGCCAACCGGGCGGCCCGCCGCTGCGTGATGCCGCCATGGCGCGACGGTGGGCAGGCGCAGTACATCGAGCAGCCGGTGCCGAAGGCGACCGACACCAGCACGGCGGGCGTCCGGGAGTGGGCGCGGCAGCGACTGCACGAGCCGATCGCGCTGCGCGACCTGGCCGAGCAGGCGCGGATGAGCGTGCGCACCTTCACCCGACGCTTCCGCTCGGAGACCGGCCTGAGCCCGGCCCAGTGGCTGCTGCAACAGCGCACCGACCACGCGCGACTGCTGTTGGAGACGACCGACCTCACCGTCGACCAGATCGCCCACCGCTGCGGCTTCGGCACGACGGCCGCGCTACGCCAGCAACTCCACCAACGCATCGGCGTGGCCCCGTCCACTTACCGCCGCGCCTTTCACCCCCGCCCCGAGCTGGTCGACACGTCGCCCGCGGTCCGCACCCCGGTCTGATCGCCGCCGGCCCGGGCGCGGCGTCGGCTGCCGGCCGCTGTCGCCGCCGCTCTTCACCCAAAGACGACACGACGGTCCTGCGGGAGGCATCGCTGCGAGAAGCGATATACCTGTGAGTCATAGAAATGACTCACAGGTATACCGCTCAGCAGACCGACACCCCGGGGAACGCCACCAACAGCCGACCGCGGGCCGGGCCGGGCCGGGCCGACCGAGGCCGGGGCCGAGGCGGCTCAGGTGCGGAGCAGGTGCAGTTGGGCCTGGTGTTTGGGGAGGTGGACACGGGTGTGCAGGTCCAGGGTGCGGGACCAGGGCAGCGGCTCGTCGACGATGAGGTCGAAGCCCTCGCGTAGGTGCGTCTCGACCGGGGTCTCCGCTGCCAGGCCGAGCTGATCGACGAGCCCGCACAGCCGGTCGCTGGTGCCGTGCAGCAGCGCGGTCAGGCCACGCAGACCACCCTGCTCCGCGGCGAGCGCGTCGAGCTGCGGACGGTGGATGTCCTCTTCCATCTCGTAGTAGGCGAACGGCGACCCGGCCAGCAACGCCTCGGTGGCCTGGATCATCAGCTCGTCGTTGGCGACCAGATGCGCGACGATCTGCTCGGCGCTGAGCTGCCCCTCCGGAGCCGGACCGAACCCGCCAGCGTCCACCTCTGCGAACAGGGCGCCGTAAGCCCGCCGCAATCCCCCGCTCTCCATCCCCCCAGTCAACCCGCCCCACCGGGAGTTAGCGGCGGGATTGGCGGGAGCGGAGGTAGTCGCTGACCACGTACTCGCCCAGGTCGTCGGTGTCCGGGGTGAACATGCGGCCCCGGCTGCGCCGGGCCACCGCGTCGACGAAGCGGCGCAGACCCGGGTCGTCGCCGAGCATGAACAGGTTGAGGGTGGCGCCGTAACGGCTGAGCTTGTCCACCTCGCGGACGGTCGCCTCGATCGTCTCCGGCAGCGGCGGCCAGTGGAACAGCGCCTCACCGTCGTCCGGGTCCAGGTGGGCGGTCGGCTCCCCGTCGGTGACCACCAGGACCACCGGCTCGGCGTCCGGATGGCGTCGCAGGTGCCGAGCGGCCAGCCGCAGCGCGTGCTGAAGGTTCGTGCCCTGCTCCATGTCCGGCTCCACCGCCGCCAGCTCCTGCTGGGTGAGGGTCATCGCCTCCCGGCCGAAGCCCACGATCTGCAGGGCGTCCTGTGGGAAACGGGTCTCCATCAGGTGCGCCAACGCCAGCGCCGTCTGCTTCATCGGCCCCCAACGACCCTGCGAGATCATCGAGTACGACAGGTCGACGCAGAGCACCACTGCCGCAGACGCCCGCTTCTCGGTCTCCACCACCTCGAAGTCGTCCACCGCGAGCTGAAGCGGAACCGTCGGACCAGCCCGGCGGACCGCCCGCGTCAGCGTGCGGACCACGTCCAACGGCTGCTCGTCGCCGTACTCCCAGGGGCGGGACGCGCCGCTGACCTCGCCGGCGGCGCCCGCCGAGCGCAGGTCGTGCTGGCCGCGCGGCCCGGCGGTCAGCTCGGCGAAGACCCGCCGCAGCGCGGTCCCACCGAGGCGGCGGAGCGCCTTCGGACTCAGCGTGAGCCCGTCCGCGTCCCGGCTCACCCAGCCCTGCCGGCGCAGCTCCCGCTCCAGCTCACGCAACCGGCGGACGTCGTCGGCGGCGTCGCGGCCCAGCGTCCGGGCCACCGCGTCGACGTCCACGTCGTCCAGCGTGGCCCCGGGGTGTTCCTGGTCGAGCTGGTCCAGCAGGTCGTCCAGCTCGCCGATCTCACCCAGTGCCCCGGCCGCGTCGGCGTAGTCCAGCGGCTGCTCGCCCCGGACCCGCTCGCCACGCCCCCACCGCAGATCCGGTCGCAGCGCCCGCAGGTTCGCGTCGAGCGCGGACAGCTCCCCGGCGAGACGGTCGCCGAGTGACTGCTGCATCAGACCGGCCAGCTCGGCGCGCTGCCGCTCGGAGAGCGAGTTCATCAGCCGCTCACCGGCCGCCGAGCGACGGGCCAGCACGTCGATCAGCTCGTCGACCGTCTCCGGCCGCTCCGGGAAGAAGTCACCGTGCCGGCGCATGAACTCGGCGAACGCGTCGGTGGTGTCCTCCGCGCGGCCGTGCCGGGCCAGCAGGGCGTTCAGGTCCCGCATCATCTCGGCGAGCCGCTGCTGCGCCGCCGGGTCGGCGGACGCGCGCACCGCGTCGCGCAGCCCGGCGAACCGCTGACCGAGTACGTCGTCGCGGAGCTGGTCGAGGATCTGCTGGTACGAGCGGCGGGCGGCCTCGCTGGCCCACTGGTAGCCGGACAACTCCTCGACCGCCCGGGCGGTGGAGCGGGGCAGGTTGTCCAGCACCGACTCGGCGAACCGCGCGCCGTCGTCGTCGCGGCCCCGCAGCTCGTCGCGCTCGGCGGCGAGGGCCTGGTCGAGCAGCGCCTGGGCTCGGGTCACCGCGCCGTCGAGATCGCCACGGCGCAGCGCCTCGCGGCGCAGCCGTCGCGCTCGGGCGGCCAGGTCGTCGAGCCCGCCACGCCCCTGCGGGCCACGGCGCAGCAGGTCGCGCAGCGCCTCCCGCAGGCTGCCGCCGGCCAGCACCTCGGCGCCGACCGCGTCCACCGCCTCGCGCACGTCGTACGGGGGTGCGAGTGGGTCGGGCCCGCCGTTCCACTGCCCGTACCGGAACCGGTTGCCGGCCATGGTCAGCCCCGGCCGCCGTAGACGGTGCGACCCGAGTCGGTCACGTCCTTGCCGAGCCGACGGGTCAGGTGCAGCCCCTCCAGCACGAACTCGACGGCGGCGGCGGCCTCCTCCGGGGTGGGCGCGTCGCCCAGACCGAGCCGGTCCAGCACCTTGGCCAGGCCGGGCACGGTGCCCACCTGGCGCAGCAGCTCGGTGGAGCCGACCAGCTCGCCGGTCTCGATCGCCGTCCCGTCCTCGACCAGGGCGGTGAACCCGGACAGGTCCAGGCCGGCCAGGTGGGCGCGGAACGTCTCGGCGGTGGCGGTCCGCAGCAGGTGGGCGAGGATCTCGATCTCCCGCCCCTCCTCGCCGCTCTCGAACTCCACCTTGCCGCGCAGCGTGCTGGTCACCGACACCGCGTCGCCGACCCGCGCCACCGCGGCCTCGGGCCGACCGTCCGGGTTGCCGGAGGCGGCGAGCAGGCCGGCGCGACGCAGCGCGGCACCGGCGACCGTCTCGGCGGCGGCGATCGCGAACCGGGCGGAGACGCCCGAGCGCGGGTCCACCGACGGGGACTCCCGCACCGCGCGGGCGAACCGGGCCAGCACCTCCAGCACGTGCTCCGGGACGGTGGCCACCAGGTCGGCCTCCTGGCGGATCAGCGCCAGCTCCAACTCCAGGTCGACCGGGTAGTGGGTACGGATCTCGGCGCCGAACCGGTCCTTGAGCGGGGTGATGATCCGGCCCCGGTTGGTGTAGTCCTCCGGGTTGGCGCTGGCCACCAGGAGCAGGTCCAGCGGCAGCCGCAGCTGGTAGCCGCGGACCTGGATGTCCCGCTCCTCCAGCACGTTGAGCAGCGCCACCTGGATCCGCTCGGCCAGGTCGGGCAGCTCGTTGACGGCGAAGATGCCCCGGTTGGTACGCGGCACCAACCCGAAGTGGATGGTCTCCGGATCACCGAGGGTGCGTCCCTGGGCGATCCGGATCGGGTCGACGTCACCGATCAGGTCGCCGACGCTGGTGTCGGGGGTGGCGAGTTTCTCGCCGTAGCGCATCGAGCGGTGCAGCCAGCCGATCGGCAACTCGTCGCCGGCCTCGGCGACCTGGGCGACCGACGCGGGGGTGAGCGGGTGCATCGGGTGCTCGTTGAGCACCGAGCCGGGAATCACGGGGGTCCACTCGTCGAGCAGCCCGCCCAGCGCGCGGATCAGTCGGGTCTTGCCCTGGCCGCGCTCACCGAGCAGCACCATGTCGTGCCCGGCGAGCAGAGCCCGCTCGACCTCGGGCAGGACGCTGTCGTCGTAGCCGACGATGCCGGGGAAACGGGTCTCGCCGGAGCGCATCCGGGAGAGAAGGTTGTCGCGGAGTTCCTTCTTGACGGTGCGGTACTGGTGACCGGCCGCGCGCAGCGCGCCGAGCGTGCCGGGCAGGTCGGCCGGTGGAACCGGGATTACCGGGGTAGGCGCAGTCACCCGAGTAACGCTAGCTCACATTCGCGGGGGCACCCCGGGCATCGAGGGGCACCCCCGCTGCCACCGTCAGCCCCGGCCGCAGCGCCCGCAGGCCCCCCGGCGGCGCAGGTGGTACGCGTAGGTCGCCGCGGCGAGCGCCACGCCCCACAGCGGCCAGAGCAGCATCGGCGCCCCGGTCAGGCTGACGCCGCCGCCGGTGAGTTCCCAGAACCTGGGGTTGCTGAGCAGCCCCAGGCTGGCCGCGGTCACCGCGATGGCGACCAGGGTGGCCGGCACCACGGCCAGCAGCACCGGCACCCGGCGACCGGCGAGCCCGACCATCCAGCGCGGGAACCGCTCGCCCCAGCGCTGCACCAGCCCGAGGGTGAGGATCGCACCGACGGTGGCGAACGCGCCCAGCCCGAACCCGGCCCAGACCAGCCCGCTGTCCTGCATCTCGGTCAGGAACTCGCGGGAGATGCCGAGCGGGATGCCGGCCGCCCAGGCGAACCGGGTCGACGCGTACGTCAGGGGAATCGCCGCCGCGATGCCGGCGGCCCACCGACCCCAGCGCGCGGCGGCGGCCGGGGTGGTCCACCCCCGGTCGGTGTCGTCCCGCCCGCAGCCGACGCAGGCCCCGGCGGTGCGGCGCTGCCAGACGAGCACCGTCCCGGCCAGCAGCAGCCCGCCGGCCAGCGCGGCGAACCGGCCGAACAGCGCCCAGTTGATGACGTCGGAGTACTCGACCGGCGGCCAGCCGAAGGGCGCACCGACGATCAGGATCGGCAGGTAGCCGAGGACGATCAGCACCCGCGCGTCCGGGACGACCACGGCGAGTCCGAACGCCACCGCCCAGCCGTAGCCGGCCAGCAGCGCCCGCAGCGGACCGGGCGGGCGGACCGCCGGGCGGCTCATGGCCAGGGCGGCCACCGCGGCGGTGAGCAGGACGCCGGCGAAGAGCGGGGTGGCCAGGTCCACCGGCACCAGGCGCAGCAGGTTGACGTCGCCGCCGTGCGTGTCGTTCGCGCCGAACGGATAGCCGGCGCCGGTGAGTGTGCCAACCAGGGCGAGTACGCCCCACAGGCCGAGCCAACTGGCGGCCAGTGGGGCGAGCCGGTCCGGCCAGCGGGAGTCGGAACGGGGTCGGGATGCAGTGATCGTCGCCATGCTCCCAGCCTCGACCGACAGCCGGTCGAATCCCTCCCGGCCGGCGGTGAACCCGCTCCCCCGGGTGGGGGACCGATCAGCCGGACGGGGTGACGAAGCCGGACTCGTAGGCGGCGATCACGGCCTGCGTGCGGTCCCGGACACCCAGCTTGGCCAGCACGTTGCCGACGTGCGTCTTGACCGTCTCCACCCCGACCACCAGGTGCGCGGCGATCTCCGGGTTGGACCGGCCGGTGGTCATCAACCGCAGCACCTCGGCCTCCCGCTCGGTGAGCCGGGCGGCACGCAGTCGGTCGCCACCCGCCGGCCCGTACGCCCCGACAAGCTGGCGGATCGCGGCCGGGAAGAGCAGCGACTCGCCCGCCGCGACGACCCGGACCGCCTCGACCACCTCCGCCGGCCGGGCCCGTTTGAGCAGGAAGCCGGAGGCGCCGGCGCGCAGCGCCTCGTAGACGTACTCGTCGTTGGCGAACGTGGTGACCACCAGCACCCGGGGCGGGTCGGCGGAGGTGGCCAGCAGGTGCCGGGTGGCCTGAATGCCGTCGATGCCGGGCATCCGCACGTCCATCAGCACCACGTCCGGGCGGTGCCGGGCGACCAGGGGCGGCACCTCGGCGCCGTCGGCGGCCTCGGCGAGCACCCGCAGATCGGGTTGGGCGTCGATGATGGCCCGCAGCCCGACCCGGATCAACTCGTCGTCGTCGACGATCAGCACACCGGTGGTCATCGCGCGTCCTCGTAGGGCAGGCGGGCCCGGATCAGCCAGCGGTCGCCGTCCGGCCCCACGGTGAGTCGGCCGCCGAGCAGCAGCACCCGTTCCCGCATGCCGTCCAGGCCCCGGCCGGACCGCCCCGTGTCGGCCCGGTCGGGGCGGCTCATCGTGTTGACCAGTTCCAGCTCCAGCGCGTCCGGCCGCAGGTCCAGGCGCAGTGTCACCGGCCCGTGGCCGTAGCGGGCGGCGTTGGTCAGTCCCTCCTGGACGATCCGGTAGCCCTCCCGGGAGACGATCGCGGGCAGTCGTGCCGGGTCGCCGACGCGCTGCGCGTGCACGGTCAGCCCGGCCGCTCGGGTGTCGGCGACCAGCCGGTCCAGGTCGGCGAGGGTACGTTGCGGCGCCGCCGAGGGGCGGTCGCCGCCGGTCTCGCGGAGCAGCCCGAGCACGTGGTCCAGCTCGTCCATCGCGGTCCGCCCGGCCTCCTCGATGGCGGTGAGCGCCCGCCGGACGAACTCCGGATCGCTGTCGAGCACCTCGCGGGCCGCGCCGGCCTGGAGGGTGGCCACGGTCAGCGCGTGACCGACCGAGTCGTGCAGTTCCCGGGCCAGCCGGTTGCGTTCGGCCAGTCGGGTGGCCCGCGCCTCCAGCGCGGCGATCCGCTCGGCCTGCGCGGGGCCGAGCAGCACCGGCGCCATCGAGACGGCGAGCGCGCCGAGCCCGGCGACGGCGTAGCCGAGGCCGACCAGCAGGGCCACCCCGGTCAGCGTCAGCCAGCCGCTGTCCCGTCCGTCCAGCGGCCCGAACCGCTCCTGGCTGGTCAGCTCGGCGCCGACACCGAACTGCTGGGCGATGAACGCCAGCGCCATCGGCAGGGCGCTGAACAGCGCGATCATCACCAGGGCGCCGACGATGAGGTGCGTGGCGATCCAGAGCGCGCTGCGCAGGCGGCTCTCCCGGTCGCCGCGCCGCCCCGGCGCGGGGTCGGGCAGGTCGACGCCGAGCAGCGCCCGTACGGCGGCGATCTCCAGGGCCCGGCTGCCGTCCAGCAGCAACGGCACCACGGCGATCAGCACCGCGATCACCAGCAGGACGTAGACCAGCGGGCGGGGAATCTCCGAGTCGGTGAGCATCTGCGCGAAGGTCACCGCGAGGACCCCGTACGGCAGCGCCAGCACACCACCGAGCAGCAGGAACACGCCGCGTCGCCAGGTGCTGCCGGCCACCAGCGGGGCCAGTGCCGCGCGGAAGGTCATGCGGTCATTCTGCTGCCGTCACCCCGAGGTGCGACTCCCCCGCACCGGGGAGATCTCAGCGGTGGTCGGCGACGTACCCCTGGGGGTCCTTGTCGCGGAACCGCAGGTCGCGGCCGTTCTTGTGCTCGCCGTAGAACATCAGCCAACGCTGGCCCAGCTCGGCGCGCAGTTCGAAGCTGGCGTGCCGGCGGAAGTCGGGCAGCGCCTCGTCCTCCTCCTCGGCGAGGTGTTCGCTGTTCTCCCGGCGGGCCGTGCCGACGGCCTCCCACCAGGGCTTCGAGCCGACCGGGTGCAGCTTGGACTCGGCGATGGCGTCCCGGATCTTGTTGTGGTCGCCGATCGCGTCGGCGGTCTCGTCCTCGCCGTCGTCACCGTGCTTGACCAGGTGCGGGTAGAGGATCGCCTCCTCCGCCTCGGCGTGGATGTCCAGGTGCAGGGCGAGTGCCTCCCAGATGGCCAGCAGCTCCTGCTCGTCGCGGGCGTCGTCGAGGCGGGCGAAGCCGCGCCGGAAGGAGGCGTGGTCGTCCAGGATCAGTGCGGTGATGTCGTCCACTGTGCTCATTTCTCCGTCGGGCCGGCGATCCGGTTACGCAGCATCCGGGGCAGCGCGGCGAGCCCGGTGACCGGGCGGAACCGCTTGGCGGCCTCGGCCAGGGCCGCGTACTCGTCGTCGGTGAGGTCGAGGTCGGCCGCCGCGGCGTTGCGTTCCATCTGCTCCACGCCTGACGCGCCGGGAATGGCAAGCACGTTCGGGTGACGCAGGAGGTACGCCAGCGCGATCTGGCTGGGGGTGGCGTCGTGTGCCTCGGCGACCTGGCGCAGCGTGTCGATCAGGACGGCGCCCCGCTCCAGGTTCTCCGGCAGGAAGTACGGGTTGGCGCGGCGGACCGCGCCGGTCGGCGGGTTCTTCGCGTCGTACCGGCCGGACAGGAAGCCCTGCGCCAGCGGGCTGTACGCGATGACGACCCGGCCGGTCTGCCGCGCGTACGGCAGCAGGTCCTGCTCGGGCGCGCGGTCCAGCATGCTGTAGCGGACCTGGTTGCTGAGCACCCGCCGGCCGAGTGCGGCCTCGGCGACCTGCCAGCGGCGCAGCCCGTAGTTGCTCACCCCCACCTCACCGACCAGCCCGACGTCCTGCAGGGCCCGCATGCCGCGCATGGTGGTGTGGTCGGCGACCAGCGGGTTGGGCTGGTGCACCTGGTAGAGGTCGATGCTGGTGACGCCGAGGCGGGCCGCCGAGGCGACCGCCCGCTGCTGCACCACCGCGGCCACCGGCAGCACGGGGAAGATCTTGCTGGCGACCACGACTGTGGGCCGGTCGTCGCCGAGCGCCGCGCCGAGGATCCGCTCACTGCGCCCGAACCCGTAGATCTCCGCGGTGTCGAAGACGGTCACGCCCAGCTCGACGGCCCGCCGGACGATCTGCGCGGCCCGCTGCTCGAAGTCGGGGCCGTAGCCCCACTCGCGGGAGCCGAACTGCCAGGTGCCGAGGCCGATCTTGGAGAGCGGTTTCGGGGTGTCGAGGGCGATGAACCGCATGGCCTCGAAACTACCCGGTTGTCCCGGTTTTCACGCCCGATCCCCGGCACCACCGGCCGGAGCTACGCTCATGATCGTGACCTACCTCGCCGCGGATGACCGCTACGACACCATGACCTACCGGCGCAGCGGACGCAGTGGCCTGCGGCTGCCCGTCGTCTCTCTCGGGCTCTGGCACAACTTCGGCCCGGACCGCCCGTTCGACCGCCAGCGCGACATCGTGCGACGCGCCTTCGACCTGGGCGTCACCCACTTCGACCTGGCCAACAACTACGGCCCGCCGCCCGGTTCGGCCGAGGAGAACTTCGGCCGGCTGCTCGCCACGGACCTCAAGCCGTACCGGGACGAGCTGGTCATCTCCAGCAAGGCCGGCTACCTGATGTGGCCCGGCCCGTACGGCGAGTGGGGCTCGCGCAAGAACCTGATCTCGTCGCTGGATCAGTCGCTGGGCCGGATGGGCCTGGACTACGTCGACATCTTCTACTCGCACCGCTTCGACCCGGACACCCCCCTCGAAGAGACGATGGGTGCGTTGGACGCGATCGTCCGCTCCGGCAAGGCGCTCTACGTGGGCGTCTCGAACTACAACTCGGAGCAGACCGCGCGGGCCGCCGCGATCCTGCGCGAGCTGGGCACGCCGCTGCTGATCAACCAGCCGTCGTACTCGATGCTCAACCGCTGGACCGAGGCCGACCGCCTGCTCGACACCCTGGAGCAGGTCGGGGCCGGCTGCATCGCGTACAGCCCCCTCGCTCAGGGTCTGCTGACCGACCGCTACCTGGGCGGCATCCCGGCCGACTCGCGGGTGCGCACCAGCGTCTTCCTCAACGAGAGCGACCTCAGCGACGAGAAGATGGCCACCATCCGAGGGCTCGGCACGGTCGCCGAGCGGCGCGGCCAGTCCCTCGCGCAGCTCGCGCTGGCCTGGGCGCTGCGCGACCCACGGATGACCAGCCTCATCATCGGTGCGAGCAGCGTCGAGCAGTTGGAGACCAACATCGCCGCCGTGAACAACCTCGACTTCACCGCCGAGGAGCTGGCCGAGATCGACCGGCTGTTGAGCTGAGCGCCGTCGGGTCGAGCGGCGGGCCGGATCACCAGATCCGGCGCCGCCCGGCCCGGTGGTTGCGGACCTCGCACTGCCGTCCCACCGGTGCCGCCGCGCCGCGTCGTCGCCGGCCCACGCCGACCAGCGCCAGGACCAGCACGACGGCGGCACCGGCCAGCACCGGCCACCGCCCGCCGAGGTCGGTCACCGACGCCACCGGCACGCCCGGGTCGGCCGCCGCCGCCACCGCCGCCGGGTCGGTGGCGGCCGGCTGGCTGGCGGCGGTACGCGGAGCAGCCGACGCCGCCTTCGTCGCACTCTTCGTCGCGTCGCTTCGCGCCGTGCGGAACACGACATCCGAGCAGGAGTAGTAGGTGTCCGGGGTGTTCGAGTTCTGCCAGATCGTGTAGATCAGGTGCCGGCCGCTGCGGTCCGCCGGCAGCCGGCCCGCCAGCTGGTACGCCCCGCCCCGCACCGGCGGGTCGGTCCGGGTCAGAAACGGACGCGACTCCAAATCCGACCAGGTCAGCGGCTTGCGGGGGTCGTAGTCGGGCTTGGTGACGTAGAGCCGGAAGGTGCCCCGGTGCTCGATCGTCGTCCGGTATCGGAAGGTGAACGTCGCGCCCGTGGTCAACTCGGTGCTCGGCCAGTCGGTGCGGGGCAGGTCCAGCCCCCGGTACGCGGACAACCCACCGCTGCACAGCTCGCCGTCCGGGATCCGTTCCCGGTCCCGACCGTTGATGGCCGCGACGCGTACGTTGTCCCATTCCCGTACCGCCGCGCCCGCCGCCACCGCCGCCCGACAGGCCGCACTGGCGGCGTGCCGGCCCTCGGGCCCACAGGCCGCCGCCCGGCTGATCGGGTCGGTAGGGGCGCCGTGCGCCCAGGCGGGCGCCGCGCCCAGCGGTGCGGCCGCCACCGCGACCAGCACAGCGGCGAGCACTCGACGCACGCTCATGGCTTGACCTCCCGCGCAGTGGTACGGACGCGGGACGCCAAAGGTTCGACCGCCCGGGGCCCGGGAATCGCCCGGTGGGCCTCGGCGTTTCGATAGGCGGTACGGATTTCAGGCCAGACCCCCAGGCCGAGGAGGCAGACATGAAGGTACGTAGCTCGTTGCGTGCGCTGAAGCAGAAGCCGGGTTCGGTGGTGGTCCGTCGTCGCGGCCGGGTGGTCGTGGTGAACCGCGCGAACCCGCAGTGGAAGAGCCGTCAGGGCTGATAACAGACTTATCGGATATATCCGCCGGGGCGGATGCGGCACGATGCCCGCATCCGCCCCGGCGCTGCTTACTTGACGGCGTACGCGCGGATCACGGTCACCGTGGCGGTGTTTCCCGTGCGGTCGGTGGCGTTCACGCGCAGGGAGAGGTAGCCGGCTGCCGGGTTGGTGACCCGCAGCGTCCGTCGGTCGGCGCTGACCGAGGCGGACCGCCAGGTCTTCCCGTCGTCGACCGAGAACTGCGCGGTGAGCGTGCGGTTGGCGGTGGCCGCCGAGCCGGCCAGCGGCGTCACGGTGACCGGCACGGTGAAGGTGCCGGCCGGCGCGGCGTTGTTGCTGTCCAAGGACGGGCTGAACCGTACCGTGGACAGCGGCAGCCGCGTGTCGCCGTTCGCCGAGGAGAACGTCCACAGCCCGCTGACCGCGGTGCTCAGCCGGTGCGGCGCGGGGCTGGTGGCCGACATCTCCAGCCGGTAGTCGCGTCGCTCCGCCGGCACCGCGAACTCGCCGTCGAGGGATGTGGTTTCGCCGATCAAGGCACCACCGGCGTACAGGGCGGTCCGGGCGCTGTCCGTCAGGTATCGCTGGCCCCAGTGTCCGGCGCCCTCGCCGAACAACGGGATGCTGGCCTCGATCGTGTCGCCCTTGCGGAAGACGGTGTCAAGGTCGCCGTCGGCGACACCGGGATCCAGGGGCGCGAAGACGGCCCTGTTCCAGTCCTGCTGGTAGACCCGACCGGCCGTGAACGCCTGCGCCGGTCCGGCCGTCTGCGTGACCCGCTCCGGCCCGTACTCCGGGTCGGTCTGCACCTGCTGCTCGAAGGTGGTGCTCCACTGCACGCCGCCCTGCGTGCCGAGATATTCGGTGCGCTCGAACGGCAGCGAGAACGGCAGGCCGACGGTGCCGCCACTGACCGTGCCGACGACCGGCCAGTTGTACTTCGCGCCGGTGGCGCCGTCGGCCTCGCGGGCATAGTGAGCCTTCACCGTGGCCAGTTCGGCCGCGGTGACCTGCTTGTCGAAACCGGTGTAAAAGACCCCCTGGCGGGTGTACGAGGTTTCGTACGTGTAAGGGCTGTCGAGGAACCCTTCGGCGTCGTTCTTCCACCGGGCGAAGACGCTGGAAATCGAACTCTGGAACCCGGTCACCGCGGTCGCGGGGCCGATCTGGCCGACGTGCAGGTCGCCGGGCACCACGGATTCCGTCGTGAAGCCGGCATTCCGGCCCGTCCAGTACGCGTCGACCTTGGCCGTGGCCTGCCGGGCGTCCGCGCGAGGAACTCTAATGGTGACCGGACCGGCCTGGCGGGCGTCCAGCGTCACGGTCCTCGTGGCGTCGGCCACGAAGCTGGTCTGCACCAGCATGGTGGTGTCCGTCTCGCCGTAGACATTGCCGATCAGGCCGTACCTGCCCTTGGGCAGCCGCACCGTCTGCGCCTCCTCGCCGTCAAAGAGCTGGTACGACTGAGGGGTGTCCAGCCCGATGAGGAGGTCCCAGTAGTTGAGGTTCAGCAGCCCGTCCCGGCCGAAGTGGCGGAACGTGACGTCGTAGCTCTCCACCTCGCGCTCGACCGCCGTCGGGGTCTCGACCCGGACGTCGCCGGGGGCGGTGGCCACGACCCGGGCGCTCCGGATCCCGTCCGGACCCTCGCCGCGGGTGTCGGACGTGACGGTCGTCGTCGCGGTCCCGCCGGCCGGCACGGTCAGGCTGGTCGCGGCGACCGTGAAGGTGTCCGCGTCGCCGTCGACGGCCACGGTCAGGGTGACCGGCGTGGTTCCGCCGTTGCGGTAGGTGAGGGTCTTCGTGACCGGCGTGTCGTCGGTGTGCGGCCACTCCTGCTCGCCGAAGCTGACACTGCCCTCGTCCACCGAGATCGTCTGACGCACCGCCCGGGCAACGTCGAGCCGCCCGGCGCCCTGGGCGAACACGTCGATCCCCTCGCCCGGTTGCGCGGCGCCCATCAGCAGCGTCTTGCGCTGACGCGATGACCAGCCGGGGTGCTGCTGGGTGACGATGGCGGCCGCGCCGGCCACCATCGGTGTCGCCATCGACGTGCCCGACAGGCTCGTGTACCGGTCGGAGACCGGGGCACCCGCATGTCCGGCGGCGGCCCGCGCCGCCACGATGCCCACACCGGGTGCGGTGATGTCCGGCTTGATCGCCCCGTCACCGAGGCGCGGACCACGGCTCGAGAAGCCGGCCAGGTGATCCTGGTCGTCGACCGCGCCGACCGCCAGTCCGGAGTCAGCGGCGGCCGGCGATCCGATCGTCCGACTGCCGAGCAGGCCTTGATTGCCGGCCGAGAGGACGAACAGCGTGCCGTATGCCGCGGTGAGGTCCTCAACCGCCTGCTCCAGCGGGTCGACCTCGGGGGAGTCGGGGCCGCTCAGGCTCATGTTGACCACCGGGGCCTTCTGGGCGGCCCACTGCATCCCGGCCAGGATCGCTGACTCGTCGCAGTAGTTGCCCTCGCACACCTTGCCCACGGCGAGCTTCGCGCCCGGCGCCACACCACGGTACTTGCCGCCTGAGGCGGCGCCGCTGCCGGCGATGATCGAAGCGACGTGCGTGCCGTGGCCGTCGATGTCGTCCGCCGCGGAACCCTCGAGGAAGTTCTCGTTCGCCACGATCCTGCCGGCGAAGTCCGGGTGTCCGGCGTCGATTCCGCTGTCGAGCACCGCCACCGTCACGCCGGTGCCGTCCAGGCCCTGCTGCCAGGCCGCCGGCACGCCGACCTGCGCCACGGCGGTGTCGAGGGCGAGCGTGCGCTTACCGTCCAACCAGACCTTGTCGACGCCCGGGCTCAGGGACCGGTCAGTGGCGGCACCCCGGGTCAACGAATTCCACAGGTCGGCCTTCTTGGCGCGCGACGCACGCACCGCCAGCATCCCCAGCCCAGAAATGTCACGACTCACTCGGGCGCTCGCCTCGACTGCTGCCCGCGCGTTCGCGCTCTTCTCGTACGAGAGAAGCAGCGGCAGGTCCCGGTCGCCGGTGTAGCCGAACTCGGTAAGTGCCGTGAGGTCGAACAACCGCTTGTCCAGCCGACCCTGGCGCAGCAACGGCAGCGCGTCGACCGGGATCACGAGGCGGTGACCCTCGCTGGTCTGGTTCACGAAGCGGACTCCGGCACGACCGGGCGCGCGCTCGATGGCGGTGCCGCCCTGCGCGGAGACGACGACCCGGTCACCCGTGATCAGCGTGATGCTGACCGACTCCGACGCGCGACTCCCCTTCTGCGCGGGGGCCGGTGCCGCCTCGGCGCCGGCGGGCGTGGTGGCACCGAGTACCGCCGCGATGGTCCCGGCCAGCAGAGCGGCTGCGACGTTGCGTCTACGAATCACGAGTTCTTCACCGACAGGTCACACATGGGCTTTCCTCTCAGGACTCAAGGAGATGGTGAAACGCGAAAACGCCGGTCCGCTACGGATCGAGTCCGTAACGGACCGGCTCTCGGGCTCAGCTCGCGACGGACCGGCAGTTCATCGGGGCGTCCTTGGGCACCAGGGCCCAGGCCACCTTCGCGTAGCCCTCGCCCTTGTGCACCGGGAAGACACTGAAGTACAGGACGCTGCCCTTCGGCATCTTCGACGGCGCGATCACCCACTCCGAGTCACCGGACACGCCGTCCTCGTCGACCCCGGGGATCCGCTCGAACGTCAGGACGTCCTTGATCTGGGGCAGTTCCCTGCCCTTTGGCGTACACAGGAGATCCGGCTTGACGACGGCCGGAACGCCGGCGTCGGCCAGCGCCTTCTCCAGCGCATCGGGATCGATCACCTGCTTGGACCTCAGGCGCAGCTGCACCGAGCCGTCCGCCTGCCTGACCACCGAGAACGCCGCCGGTTCCATGGCCGGCGCCGTGGCGTCACCCGCCGAGGCCGCCGGCGCCGCGGTGCCGCCGGCCGGTGACGAGCCGGAAGGGCCGAAGCCGATCGGCAGGGCCAGCGCGATGGCGGCCAGGGCGGCGAGTCCCCCACCGGCGGCCACACCGAGCACGCCACGGTTACGCCGGCGGGCCCGGCCGCGCTTCTCGATCGCCTCGACCGGACGGTCCATCCGCACGCCGGAAAGAGTTTTTCTCATCGCGTTGAGCACCTCATCCTCGTTCATTTCGAGTCCTAACTGGTCACGGGCACGAATTGCGCCCGCAGGGTCGCTGTGGCGCGAGACAGGTGGACGGCTACGGTCCGCGGTGAGATGCCCAGTTCGTCGGCCACGGTGTTGGCGTCCAGGTCAAGCCAGACCCGCAACACGATCACTTCGCGTTGCCGTTTCGGCAGCCGACGAATGGCGCTCAGCATCGCCTGGTCGACGTCGTGAACGTCGTCATCCGGCCGGGGCAGGTCGTGGCCGTCGAAGGCGACCTCGCGCCGACGCCGCCGCCACCAGGACACCCGGACGTTGAGGGCGGTACGCACCACCCACGCCGTCGGTGCCGGATGCCGACTCACCTTCCGCCAGGATGCCCAGGCCCGCGCGAACGCCTCGGCGACCAGATCCTCCGCCAGCGCTCGATCACCCGTACTGGCCAGTACGGCACGCAGGCAGTTGTCCCGGCAGCGCTGGTAGAAGTCCGCGAAGTCCTTCCGTTCTTGCTCCACACCTGGCACACGCATGAGCACCGTGATTCATTTACCGCAGCCGGAAAAAGATTTGCACGAGGCCCGTCGACGGGGCCCGGTGGTCGCGATGGTCCGCAGGCCCCGCAACACCGATCGATGAACATGCTCAGTCCAGAGCATGATGCCATCGACCAGCTCCACCGCGCGCCGGTCAGGCGGCGTCAGGGGGCGACGGTGCGCGGAGAAGACAGGTCAGCGACCCGACGGCGTACGCGCAGGTTCGTGGCCGGCGCGGTTGGGTGTTCGGTCGCTCGCTCTCCAGCGCCGGCACCCTCGGCACGGTGACAAGGCTCGGTGTCGGCGACTGGCCGAAGGTCACCCTGGACGACGACGGGGACGGCCTGGTCACGTGGAACGCCCGGGTAAAGCCGAACGCCCTGGCAGGGAATGATCCCCGCCAGGGCGTTTCGCAAGGGTGGAGCCGAGGGGACTCGAACCCCTGACCCCCACACTGCCAGTGTGGTGCGCTACCAGCTGCGCCACGGCCCCTTGCTGTCGTCCCGGTCGCCCGGGCACTGGGAAACTATACACAGACTGGCCGGCATGGTCATCTCGCGGGGGTCCCCGCCCAGCCGGGTCAGTTGAGGGCCACGTCCGGGGGGAAGTGGGCGACGGCGGCCATCATGCCGCCCTGCCGGCGCAGCACCATCGGCCACAGGTCGTCCGGGCGGTCGACGAAGGCGTCGCCGGGCAGAGCGTCCAGCAGGAACCAGGACCCGTCGGCGATCTCCTGCTCCAACTGCCCGCTGCCCCAGCCGGAGTAGCCGGCGAAGACCCGGATCCCGCCGATGCTCTCCCGCAGCTTCTCCGGGTCGACCGAGAGATCGATCGTGCCGACCGCGCCGGAGACCTGGTGGAAGCCCTTGAGCCGGCGCAGCGGTTGCCGCATCCGGGCCAGGCAGATCGCCGAGTCGGGCTGCACCGGGCCGCCCTCGAAGAGCACCGCCGGGTGGCGGGCCAGGTCACTCCAGTCACCCAGCACCTCGGCGACCGGCACCTCGGTCGCCCGGTTCAGGACCACGCCGAGCGCGCCACCCGGCTCGTGGGCGACCAGCAGCACCACCGTACGGTCGAAGTTCGGGTCCTTGAGCGCCGGAGTCGCGACCAGCAGCCGCCCGGTCATCGACTCCATCGCTCGTCCGCCGATCGCCTGGCCCTCTCCCTGCATCTCACCTACCCGTCAACCGTGAGCCCGCACCGGGGATCCGTCATTCGCCGGACCCGCACGGTGCATCGGGATCAGCCGCGCTGTCAACGCCATGCCTGGCACCATAGCCTGCGTCCCCGGTGCTGGCTAAGGTCTGACCGGCGGGTGATCGGACAGTTGCGACGGAGGTTCCATGGCACCGACGGCGGACCTCGCGGTGATCGGCGGCTCCGGCCTGTACGCCCTCCTCGACGGCACCCCGCATGAGCTGGGCACCCCTTACGGTCCACCCTCGGACGCGGTGACCATCGCGGAGGTGGCCGGGCGGCGGGTCGCGTTCCTGCCCCGGCACGGTTCCGACCACCGGTACCCGCCGCACCGGATCCCGTACCGGGCCAACATGTGGGCGCTGCGGTCCCTCGGCGTACGCCAGGTGTTGGCGCCGTGCGCGGTCGGTGGGCTGCGTCCGGAGCTGGGGCCGGGCACGTTCGTGGTGCCGGACCAGCTCATCGACCGCACCAGCGGGCGGGTGCAGACCTACTACGACGAGGGCGCGGTGCACGTGCCGTTCGCCGACCCGTACTGCCCGCGGGGCCGTCACGCCCTGCTCGCCGCAGCGGCCGGCCGGGACGTCACGGCTGTGGACGGCGGGACGGTGGTGGTGGTCGAGGGCCCCCGGTTCTCCACCCGTGCCGAGTCCCGCTGGTTCGCGTCGATCGGCGGCACTGTCGTGAACATGACTGGCCACCCGGAGGCGGTGCTCGCCCGGGAGATGGCGCTCTGCTACTCCTCCATCGCGTTGATCACCGACCTGGACGCCGGGGTGCAGGCGGGCGAGTCGGTGACCCAGGACGAGGTGTTCCGGGTCTTCGCGGCCAACACCGAGCGCCTGCGGGACGTGCTGCTGGACGCGGTGGCCGCGCTGCCCGCCGAGCAGGACTGCGCGTGCGGCCGGGCGCTGGACAGCATCAAACTGCCCTTCGCGCTGCCCTGACCTGCGCCGCACGCGGCCCGGTGGGCGAGCCGGACCCCCGACGGCCGGGAAACGCCCGAAAGGTCCGTCACATCCCGATAGATTCGGCTGATCGGGAGGGCGGCCACGGTCGCCCCTGCGCGCGACACGGAGGCAGGTGACGATGGCAACGGTCCGGGACGCGACGTACGACGTGCTCCGCACCCTCGGCATGACCACCGTCTTCGGCAACCCCGGCTCCACCGAGGAACCGTTCCTGCGGGACTTCCCGGCCGACTTCCACTACGTCCACGCGCTGCAGGAGGCCACTGCGGTGGCGATGGCCGACGGGTACGCCCAGGCGGCCGGCAGGCCCGCGCACGTCAACCTGCACACCGCCCCGGGAATGGGCAACGGCATGGGCAACCTGGTCACCGCCTGGCACAACAAGACGCCCCTGATCGTCACCGCCGGCCAGCAGACCCGGGAGATGCTGCTGCTGGAGCCCCGGCTGACCAGCCGACGAGCGGTCGAGCTGCCCGAGCCGTACGTCAAGTGGAGCTACGAGCCGGTCCGCGCGCAGGACATTCCGGCGGCGCTGCTGCGGGCGTACGCGACCGCCGTGCAGCCGCCCGTCGGGCCGGTCTTCCTCTCCCTGCCGATGGACGACTGGGCCCGGCCGGCCGAGGCGCCTCCCGCGTCGCGCACGGTGGCGACCCGCTTCGGGCCGGATCCGCAGCGGTTGGAGACGTTCGCGCGGGTGTTGGCCGACAGCCGCGACCCGGTGCTGGTGTTCGGGCCCGGCGTGGACCGCTCCGGCGGTTGGCCGGCGGCCGTCGCCCTGGCCGAGCGGCTGGCCGCACCGGTCTGGTCGGCCCCCGCACCGGAACGGGCCGTGTTCCCGGAAGATCACCCGCAGTTCCGCGGGGTCCTGCCGTTCGCCATCGGGCCGCTGGCCGAAGCGCTGCGGGGGCACGACACCGTCCTGGTCGTCGGCGCCCCGGTGTTCCGCTACTACCCGCACGTCCCGGGCAACCACCTGCCCGAGGGCGCCCGCCTGCTGCACGTCACGGACGACCCGGACGAGGCCGCCCGAGCCCCGGTCGGGGACAGCCTGCTCGGCGACCCCGGGCTGACTCTCGCCGCGCTGCTCGACCTGGTTCCGGCCGCCAACCGACAGCCGCCGACGCCGCGGGCCGCTCCGGCGCCGCCGGAGGTCACCGTGCCGCTGAGCGCCGACGCGATGTTCGCCGCGCTGGCCGCACACTGGCCGGCCGACGGCGTGCTGGTCCAGGAGTCACCGTCGAATCTGTCCGCACTGCGCCGCCACCTGCGCATCACCCGGCCGGCGTCGTACTTCACGATGGCCAGCGGTGGGCTCGGCTACGGCCTGCCGGCCGCAGTCGGGGTGGCGCTGGCCGAGCGGGACACCGGGCGTCGCCGGCCGGTGGTGGCGGTGATCGGCGACGGCTCGTTCCACTACTCGGTGCAGGCGCTGTGGACCGCCGCGCGCCTGGCACTGCCCGTGGTGGTCCTCGTCCCGGTCAATCAGCAGTACGCGATCCTCAAGGCGTTCGCCGAGTTCAAGGACAGTCCCGGAGTGCCCGGCCTGGACCTGCCAGGGCTGGACATCACCGCCATCGCGGCCGGCTACGGCTGCGCCACCGAGGTGGTGCAGACCCCCGACCAGCTCGGTGCCGCCCTCGCCACCGGGCTGCGCGCCGAGGGACCCACGGTGCTGCCGGTACCGATCAGCACCGACGTTCCCACGATCCTCTGACCGAGCCCGCGCGGGCGGTCAGCGGCAGAGGCCCGGCGGCCGTCACCGGGCGGCGATCGTCAGCGGTGCGCCGGTGAAGACGTCCAGCACCGGCCGCGCCCCCAGCGGGGCGGCCAGGGTGACGGTGACCGGCTCCAGCTTGAGCACGTCGGTGCAGACTCCGGTGGACCGGGTGACCGCGCCGCCGACCACGACCACGTCCGGCCGTTCCGACACCACCGGGGTGATGTCGGTGTCGCAGGCACCGACGCCGAGCCGGACGGTCAACCGTGCGCCGTCCACCGCCACCATGTCCTGGGCAGCCACCAGACCCTCCGGCAGTGGCTGGGTCGGCGTGGGCGCCGGGGGGACGGGCGTGACGGCCGTCGGCGCGACGGCGAGCTGGGCCACCGGGGTGGCCAGCTCCTCCACCGTGAACAGCCAGGCCGGGACCTGCGCCTCACCTCGACTCGTGCGGACCGGCACGGCACCGAGGGTCACCCCGGTGACGGTCAGCGGAAGGCAGGCTGTCTCCGTCGTGCTGGTCGCCCAGCCGTCCGGCCCGGGCTCGACGGTGGGACCGCCGGGAGTCGGCAGCCCGGGCCGCTTCGGCCGCCCCGGGCAGGGCAGCGGGTCACCCCGGTCGAGCTGCCGGTACGCCTCGGCCGCGCTGACCAGCGGCAGGGTCAACCGCCCGTCCGGGAACCGGATCTCGGCACCGACGCGGGTGGGCGGGATGGCGACCTGGGCGCGGTACCAGCCGGACCGGAAGGCCGTCTCGGTGTCCGGCGTGAAGCGCGGGTCGCCGGTGAGCACCGTCGGCCCCTGCAGGGGGACGTAGCCGTCACGCCAGCCGGGACCGGGCCGCCACGCCGCGGCGACCGCGCTGGCCCGCTGGTCGAAGGCGCGATGCGCCGTTGTGGTGGGCGCGGCGGCGGGCTCGGCGCCGGTCGCGGCGCAGCCCACCATGGACAACAGCGGCAGTACGAGCAGCAGAACACCTCGACGCATGCCAGGTTCGACGGGACCGCCGCCGGGCGGGTTCCCGCCCCGGCTCAGGTCTCGCCGCCCAGATCCGTCTGGTACGCCTGCCAGAGCAGATTGGCACCACGCCGCCGATGCCGGGCCAGCGTCCGCAGCAGGTGCCCCGCCCGGCGGCGCAGTTCGTCGGGGCCGGCCTCGGACCGCTCGGCGACCCGCTGCACGGCCAGGATCGCGGCGACGATCGCGGTGTGCTCCCGGGTCAGCAGCCGGATCCCGTGGTCGAGGCGGGGTGAGTGGATGAGCAGCTCCCGATAGAGGCCGGCCGGCCCTTCGGTGACCCGGACGTGCTCGGCGAAGCCCTGCCCGACCGGACGCAGGCGGAGCAGCACGATCTCGCGCCAGCGCGGCTCGGTCGTGGCGACCGCGACGGCACGGGCCAGGGCGTGCAGGTCGCCGGCGAGCCCGGCGGGTCCCGGCTCACCGGGGAGTCCGGCCGGATGCGTGCGGGCGGCGGACGGCCGGGAGGTGACTGACGGCTGCTGAACTCCACCGGTGACCATGGCACCTCCCGCGCGGGTCTGCTATCCCATACCGTGATGGTGAACCCGCCCGTTCGCCCTGTCCAGAGGCGTTTCCTGCTCATCCGTCCCACTGGTAACACCGGCCCCACCGGGACGTCGGACACCGCCGTCAGCGGGCCGCTCAGGCGTCCGCCAGACGCCGCAGATCGGCGGCGACGGCGCGGGCCTCGTCACTGGGCTCCGCACCGGGTCGACCTGCCGCGAACGCGTCGGCGAGCGCGCGCAGCTCGGACGGCGGCAGGACGGGCAGACCCATCCCCCGCAGCGGGATGGTGACCCGATGCCCACTGGCCCGATCGGTGACGACGATTCCCGGCGACCGACCCGCACGAGCCGACGGGTCGGCCCCCACCTCCCCACGGGAACGGGAGTCGACGCGGGCGATGGCGAGATCGACGGTACGACTGCGGATGGCGCCCCGCACCCGCACCCGGCTGCCGTCCAGCCAGGCGGCCGTACGCAGCACCCGCAGCACCAGGTAGACGCCGAGCAGGACGAACGGCAGCCCGCACAGCCCGAGGAACGGTCCGGGCCCTTCCGAGCCGCTCGTGGACTCCCGCAACGCGGGCGGCAGCATTCCCGGCGGCAGATCGCGGGCCTCCTCGTAGGAAGCGAACCCGTCTCCCGGGCCGGTGAGGCGGCGCACCAGCCCGCCGGCGAGCAGGGGCACCAGCACGAACGCCGCACCGATCGCCGCGACGAGGACCCCCGTCACCACCGCGACCGTGCGCTGGCCGGCTGACGCGCCGACAGACAGGCGCAGCTGCTGGTTCGTCACAGCGGCAGCGTAGGCGGCGCCGACCCGCCCGCAGTGCCCGGCGTCGGTGTCGCGGGGCGGCGGGCAGCCCAGCGCGGCAGCCCAGCGCGGCGGCCCAGCGCGCGGTGATCCACTCCAGGTCGCCGATGTGGCGGTGTCCCGGACGTCTGGACACCCGCAGGTCGGCGATGTGGAGTGGATCAACCGCCTCGGCTTCCGAGGTCGCCCGGCGGATACGACGATGCGCCCCGGCCGGTGGGCCGGGGCGCATCCTTTCGAGGTGGTGGAGGTGCCGGGAATCGAACCCGGGTCCTTCGCCGGTTTGTCAGGGCTTCTCCGAGCGCAGCTCGCTGTGCCTCTACTCGGCCCCACCGCTCACGCGAGCAAGTTGGTGTGACGGGCCCAGTCGCTGATTGATCTCGCCGCACGGACCCCGCGACCGGGTCCGATTGGCCAGCCTTCTAGCTGATGCCGGCTACTGGGACGAAGGCGTTCCCAGGCCGACAGACTTAGCTACTCGCCTCAGGCGGCGAGAGCGAAGTCAGCGCGATTGTTCTTGGCGCTTATAAGTTTCCGACGACCGATTCTCGAGACGACGTCGGCTTCCTCGGCTCGCTTCCCCTGTCGCTGCGTACGAAGTCGAAACCAGTCACCCCCTCGACAGGCCGCCTTTGCGGCGGCACTGACAAGACTAACGCCTGCCGCAACGGGTTTCATCCCGAGCCCCGGGTCGGCGCGCCGACCCGGGCAAAAGGGATGAATCAGTCGCCCATTCCCTTGCCACGTCGACCGGACACCCGGGCGATCTCCCGGTCCGCGTCGCGCTTGGCGAGGTCCTGGCGCTTGTCGTACGACTTCTTGCCCTTGGCCAGGGCGATCTCGACCTTGGCCCAGCCGTCGGAGAAGTAGACCTGCAACGGGACGATGGTCAGACCACCCTCGCGGGTCTTGCCGACGAGCTTGTCGATCTCGCCCCGGTTGAGCAGCAGCTTGCGCGTACGCCGAGGCTCGTGGTTGGTCCAGGTGCCCTGGGTGTACTCCGGGATGTGCATCGCGTGCAGGTACAACTCGCCGTCGCGCTCCTGGGCGAACGCGTCGACCAGCGACGCCCGCCCGGCCCGCAGCGACTTGACCTCGGTGCCGGTCAGCGCCATGCCCGCCTCGTACGTGTCGAGGATCGCGTAGTCGTGGCGGGCCTTCTTGTTGGAGGCGACCACCTTGCGCCCCTTTTCCCGTGGCATCGGCGCCACCCCCTCTCCCGGAAACGTCCGTCGCCGGGCTCACCCCGGCCGGACAACCGATCATGCTACCCGAATGACAAGGACCCTCCCGCGCCGTTTATTCCGGCCGCGGGAGGGTCCCCGAGTGACGACGGGACGACCCGTACGCTGCCTAGACCCGCAGGTAGAAGCGCAGGGTGATCCAGGCGGTGGCGGCGCTGACGAGGCCACCGACGCCGGCCATCAGCGGGAAGATGAACAGGATGTCACCCCAGCTGATCGGCGACAGCAGGCCCTGCAACGCCTTGAGCGACCCGTCGAAGAGCAGATACTTCGCCGCGACCAGGGCCACCAGGCCGAGCAGTGAGCCGATCAGGCCGGCCACCACGGCCTCCAGCACGAACGGCGCCTGGATGAACCAGTTGGACGCGCCGACCAGCTTCATGACCGCCACCTCACGCCGCTTGCTGTACGCGGCGACCTGGATGGTGTTGGCCACCAGGAGCAGTGCGGCGATGGCCATCACGATCGCGGCGGCCAGGGCGATGTTCTGGATCGCGGTGAGGACGTCGAAGATCTTGTCCAGCAGTCGACTCTGGTCGACGATCTCGTCGACACCCTCGGTGTCCTTGTACTGGTCGTAGATGTTCTTGTACTGCTCCGGGTTGTTCAGCTTGAGCCGGAACGACTCCGGCAGCTGGTCCGGCTTGACCGCGTTCACCAGGTCCGGCGCGTCCTGGTACATCTCCTGGAACTTCTTGTACGCCTCGTCCTTGTTGACGTAGATGACGTCCTTGACCAGGGGGTCGGCCTTCAGCTTGGCGTCCAGGTCGGTGCGCTGCTGCTCGCTCACCTCCTGACTCAGGAAGATCGAGACCTCGATGTTCTTGTAGTAGAGGTCCTTCATGTCGTCAACCTGGCGGTACATGAGACCGCTGGCGCCGAGCATGGTCAGCGAGACCGCCATCGTGATGATCATCGCGATGGTCATGGTCACGTTGCGCCACAGTCCGACCAGTACCTCGGACAGGACGTATTTCACGCGCATCGGGATTTCCTCCGGGTCTCCGGCATGAGGTGTTCGTCGTCAGGCTGCGCAGGGGCGGAGCGCCGGCTCACCCGTAGACGCCGCGGGCCTGGTCACGCACGATGCGACCGCTCTCGATCTCGATGACGCGGCGGCGCATCTGGTTCACGATGTTGGAGTCGTGGGTGACCATCACGACGGTCGTGCCGGTGCGGTTGATCCGGTCCAGCAGGCGCATGATCTCGATCGAGGTGTCCGGGTCCAGGTTTCCGGTGGGCTCGTCCGCCAGCAGGATCAGCGGACGGTTCACGAACGCCCGGGCGACGGCGACCCGCTGCTGCTCACCACCGGAGAGCTCGTGCGGATAGCGGTGCTCCTTGCCACCGAGCCCGACCAGCTCCAGCACCTCCGGCACGACCCGGCGGGCAACCGCCTTGGTCTTGCCGATCACCTCAAGGGCGAACGCCACGTTCTCGTACGCGGTGCGGTTCGGCAGCAGCCGGAAGTCCTGGAAGACGCAGCCGATCGAACGCCGGAAGTGGGGTCGCTTCCAGGAGCGCATCGACGTGACGTCCTTGCTGTTGACGAGGACCCGCCCCTTGTTGGGGGTGACCTCGTGCAGCAGCATCTTGATGATTGTGGACTTGCCGGAGCCGGATGGACCGATGAAGAAGACGAACTCGCCCTTCTCGATCGAGACGGACACGTTGTCGAGCGAAGGCCGGGACGCCTTCGGGTACGTCTTCGTCACTTGCTCAAGCTGAATCACGGGTGGTGAGTCTACGCGGTGTAACAACTGAGCCAAGCCCCACGCCCCGCAGAAGCGGCGCGCGTCGTCGAATCAGGCCCTCACCTGGAGATCGACGAAGCGCTCCGCCCGCGAGTCGTCACGCACCGTCGCCGGCGAGCTGCCGCTGCTTACGCCAACGGATGCCGGCCTCGATGAAACCGTCCAACTCGCCGTCGAAGACCGCGCTCGGATTGCCGGTCTCCTGCTCGGTTCGGAGATCCTTCACCATCTGATACGGGTGCAGGACGTAGGAGCGCATCTGGTCGCCCCACGAACCGGCCGCGTTCTCCTTCAGGCCCTCCAGCTTGGCCTGCTCCTCCTGGCGCTTGCGCTCCAGCAGCCGGGCCTGGAGCACCCGCAGCGCGGAGGCCTTGTTCTGCAGCTGGGACTTCTCGTTCTGGCAGGTCACCACGATGCCGGTCGGGATGTGCGTGAGCCGGACCGCCGAGTCGGTGGTGTTGACGCTCTGCCCACCCGGCCCCGAGGAACGGTAGACGTCGACGCGTACCTCGTTCTCCGGGATGTCGATGTGGTCGGTCTGCTCGGTCACCGGCAGCACCTCCACGCCCGCGAAGCTGGTCTGCCGGCGACCCTGGTTGTCGAACGGGCTGATCCGGACCAGCCGGTGGGTGCCCGACTCGACGCTGAGCGTGCCGTACGCGTAGGGCACCTTGACCGCGAAGGTGGCCGACTTCAGGCCCGCCTCCTCGGCGTACGAGGTCTCGTAGACCTCGGTCGGGTAGCCGTGCCGCTCGGCCCAGCGCAGGTACATCCGCAGCAGCATCTCGGCGAAGTCCGCCGCGTCCACGCCGCCGGCGCCGGCCCGGATGGCGACCAGCGCCTCCCGGGAGTCGTACTCGCCCGAGAGCAGGGTGCGGACCTCCATCTCCTGGATGGATTTGGTCAGGCCGGTGATCTCCGTCTCGACCTCGGTCAGCACGCCCGGGTCGGACTCGGCCTCGGCCAACTCCAGCAGCACCCGGGCGTCGTCGAGCTGGGAGCGCAGACTGCCCAGCTTGCTGATCTCGCCGTTGACGTACGACAGCTGCGAGGTCACCTGCTGCGCCTTGGCCTGGTCGTCCCACAGATCGGGGGCGGACGCCTCCTGCTCCAGGCGGGCCTTGTCCTCGTGCAGCCGGTCCAGATTGAGGACGGCCTCGATGTTGCGCAGGGTCGCGTCGAGTTCCTTGAGCTGTTCGGCGTAATCGGCAGCGGTCACGACAGACAAGCGTACTGTGCCGGGAGCAGCACAGCTCGTTCCGTGTCGGCGAACCCGCCGGAGATCACCCGACGGGGGCGGACTTCAGCCACGACAGGGCCGCCCGGTGGTAGGCGACGGCGAACTCCAGCGCGCTGGCGTCGTACGTCTCGCCGTCCCGTTTGGCGTTCTTGACCTGTTCGCGTACCTGAGCGAGGGCCTCGGTGTGGTATTCGTTGGCCGAGGCGTACAGGCTCTTGAGCTGGCTGGACGAGTGCAGGTTGCCGAAGGCCATCCGGAGCGCGATCGGGTTGCGGATGGTGTCCCGCCCCGGGTTCTCCGCCAGCCAGCGGGAAAATGTCCGTTTCCCGCTTGCGGTGAGCGCGTACGGCTGGCTCATTCGTGGGCCCGGCTTGCCGAGCCGCACGTACCCCCGCTCGGCCAGCACCGGCAACTCGCGGTAGACCTGACTGCGGGTCATCGACCAGTAGGGCGCCAGTCGGCGCTCTGCGGCGGCCATCAACTGGCCGCCTGTCATGGGACCCTCGTGGAGCAGCCCGAGCAGGGCCGCCGCCGTGGGGTTGACTCCGGATTCCGCCATGGCCGTTACGCTGCCACTTTGCGCTGCCGGCGTCCAGGATTTGGCAGTTTGCCACCCGACAGGACTTCCTATGTGCACTGTCGGCGGCAGACTGTCCGTTGAGGACTATCGATGGATTGCGGCCCCTCGGCCGACCGCTGGCGGCGCTACGCACGCCGCCAGCGGGTCGCCGCAGGTCAGCCCATGTGGGGGTACGTGTGGTCGGTCGGCGGCACGAAGGTCTCCTTGATCGTCCGCGGCGACACCCAGCGAACCAGGTTGAGCCAGGAGCCCGCCTTGTCGTTGGTGCCGCTGGCCCGGGCACCGCCGAACGGCTGCTGCCCGACCACCGCGCCGGTCGGCTTGTCGTTGATGTAGAAGTTGCCGGCCGCGTAGCGCATGCGCTCGCCGACCGAATCGATCACCCGGCGGTCGGTGGCGAACACCGACCCCGTCAGCGCGTACGGAGCGATCGACTCGGCCTGCGTGACCACCTCGTCGAAGCGCGCGTCGTCGAACACGTGCACGCCCAGGATCGGCCCGAAGTACTCGGTGGTGAACGTCTCGTGGGCGGCGTCGGAGCACTCGAAGAGCGTCGGCCGGACGAAGTATCCGACCGAGTCGTCGGCCGTGCCGCCGGCGAGCACCCGGCAGGTGTCGTCACCGGCGATCAACTCCAGCGCCGCGGTGTGCCGGGCGAACGCCTTGTCGTCGATCACCGCGCCGCCGAAGTTGCTGAAGTCGGTGACGTCGCCGTAGGTCAGCGAGTCGGCGGTGGCGGCCAGGCGGTCCCGCAGGCCACCCTCCCAGAGCGAACGCGGCACGTACGCCCGCGAGGCCGCCGAGCACTTCTGGCCCTGGTACTCGTACGCGCCGCGGATCAGCGCGGTGTGCAGGGCGTCCACGTCGGCGCTGGTGTGCGCGACCACGAAGTCCTTGCCACCGGTCTCGCCCACCAGCCGCGGGTAGCCCCGGTAGCGGGAGATGTTGTCGCCGACGGTCCGCCACAACTGCTGGAAGACCTTGGTCGAGCCGGTGAAGTGGATGCCGGCCAGATCCGGGTCGGCGAGCACCACGTCGGAGACCTCCTCGCCCCGACCGGTGACCATGTTGATCACGCCGGGTGGCAGGCCGGCGGCCTCGAACAGCCGCATGGTGAAGTGCGCGGCGAACTGCTGGGTGGGGCCCGGCTTCCAGATCACCGTGTTGCCCAGCAGCGCCGGCGCCGACGGCAGGTTGCCGGCGATGGCCGTGAAGTTGAACGGGGTGACCGCGTAGACGAAGCCCTCCAGCGGGCGGTGGTCGAAGCGGTTCCAGACGCCCGGCGAGGACGCGGGCTGCTCCTCGAGCAGGCGGCGGGCGAAGTGCACGTTGAACCGGAGGAAGTCGATGAACTCGCAGGCGGCGTCGATCTCCGCCTGGATCGCGGTCTTCGACTGGCCGAGCATGGTGGCGGCGTTGAGGGTGTCCCGCCAGGGGCCAGCGAGCAGCTCGGCGGCGCGCAGGAAGATCGCGGCGCGCTCCTCGAACGGCAGCGCCCGCCACATCGGGGCGGCATCCTTGGCTGCCTTGATCGCGGCGCGGGCATCGTCGTGGGTGGCGTGTGCGGTCACGCCGAGCACGTGGGCGTGCTTGTGCGGCTGCACCACGTTGATCGGGTCGCCGGCCGCCATCCGCTGCTCGCCGCCGATGGTCATCGGCAGGTCGATGCGCTCGGCGGCCAGCTCGGTCAGCCGCCGCTGGAGCCGGTCCCGGTCTCCGCTGCCCGGCTCGTAGTTGCGAACCGGCTCGTTGCGCGGCTCGGGTACGGAGAACACGGCATCCATCAAGGCTCCTGGCGATCTCGACAGCGGTGGCGAAACCGGACCCGCGGGCACCGACCGGACGGCCGGACACCGGACGCCGCGCGGGAGGGCCGAGCAGCGGCGGGACCTCCCGCGATTGTTTCACGCGAAGGTGCTGGCACTGCTGCCGCCGTCACCCGATCGCGAAGGACCGACTGGGCCTGCTCCCCTTACCGCTCGCGGTGGCGGGGCTGGGGCGACCGTCCCCGGCTCCGGGCGGTCAGGCTTGATCCCTCCGCCGGGGACGCTCGCCCCAGCCCCGACGTTGGTCGCGGTCCGCGCCTCCGTCGCGGTTCCTTCGGGGGTACGCCTCGACGCGCCGACCGTCTTGCGGAGCTGCAGCCGTCCCCGGGGCAGTTTGATGCCACTCGACTTCTCCGTGATGGCTCGGCTGTGTTGGCTGGGCGTAGCCGTGGGGTGTGGCTCGTTCGGTGGGGGTCGCGGCGGTCCGCGTACCCTGAATGGTCGGTGACCTGGCGCCTCGAAGGGGAGACGATGACCAAGCAGCCCGGCCGCGTCCCAGCCGCGGAGTCGGACCAGCCGGCGGTCGACGCGGCCTCCCCCGGCGGCCGACCGGTGTTCGCGCCCGGCGCGGCCGTGCTCGCGCTGCTGGCGCTCGGCTGGCTGGCCGCCATGCTCTGGTCGACCCGGGAGGCCATCACCTCGGCGGCGGCCGGCATCACCGCGATCAGCCTCTCCGCGTTCGCCCTGCCCGGTGTGATCTCGGCCGCGCTGGTGGCCGGGGCCGCCACCGCCCTGGCCGGCGGCAACCTGCTGACCCGGCGGTACGGCGACGGGGCGACCCTGCGCTTCGTCGGTGCGATCGGCGCGGGCATGGTGGTCGGGCTGATCGCCGCGCTGGCGATCAACCTCACCTACTTCGACACCTCGACCACCAACGTGATCGCCGGGACCACGGCGGCCGCCGCGATCATCGGCGGGGCGATCGCCGGCGCGCGAACGGCCCCGGCGGTCGGCGCGGTGGTGACCGCCGCGCTGGGCGCGCTGGTCTTCGTGGTGGCGTTCAGTCGTGCCCGGGACCCGCTGTTCGACCTGTTCGGCGCGGGCGACAGCCAGCAGTCGCTTGTCGACGCGGCCAAGTGGGTGTCGCGCACCGAGTCCCTCATCGCCGGTCTGCTGGCCGGGCTGCTCGCCTTCGGCTACCTCACCTGGGCACGGCGGCGAGCCCTGCGGCGCGATCCGCAGACGCCCGCGCTGCGCTGGCCGGCCTACCTGCTCGCCGGCGCCGGGCCGGGCCTGCTCCTGCTGCTCGCCGAGGTGATCATCCGGATCGGCGGCCGGTCGCTGCTGGACCTGGCCAGCGCGCTCAGCGAGGCGGACGCGGTGGCGCAGACGTCGCTGGGCACCTCGCGGGTGGACAACGGCATCTGGATGCTCTTCGTGGGGGCGCTGACCGCGCTCATCGCGTTCGGCCGCACGCTCGGCCCGGCGCACACCGACGACGACCCGGCCGTGGCCGACGGTCCCGGCACCACGCCGCCGACAGCCAGGAACGAGACCGACACCGACGAGGACGAGGACGAGGCGGACACGACCGCTCACGACGCCGTCGATGTCGACCCGGCCCGGTGACCGCTACCGGCTCGCCTGTTCGCTGCCGGCCTGCTGAGCGCTGGCCGGCCTGCTGAGCGCTGGCCGGTCGCCTGAGCGCGGGCGGCCCGCTGTTTGCTGCTGGCTCAGTCGGTGGCGCGGAGCAGCAGGTCCAGCTCGGTCACGTCGTACCACTCCAGCTCGTGATCCTCGGCCCCGTCGACGGTGAACTGGGCGTCCGGGTCACCGGCAGCGGCCTCGGCCACCACGTCGGCCGCGGCGGCGACCTCCTCGACGGCGTCCGCGCCGTCCACGTGGATCGCCGCGACGGCCCCCACCGGCACGGTGTCGGCCAACGTCACCAAGCTGGACCCCAGCTCACCATCGCCACGGCCGAGCGCGGCGGGCGGCAGGTCGACCGAGACGACCACGCGGCGGCGGGGCGCGGCCGGATCGGCCCTGAGCAGGTGCAGCGCGTCCTGGGCAGCCCGGGTGAACGCGACGTACTCCAACTCCTCCTCGTCACCCTCGGCGTACCACTCGCGCAGCGCGGGCGTCACCGCATGCGCCCGGTCGGCGGTCAGCCCCTGCTCGCGCAGGCGGGTCAGCATGGGTACGGTCGCCGGCACGTACACCCGGACAAGCTCGTCGGTCACCGGTCGTCTCCCCGCTCGGTCCTGTGCCGGCGGCAGCCGGCACGGGCGCAGATCATGCCGCACGCCGTGACCGTCATACACCCCGCCTCCGGCCGGTGGAAGTTTCCCGCCGGTGTGTCCGGCGCTGGTTGGCCCGCCGCCGGGCCGGGGATGCTGGGCGGTGAGCCCTACCGATGGCAAACTGATGCAAACGACGTCAACCCCGGGAGTTTCCGTGGAGCCGAGGTTCCTGCTGCTCTCCGACGTGGCCGCCGAGCTGAACGTGTCGGACTCGCAGGTCTACCACATGGTCCGCAGCGGGGAACTGCCGGCGATCAAGATCGGCGGACGCGGTCAGTGGCGGGTCGAGCGCGCCCGGCTGGAGGAGTACATCGCGCAGAAGTACGCCGAAACCGCCGACTGGGTACGCGGTAACCCCCTCGTCGACCGCGATCCGGAGTAGGTCCGGGCAGCGCCGCCCGACAGGCGTGCCACCTGCCGCTCCGACCCGCGTGATCCACTCCGTATCGCCGAAATGGGGCTGTCCGGCCCGCCGGGATACCGCGATGTCGGCGAACCCGAGTGGATCATGCCAGTGGGCGACGCGTCCGCCGCCGCAGGCATTGACCGAGGCCGTTCTGTCGCGGAGAATCGAGTCAGTCGGAGGCAAACGTAGGCAAACGCAAGATCAAAGGGAGCAGCGATGAGCGAGCGGCGACCCGGTCCCTCCCGGCCACCTGTGCGCCTGCGCCCCGTCCCGCCCATCGATCCGCCGTACCCGGACGAGACGTACTGGCCGGGGCCGACCCACGGCCAGCTCGCCCTCGACCTGTTCGCCTCGACACGACCGGATCCGGTCCGGCCGGCGGAGCGTCGCGCGACCCCACGCCGTACGCCTTCGCGGCCGGCCAGCCACCCGGGTGCGCCACTCCCACCGGCGACCGCGCCCGAGGCGACCCGGGCCGCACACCGCTTCGTCGGCACCTGCCTGGAGGTGGTCAACGGCTACCGCTCGCCGGCCCAGGTACGCCCGCTGCTCGACCCGGGCCGGGCCGTCGAACTGCTCACCGAACTCGCCCGGGCGACCGGGCGGGCCGGGCCGGCTCGCCGTCGGGCAACCCGGCCGGCTCTACGGCTGCTCCGGATGCGGGTGTGCGAGCCTCGGGAAGCCGCTGTGGAAGCGGCTGCCGTGGTGAGCGGCGCCGGTGGCCGGAGTTGGGCCATGGCGCTACGCCTGGAACACCGGCGAGGCCGCTGGCTGTGCACGGCCCTGCACGTCCTCTGACAACCCGCCGCTTGCTCTGCGTTGATCGACTCAACTTCCAGGAAGTCGCGGTATCAACCTGGCGCTGACACCCCGACTTCCAGGAAGCCGAGTTGATCTCCCGCCACCCCGCCACCCCGCCGCAGGCCACGAGCCGCGCGGCCACGGGCGACCCGGCCCCTCAGCCACGGCCACCCGGCCACGGGCGTCGGTGGCGGGATGCGGGGGTGGGGACGCCGATGGGCCCCGGCCTCCTCGGCCAGGGCCCATCGGGACGTGCGGTCGGTCAGTTGCCGCCGTTGGGGGCGCCGTGGCAGCGCTTGTACTTGCGGCCCGAGCCACACGGGCACGGCGCGTTGCGGGACGGGCCGTTGCCGGCGTCGGCCTGGTTGGGGACCGGACGTCGGGACCCGGCGGTCGGAAGCGTCGGGCCACGCAGCCCGGAGGCCGGCCGCTGCGGGGCCGACGGCGCGCTCCGCCCGGGGGCTGCCGGCGCACTCTGGACCGGCCGGCCCACACCGAGCGCCGGTGCCTGCTGCTGCTCCTGTTCGACGTTGACGGCGCCGGGGCTGGCTTCACCGTCGATGGTCGGAGCCGAATACTGCAGACCCTGCCGCTGCGGCGAGCGGTTGAGACCCTTGGCCCGGATCTCCACCGGCTTGTCGAGCAGCGTGACCTCTTCCGAGTCGGCGGCCGGCTCCGGCTCGTTGACCTGGACGTCCACGTTGTAGAGGAAGCCGACGGTCTCCTCCTTGATGCCCTCCATCATGGTGGCGAACATGTCGAAGCCCTCGCGCTGGTACTCCACCACCGGGTCGCGCTGGGCGTACGCCCGGAGGTTGATGCCCTCCTGGAGGTAGTCCATCTCGTAGAGGTGCTCGCGCCACTTGCGGTCGATCACCTGGAGCAGCACCATCCGCTCGAGCTGGCGCACTCCCTCGGTGCCGAGCTGCTCCTCGCGGCGGTCGTACGCGGCGTTCGCGTCCTCCTTGAGGCGGGCGACCAGGAAGTCGGCGTCCATGCCGGCCCGGGAACCGCCGGCCTCCTCCTCCAGCTCCTCGATCGTCACGCCGACCGGGTAGAGCTGCTTGAGGCTGGACCAGAGCTGCTCGAGGTCCCAGTCCTCGCCGTAGCCCTCGGAGGTGGCGCCCCGCACGTACGCCTCGACGGTGTCGTCGATCATGTTGCGGACCTGGTCGGAGAGGTCCTCACCGTTGAGCACCCGCAGCCGCTCGGCGTAGACGACCTGGCGCTGCTTGTTGAGCACCTCGTCGTACTTCAGAACGTTCTTGCGGATCTCGGCGTTCTGACCCTCGATCTGGGCCTGGGCGCTCTTGATCTGACGGGTGACCATCTTCGACTCGATGGGCACGTCCTCGGGGATGTTGAAGCGCTCCATCACCGCCTCGACCGCGCCGGCCCGGAAGCGTCGCATCAGCTCGTCCTGCAGGGACAGGTAGAAGCGGGACTCGCCCGGGTCGCCCTGCCGGCCGGCGCGACCGCGCAGCTGGTTGTCGATCCGCCGGGACTCGTGCCGCTCGGTGCCCAGCACGTACAGGCCACCGGCGGCGGCGACCTCGTCCGCCTCGGCGTCGCAGGCCTGCTTCCAGGTGGGCAGGACCTCCTCCATCGCCTTGGCGTAGTCCTCCTCGTTCTCCAGCGGGTCGAGACCGCGCTGGCGCAGCTCGTTCGCCGCGAGGAACTCGGGGTTGCCGCCGAGCAGGATGTCGGTGCCGCGGCCGGCCATGTTGGTGGCCACGGTGACCGCGCCCTTACGCCCGGCCTGGGCGACGATCTCGGCCTCCCGGGCGTGGAACTTGGCGTTCAGCACGTTGTGCGGGATGCCCCGGCGGCGCAGCAGCTGGGAGAGGATCTCGGAGTTTTCCACCGAGACGGTGCCGACCAGCACCGGCTGGCCCATCTGGTGCCGCTCGGCGATGTCCTCGATGACGGCGTTGAACTTGGCCTTCTCCGTCTTGTAGATGACGTCCGGCCGGTCCTCGCGAACCATCGGGCGGTGGGTCGGAATGCTCACGACGCCGACCTTGTAGACCTTGTTGAACTCGCTCGCCTCGGTCTGCGCCGTACCGGTCATCCCGGACAGCTTGTTGTAGAGGCGGAAGTAGTTCTGGAGGGTGATGGTGGCCAGGGTCTGGTTCTCCTGCTTGATCTCCACCCCCTCCTTGGCCTCGATCGCCTGGTGCATGCCCTCGTTGTAGCGACGGCCGTGCAGGATGCGCCCGGTGAACTCGTCGACGATCAGGACCTCACCGTCGCTGATGATGTAGTCCTTGTCGCGCTTGTAGAGCTCCTTGGCCTTGATGGCGTTGTTGAGGTAGCCGACCAGCGGGGTGTTCACCGACTCGTACAGGTTGTCGATGCCGAGCCGGTCCTCGACCTTGGCGACGCCGCGCTCGGTGACCGCGATGGTGCGCTTGGAGTGGTCGACCTCGTAGTCGCCCTCGCCGTCCGTGCCGGGCTGGAGCCGGGCCACGACGCCGGCGAACTCGCCGTACCAGCGGGCGGAGTGCTCGGCCGGACCGGAGATGATCAGCGGGGTGCGCGCCTCGTCGATCAGGATGGAGTCGACCTCGTCGACCACCGCGAAGTTGTGGCCGCGCTGCACCAGCTCGTCCTTCGACCAGGCCATGTTGTCGCGCAGGTAGTCGAAGCCGAACTCGTTGTTGGTGCCGTACGTGATGTCGCACTCGTAGGCGGCTTTGTGCTCGCTGGCCGGCCGGTTGGGCAGCACCACGCCGACGGTCAGCCCGAGGAACTCGTGCACGCGACCCATCCAGGCCGCGTCGCGCTGGGCGAGGTAGTCGTTGACGGTGACCACGTGCACGCCGTCGCCGGAGAGCGCGTTGAGGTAGACGGCCATGACCGAGGTCAGCGTCTTGCCCTCACCGGTCTTCATCTCGGCGATGTTGCCGAAGTGCAGCGCGGCGCCGCCCATCACCTGGACGTCGTACGGCCGCTGGCCGAGCACCCGGGCGGCCGCCTCGCGGGCCACCGCGAACGCCTCCGGCAGCAGGTCGTCGAGGGTCTCACCGTCGGCGAGCCGCTCCCGGAACTGCTCGGTCATACCGCGCAGTTCCTCGTCGGTGAGGTTGACGTAGTCGTCCTCGATCGAGCTGACGGCGGCGGCGATGGCCTTGAGCCGGCGCACCATGCGGCCCTCGCCCGCATTAAGGACCTTTTCCAGAATCGACACGGATCAACGCTCCCCTAGACAGTCTCGAACCATCGTAGGCGCTCCATCGGCGCGATGGTCACTGGTGGCGGCGGTCCACCCCGCCGAACCCGACATAATTCGCGCACGGGGTCCGCCCGGGACGTAATCCGGTTACGCCTTCGGCGAACGTTCCGGCACGATGCACGGGTGGAGCCTGTGGAGATCGTCGAGGACGGCGTGCTGCTGCGACCCTGGCGGGAGGCGGACGCCGACGGCGTACACCGCGCCTGCCAGGATCGGGACATTCAGCGTTGGACCACCGTACCGCGCCCATACCTTCGCGAACACGCCCGCGGTTTCGTCACGGAGCTGAGCGCGCAAGCCTGGGCGGACGGCACCGGGGCGCCGTTCGCGGTCTGCGACGCGGCCACCGGCGACCTGCTCGGCTCGTGCGGGCTGATCTCCATCGACCGTGCCGGCACCGGTGAGATCGGCTACTGGACGGCCCCGTGGGCGCGCGGCCGGGGCGTGACCGTCCGGGCCACCCGGGCGGTCGCCCGCTGGTCCTTCGAGAAGCTGGGGCTGCGCCGGCTGCTCTGGCAGGCCGAGGTGGGTAACCACGCCTCCCGGCTGGTCGCGCTCCGGGCCGGGTTCCGGATCGACGGCCGGCTGCGGCAGGCGAACCCGGCGCCGGACGGCGGCTCGGACGGCTGGATCGGCTCGCTGCTGCCCGGCGAGGTGCCCGAACCCGGATCGACCGGGCCGGCCGGCCCCGGCACCCTGGTCGCCCGCCGGGCCGCCGTCTTCGGCCGCCCACAGCCGACCCTGTTCGCCACCTCGGCGGCCGCTGAGCTGCGGCTGCGACCGATGGAGGAACACGATCTGGACGCCGTGGTGCAGACCTGCCGGGACCCGGAGACGATCCGGTGGACCACCGTTCCGGATCCGTACGACCGCTCCGACGCGCAGGGGTACCGGGACTACGCCCAGGACGCCTGGGCCCGGGGGGACTCCGCCTGCTTCGTGATCGCCGACCCGGACGACCGGTACGTCGGCACTCTGGACCTGCGGCTCTCCCCCGCCGACCCGCTGCTCGCGGACGTGGGCTTCATGACCGCCCCGGCCGCCCGCGGGCGGGGTCACCTGCCGGCCGCCCTGATCGCGCTGAGCGCCTGGGGTTTCACCACGCTGGGACTGGCCCGGATCGAGTGGAAGGCGAACGTGGGCAACACCGCCTCCCGGCGGGCCGCCGAGAAGGCGGGCTTCACATTCGAGGGGACCGCCCGGGGCGGGGTCCAGCACCGGGGTGAGCGGGTCGACACCTGGGTGGCCGCGCTGCTCGCCGGGGATCTGGCATGACCGGGGCACCGCCGGTCGTCGAGGCGCACGGGGTGCGGCTTCGGCCGTTTCGGGCCAGCGACATCGCGGACCTGGTCGAGGGCTGCGCGGACCCGCTCAGCCAGCGGTTCGTGTCCAGCATGCCGGCCCCGTACACCGAGGTCGACGCCCACTGGTGGGTCGAGGCCGGCGCACCGGCGGTCTGGGCCGGCGGCGGCGCCGCGTACGCCATCGCGGACCCGGCCACCGACCGGCTGCTCGGCGGGGCCGGGTTGAGCAACCCGGTGCCCGGCCGGAGTCAGGCGGAGATCGGCTACTGGCTGCGGCCTGCGGCGCGGGGGCGCGGGGTGGCCACGGCCGCGACCCGCGCGCTGAGCGAGCACGCCTTCGGCGCCGGGACGCTCCGGCTGGAGCTGCTCACCGAGCTGGAGAACGCGGCGAGCCAGCGGGTCGCGCTGGCCGCCGGCTTCCGGTACGAGGGCCTGCGTCGGTCGGCCGGGCAGCGCCGGGACGGCGGCCGGCACGATCTGCTGACCTGGGTACGCCTCGCCGACGATCCCCCCGGCCCGACCCCCCGGCTGCTGCCCGACCTGCCCGACGGGGTGCTCACCGATCAGGTGGTGGCGCTGCGTCGCCTCGCGCCGGACGACGCGGAGATGATGTACGGGCTGCACAGCCGGCCGGAGGTGGTCGCCAACCAGGCCCCGCCGGTGCCACCGACGCCCGAGGCGATCGAGCGGCGCTGCCGGCTCGCGGAGAGCGCATGGCTGACCGGAGACATCGCCCGGCTGCTGATCGTCGACGTGGCCACCGGCGAGCCGGCGGGCAGCTGCGGCCTGTCGTACACCGAGGTGACCAGTGGTGAGGCGTCGATCGGCTACGCGCTGCTCCCGCGCTGGCGGGGGCACGGCTATGCCACCCGGGCGGTCCGGCTGCTCGCCGACTGGGCGTTCGGCCTGGCCGGTATCGCCCGGCTGACCGCCGGCACCGTGCCGGAGAACACCGCCTCGCATCGCGTGCTGGAGCGGGTCGGCTTCCAGCGCGAGGCCCTGCTACGCGGTCGCCTGCCCGGCCTGGCGGGTGCTCGCCTCGACGACCTGACGTTCGCCCTGCTGCCGGCCGACCTGCGCTGACGAGACACGGGGTTGTGGCGGTCGCCCACCACAACCCGGTGCTCGGCGCGGGTCAGGCCCGGCTCAGGTGTCGAGCGAGATGATGCCGTAGTCGTAGGCGTGGCGTCGGTAGACGACGCTGGGGCGGCCGGTCTCCTTGTCCTGGAACAGGTAGAAGTCGTGGCCGACCAGCTCCATCTGGAACAGGGCGTCGTCGATCGTCATCGGCTCCGCCGGGTGCACCTTCTCCCGGGCGATGTGCCACGGCTGGTCGTGCTCCTCCTCGACCCGCTCCGCCACGGCGGTGCCGGCGCGGGCGCCAGCGCCCGGCGCGGACAGCGGGGCGGCCACCAGATCCGTGACCGGCAGGTCGGCGGTGGCGGCGGCGACGGAGATCGGCGCGTGCCGACCACGGTGTACGCGGCGGCGGTCCGCCGCACGGCGTAGCCGGGTGTCGAGCTTCGCGATGGCGGCGTCGAGCGCGCTGTAGAAATCGTTCGTGCAGGCCTCGGCCCGAATCACGGGGCCCCGGGAAATGCAGGTGATCTCCACCCGCTGGCAGTGGTCGGCCTGGCGCGGATTGCGCTCGTGAAACAGCTCGACATCGACGCGGATAATCTTATGGTCGTAGCGTTCGACCTTTGCGAGTTTCTCGGCTACGTGTACCCGGTAATGGTCCGGCACTTCGACGTTGCGGCCCTTGACCACGATGTCCACGTGACCTCCCTTGTTCGGACGTCTTCGATCCGGTGGCCCGGCCGCGCGCCGTGGGGAGACCCGCTGGCGTCGACCGGTCAGTACGGCTACGCCTCCTCTCACCGCCGGGGGCGGGATGGAACGACCTCCTACCCCTGACAGCGAAACGCTAACTCCTGTTCGCCTGGCAGTCACCCCATGTTGCCAAGACCGCCCGGGATTTTTCGCACCTCATACACCAACGGGTGAAACGGAAACACGGTCGGTTACAACTGGTGCCTTTTCTCGGTCGCGGCGAGCACCGCAGCGACGCCCGGTGGCCGCCCGCTCGCGGTCAGCATCCGGGCCGCCGCGGCCAGGGTCACGCCGGTGGTGACGATGTCGTCCAGCAGCACCACGACGGGGGCGCCGCCCGCCCGGCGACGCCCAGCCGACGCGCCGGACCGGGGTCGGAACGCCGCCTCGGCCGCTGCGGCGCGGCCCGCGCTGTCCAGCGTCACCGAGTCCGGCCGGGGCAGCGCGCGCAGCGGACGGTGCACCCGCGCCGGCCAGCCGCCCCGGCGCAGCCGGCTCGCGCAGTGCCGGGCCAACCGGTCCAGGTGGTCGCCGTAGCGGGCGCGGGCCGCCGCGGCGGTGTCGGGCACGGGCACCAACTCCAGCGGGCGGACTCCGCCGACCGCCGCGACGACCACCTCGGCCAGCAGCGCGCCCAGCGGGCGGGCCAGACCGTGCCGGCCGTGCTCCTTGTACGCCAGCAGGGCCTCACGCAGCGGGCCGGCGTACGGGCCGAGGGCGACGCAGGGCGGCAGCCCCGCCGGGGCGGGAGTGGGGCGGACCGTCCGGGGACGCAGCAGGCCCAGCGCCGTCACGCAGGCGGGGCAGAAGCCGTGCCGCAGGACCGCGTGCCGCTCCCGGCAGCCGGCACAGTCCGCGGGCAGGACCAGGTCGGCGAGGTCCGCCCAGAGCCCCCGCACGGCGTCAGTAGAGGAAGAACGGGGCAGACGGGTTGCTCGGCCGGACCCCGGCCGGCGGCGCGGGGACGTCGCGCACACTCTCCGGCTCGATCCGTTCGAACGGGCTGCTGCGGTACGCCACCTTGTTCGCCTCGTACATGTACGCCCCGGTGGGCACGCGCACGCTGCGGTTGGTGGGGTACGCCGTCAGGTGGTTGACCTTGGCGCCCACGTCGGTGCGCAGCGGGGTCTCCAGCGCCCCGTCGACGCTGATCTCGTAGATCGCCGGCTGGCCGGCCGACCCGGCCACCACCAGCCGATCCTCGCCGATCCAGTCCACCGCGGTCAGACCGGTCAGCGAGGTGACCAGGGCCCGGGGCGGGCCGACGGACATCCCGCTCCCGGCGCCGTCCAGGTTGATCGCCGCGACGTAGAGCCGGCCGCCGGCGACCAACGCGACCCGCTGACCGTCCAGCGCGGCGGCGACCGCGGTGACCTGCGGCGAGGGCAGGTTCAGCGGCACCTCCGACATGCGGGCGGCCTCGTCGAAGCGGTAGAGGCGACCGTCGGCCACCACCAGCCCCTGCGCCGGGCGCGAGTCGACGGTACGCAGCCACACCGGGCGGCTGATCGAGGCGTACTCCGTGTCGCCGCGGTTGAGCGCGGCCACCGTGTCCGCGCCGGCGCCCACCGCGAGTCGCTGCCGGTCCTTGCCGCTGGTCACCACCATCGCGGCCAGGACCCGGTTGGCGCCCCGCGCGAGGCCGGCGGACACGATGTTGCGGTTGACCTCGGCCGCCAGGGGCACGACACCGCCGGGCTCGCCGACGAAGTCGAGCGGACGGATCGCGCCCTCGTAGACGCCGAACCGCTGCGGGCCCTCCCGCACCGGGTAGAGCGGCTGGGCCAGCCGGCGCTCGTTGAGGTCCTGTACGGGCTGTGAGTTGTTACGGATCTTCAGCTCCAGCTCGCCCGGCAGGTCACCCAGCGACCAGGCGAGCTGGGTGATCACCTGGTCGACCCGGTTCTGGTCGTCGCCGGACATGTCCAGGTTGACCTCCCAGCGGTTGTTCGCGCCGGTGGCGTTGTTGATCAGCTCGGTGCCGTCGGGCAGGCCGACGACGCCCGGCCGCAGCCAGTCGGACGGGCCGCCGACCAGCCAACGCACGACCTCGTTGACCCGGCGCTCGTCCGGCACAGCGAACGGCAGATAACGCTGGTCGGGCACCAGCCGGGTGCGGTCGGAGCTCCAGAAGTAGATCGACTCGTCCTGGTAGTACTGCTGCAGGGCGACGTCACTGAGCAGCAGCACGTTCGGCGGGTCGAGGACGTACTGGCCGGCGCGCTCGTCGTTGTCGGCGCCGCCGAGCGAGGCGCTGCGCAGCCGGAACTCGTACTCGGTCTCGGTCGCCACCGGCGGCGCCAGAGTGCCGTTGGTCCGCAGCACACCGATCTGCTGCACCGAGATCTTGACCGTGGTGGTCGAGTCGCTGTTGAAGGTGAAGACCGATTCCCGCAGCCGGACCACGGTCAGCGCGACCTCGCTGCCCTTCTTGTCCTGCAGGCGGAGCCTGTGCTCCGGGGCGATGAACGCCTTCACCCGCTCGTACGCCCGGTCCGGCTCGCCGGCGGCGGCGGACAGGAAGTTACGCACGAACGCCTCGTTGTCGCTGCCGCTGGCCGTACGCGACGGGGGTTCGCTGCTTCGGCCGTTGCTCGACCCGGCCTCGGTCGCCGTGCCGGCCTTGCCGTCCACCCGCACGTCGGACGACGCCGGGATGCCGCAGCCCGCGCTGAGCAGCAGCGCCGCGCCGAGGGCGCCCAGCAGTGGTCGAGCCCTCACGAGCGCACCTCCGCCCGCTGGCCGTCCCCCGCTGGCGCGGGGCCGATCGCCAGCGCTCCACCGGTGCCCGGCCCGATGGCCAGCGGGCCGCCGTCGCGGGGGCCGCCGAACGGCAGCGCCGCGTCGGCGGGCACCAGCCGCAGCGGCGACGTGGTGAGCCGGTCACCGGCGCGGGCCGGCAGGGTGAGCCGGAACTGGGCGCCCTGCCCGGGCGCTCCCCAGGCTTCCAGCCAACCACCGTGCAGGCGGGCGTCCTCCAGGCTGATCGACAGACCCAGCCCGGTGCCGCCGGTCTGCCGGGCCCGGGACGGGTCCGCCCGCCAGAACCGGTTGAACACCAGCTTCTCCTCACCCACCTTCAGCCCCACCCCGTGGTCGCGGACCGTGATCGCCACCGCGGTGTCGTCGATGCCGAGGGTGATCAGCACCGGCCGGGCCTCGCCGTGCTCGACGGCGTTGCCGACCAGGTTGCGCAGCACCCGCTCGACCCGGCGGGGGTCGACCTCGGCGATCGCCGGCGTGCTCGGCAGGTCCAGTTCGATCTCCACGCCCACCCGCTCGGCCAGGCCGGCCAACCGGTCGACCACCCGGTGCACCACCGGCACCAGGTCGGTCGGCTCGGCGTCCAGCATGGCGAAGCCCGCGTCGAACCGGCTGATCTCCAACAGGTCGGTGAGCAGCTCCTCGAAACGGTCCAGCTCGGCCTGGAGCAGTTCGGCGCTGCGGGCCACCGCCGGGTCGAACTCGTCGCGCTCGGCGAAGATCAGGTCGGCGGCCATCCGGACCGTGGTCAACGGGGTCCGCAGCTCGTGCGACACGTCGGAGGTGAACCGGCGCTGCAACCGGGACATCTCCTCCAGGCGCAGGATCTGCCGTTGCAGGTTGGTCGCCATCTGGTTGAACGAGGCGGCCAGCAGCGCGAGGTCGTCCTCGCCGTTGACCACCATCCGCTGGTCGAGAAGGCCGGCGGAGAGCCGCTGGGCGGTACGCGCGGCGACCCGGACCGGGTTGACCACCAGCCGGGTGACCAGGGCGGCGAGCAGACCCAGCAGGACCACCAGGGCGATGCCGGTGGCGACGACTGTGGCTCGGGCGTCCGCGGCGGTGGCGTCCTGTCGGGTCAGCGGCACCAGGTAGTAGAGCTCGATCTGCCCGAAGCGGGTCGGCACCGGCGAGCCGTAGACCAGGTACTTCGTCGGCTCGCCGGTGAGCCGACCGGTCTGGATCTGGCTGGCCACCTTGCCGCTGGCGACCGCGGCTCGCAGCTCCTTGCTGAGCAGGGGCTGGACGTTGACCGCCGGCGCTGTGCGGGTCTGGATCACGGTCGGGTAGTCGGCGGCGGTGATGGCCACCACCACGCCACTGGTCTGCTGTGGGTCGCCGCCGGCCAGGTAGTTGACCGTGCCCTCGATGGTCTCCTGAAGCTGCGCCTCCTGCGGCTGACCGTAGAGGGAGACCTGCTTGGCCGCGTAGCCCGCGCCGCCCTTGACCCGCAACTGGACGTCGGTGCGGGCGTTGTCGAGCAGGATCGTCGTGATCTTGTCAGCGATCAGGTACGCGAAACCGCCCACCAGCAGGCTGGAGGCGACCAGCGTGATGGTCACCACCCGGACCTGGAGCGAGCGGCGCCAGGTCTGGTGCGCCCGGGCCACCAGCCGCGCGCCCCGGCCACTCAGCGCGCGCCACAGGTCCCGGCCGGCGTTGAGCCGGCGGGCTGCCGTGGTCTGGGGGTGCGGGGGCGGCGAGGTCGACACAGTGTGACCAGGCTATCCGGTGCCCGCCTTGTAGCCCACGCCCCGCACGGTGAGGATGATTTCCGGCCGCTCCGGATCTGGCTCGATCTTGGCGCGCAGTCGCTGCACGTGCACGTTGACCAGCCGGGTGTCGGCCGCGTGCCGATAGCCCCAGACCTGCTCCAGCAGCACCTCGCGGGTGAAGACCTGACGCGGCTTGCGGGCGAGCGCGACCAGCAGGTCGAACTCCAACGGCGTCAGCTTCACCTCCTCGTCGTTGCGGCTCACGGTGTGGGCCGGCACGTCGATGGTGATCTGGTTGCCGGGCGGGCCGATGGTCAGCATCTCCGGCGCCACGTCCTCGCCACGGCGCAACCGGGCCCGCATCCGGGCCACCAGCTCCTTGGGCTTGAACGGCTTGACCACGTAGTCGTCGGCACCGGACTCCAGGCCGAGGACGACGTCCACCGTGTCGCTCTTGGCGGTCAGCATGACGATCGGCACGCCGGATTCGGCACGGATCGACCGCGCCACGTCGATACCACTCATTCCGGGCAACATGAGGTCGAGCAGGACGATATCCGGCCGACTGTCACGAAAGGCGGCCAACGCCCGCTCGCCATCGGCCACGAACGAGGGCAGGAAACCCTCACTGCGCAGCACGATGCCGAGCATCTCGGCGAGTGCGGGGTCGTCGTCGACCACCAGTACCCGGGCTCTCATGGGATTAATATTGCATCCCCGTTCAGTTCGGTGGGACCGGCGTCAGCCGGCACGGATAGTGCCGCCGGCAAACCAGTCACCGCGACCCGCGGCGGCGGCGCCACGTGGTGCGAGGTCCAGCGCAGGGATCGGTTCCCGGGCCGGCTCCCACCATGATCCCCCCTCGGCGCCGTCCGGCGCCACCGTAGCCCCCGGCCGGCCGCGCTGTCGCCATCCGGACGACGGGTCGCCGCCGCGATCCGGTTAGGGCCTGTTTCATAAGGGCGGTCGAGCCGAGGCGGAGTCCGGGCGCCCGCCGCAGGCCGGCCAGTTCTTATGAAACAGGCCCTAGCGCTCAGCCGAAGAGCGCGCGGCCCCAGTGGTCCCCACCGTCGCGCACTCCGGGCGGGCAGGCGAACAGGCCGCTGGAGACGTGCCGCAGATATTCGTTCATCACGTCATGGCGGGCCAACTGGGTCTGGATCGGCACGAACTGCCGGCGCGGGTCCCGCTGGTAGGCGATGAAGAAGAGGCCGGCGTCGAGCCGGCCGAGACCGTCCGAGCCGTCGACGAAGTTGTAGCCCCGCCGCAGCAGGTGCGCGCCGTTGTTCCGGCTCGGGTGGGCCAGGGCGACGTGGGCGTGCTCGGCGATCAGCGGCTTGCCGTCGTCCCCGCGTGCCGCGAAGTCCGGCTCGTCGAATTCCTTGCTGCGCCCGAGCGGGGCGCCGCTGCCCTTGGTCCGACCGACGATCTCCTCCTGCTCGGCCAGGGAGGTCCGGTCCCAGGTCTCCACGAGCATCCGGATCTTGCGGGTGACCAGGTACGACCCGCCGGTCATCCAGTCCGGCCCGTCGCCCGGCTGCACCCACAGCTGGTCGCGGAGCAGGTTGGTCTCCTCGGCCTTGAGGTTGGCCGTGCCGTCCTTGAAGCCGAACAGGTTGCGGGCGGTCGCCTGGTCCCGGGACGTCGACGACGTACGGCCGAAGCCGAGCTGCGACCAGCGGACGCTGACCACCCCCATGCCGATCCGCGCCAGGTTGCGGATCGCGTGCACCGCCACCTGGGGGTCGTTGGCGCACGCCTGCACGCACAGGTCGCCACCGGAGATCGGGGCCTGCAACGCGTCACCGGGGAACCTGGGCAGCTCGGCCAGGGCGGCCGGGCGGCGGTCGGCGATGCTGAAGCGGTCCCGTCCGTCGGCGTCGCGGAACAGCGTCGGGCCGAAGCCGATGGTCAGGGTGAGCTGCGACGGCGGGAGGCCGAGCGCCTCACCGGTGTCGTCCGGCGGGGCCTCCGGCATGCCACCGACCGCGCCGAGCACCCCGGCGTCGCGGCCGGCCGTCATGCGCACGGCGGCGGCCGTCCACTCCTGGAGCATCTCGACCAGGCGGGCCCGGTCCTTGGTGATCACGTCGAAGGCGACGAAGTGCAGCCGATCCTGCGCCGGGGTGACGATGCCGGCCTGGTGCTCCCCGTGGAACGGGACCGCGCCCGCCGGGTGGTCGCTGGCCGCCGCCGGGCCACGGGAGTCGCCCACCAGCGCGCCCGCGCCGGCGGCCACCCCGGCGACTCCGGCCACCCCCGCGCCGGCGAGCGTGATGGCCCGTCGGCGCGTCAACCTGCTTGCGCTCATCGACTCGACTCTCCCTGCGTCCCGGTCACCGGGCGACGACTGCGGCGACCTTGCTGATCGGCTCGGCGAGCGCGTTGATGCCGTCGGAGAGCTCCTTGAGCTCAGCCTTGCCCAACGCGGTGTGCAGCTTCCACCCGTCGCCGTCGCGGTGCTTGCCGAGCTGCGCCTCGACGTTCGCGAACTCAGTGTCGAGCTGCTTGACCAGCTCCGGCGAGCGCTGCTCCAACGCGGGCCGGAGGGCGGACAGCGCCGCCTTGGAACCGTCCAGGTTGGCGGCGAAGTCCCACAGGTCGGTGTGCGAGTAGCGCTCCTCCTCGCCGGTGATCTTGCCGCTGGCGACCTCGTCGAGCAGCTCCTTCGCGCCGTTGGCGAGCTGGAGCGGGGAGAGCTTCTCGGCGTTGGCCTTCGCCACGACCTCCTTGACGTCGACCAGCAGCCGGTCCGCGATCGGGCCGTCCTTGCTGATGTCGCCGGACTGCCAGAGGTCCTTCTCGATCCGGTGGAAGCCGGTGAACTCCATGCCCTCCTCGATGACCTCCTCGCGGCCGTCGATCTTGGGGTCGAGGTCGCCGAAGATCTCGGCCACCGGCTCGATCCGCTCCCAGTAGGTGCGCGCGACCGGGTAGAGCGCCTTGGCCTTCGCCACGTCGCCAGCCTTCACCGCGGCGACGAACTCCTCGGTCTTCTCCAGCAACGCGCCGGTCTGGCTCTTGACGTAGCGCTGGTAGTTGTCGGTGGCCCCGGCCAGGGCGGCGTCGGCGGTCAGCGGCTGCGCCGACCCGCTGACCTTGAGCGCGCCCCGGATGCCCTTGCCGCTCATCCCCGGCTTGCAGGCCGTCTCGTACGTGCCCGCCGGCAGCTCGACGTGCAGCTCGCGGCTCAGCCCGGGGGCGATGTTCTCCACCTCGCCCATCACCCGGTCGCCGGAGGCGTACACGTAGAACTCGGTGACCTTCGCGCCCGAGTTGGTGATCTTGAAGGTGGCGGTTCCGGCGCCGAGGTCGGTCGTGCCGACCTCGCAGGCGGTGTCGGTGGCCTTGACCACGATCGCGCCGCCGGCCGCGCCCGCCTCATCCTTCTTGGAGTCGGAGCACGCGGCGACGCCGGCCGTCGCCAGCACGCCGGCAGCGGCCAGCGCGAAGAATCGGGTGGTACGCATCTGGGCTGTCTCTCCTCGTGGGGTCAGGCACGCTGCGGCGTTGCTGCCGCGTCGGCCTCGGCCTCGGTGCCGGTGTCGGCCCCGCGCTCGGTGACGGTGGTGGTGCTCGTGGCGTCCGGAGACGTCGACTCGGCCGCCGACGCGGCGACGGCGGGCGCCGAGGCCGCGGGGGGTGCCGCCGCGGAGGGCGCGGCCGGCACCGCGGTGGCCGCGGCCGGTGCGGGGGTACGCCGGGTCGGGCGCAGGAAGAGCGCCAGGACCGGCACGGCGTACGCGATCCAGGCGATCGTCTCGAGCACGGTGGGCGCGGGGGTCACGTTGAACATCCCGGCCAGCAGCGCCGCGTACCAGGTGGTCGGGTCGAGCGTGCTGGTGATGTCGAAGGCCAGGTCGTTGAGGCCGGGCAGGACACCGGATTCCTGGAAGTCGTGCACGCCGTACTTGAGGATGCCGGCGGCGACCAGGATCAACAGGGCACCGGTCCAGGTGAAGAACTTGCTGAGGTTGATCCGCAGGGCGCTCGCGTACAGCAGCACGCCGAGCACCACGGCGGTGAGGATGCCGCCGATCAGCGCGAGCAGCGGCCCGCTGTCGCCGGCCGCGCCCTGGGCGGCGGAGTAGAAGATCAGGGCGGTTTCGAGGCCCTCCCGGATCACCGCGAGGAAGGCCATCCCGGCGACGGCGAGCGACCCGACGGCCAGTGCCTCGGTGAGCTTGCCGCGCAGCTCGCCCGCGATGGTGCGGGCCGCCTTGCGCATCCAGAAAATCATCCAGGTGACGAACACCACGGCCGCGACGGAGGTGATGGCCTCGAACAGCTCGCGGTCCTCGGAGCGGGACAGCAGCGAGGTCGAGGTGTACTCGATGAGCCAGCCGAAGAGCACCGAGAGCGCCACGGCAAGGCCGACGCCCGCCCACACCTGCGGCAACCGGTCCCGGCGCTGCGACTTCACCAGGAAGGCGACCAGGATGCTGACCACCAGGGTCGCTTCCAGGCCCTCCCGCAGGCCGATCAGGTAGGTGGCGAACATTCTGGCTCCGTGTTCATTAGGCACGCCTCAGCTAACTTAGGGCAGCCATACCTTCCTCCAGTTCCGGGACCTCGTCAAGTCGTTCATGACAAGCTCACTCTCGCTGTGACCTGGTCTTCGGCGGCCGCCACGAACCGGTCACCGTCCGAGCGTGGGAGGATCCCTGCCGTGAAGGCTTTCCTGCCGTGGTTGGCGGTGCTCGCCGTGGTGCTGCTGCTCAGCGCGCTGCGCCTGCGGGCACTGGCCACCGTCGTGTCCCTGGGCTGGCTGGCCTGGTGCGCGTGGACGTGGTTCCGCCCCAGCCGCCGCGACTCCCGCTCCGGCTGACGTCCCGTCCCGCCCCGGCGGGAACGACGAACCGGGCCGGCTGCGAACAGCCGACCCGGTTCGAAGAGATGTCGATCAGTAGCGGTAGTGGTCCGGCTTGAACGGCCCCTCCTGCGAGACACCCAGGTACGCGGCCTGCTCCTTGGTGAGCTTGCTCAGCTTGGCGCCGAGCGCGCCCAGGTGCAGGCGGGCCACCTTCTCGTCCAGGTGCTTGGGCAGCACGTAGACGCCGACCGGGTACTCCTCGGTCTTGGTGAACAGCTCGATCTGCGCGATCGTCTGGTTGGCGAACGAGTTCGACATCACGAAGCTCGGGTGCCCGGTCGCGTTGCCCAGGTTCAGCAGACGCCCCTCGGACAGCACGATGATGGCGTGCCCGTCGGCGAAGCGCCACAGGTCGACCTGCGGCTTGATGTTGATCCGCTCGACGTCCGAGCGCTTGGCCAGGCCGGCCATGTCGATCTCGTTGTCGAAGTGGCCGATGTTGCCGACGATGGCCTGGTGCTTCATCCGGGCCATGTGCTCGTTGGTGATGACGTCGAAGCAGCCGGTGGCGGTGATGAAGATGTCCGCCTGCTCGACCACGTCGTCCAGGGTCGCGACCTGGTAACCGTCCATCGCGGCCTGCAGGGCGCAGATCGGGTCGACCTCGGTCACCACGACCCGGGCGCCCTGGCCGCGCAGCGACTCGGCGCAGCCCTTGCCCACGTCGCCGTAGCCCATCACGACGGCCATCTTGCCGCCGATCAGCACGTCGGTGGCCCGGTTGAGGCCGTCGATCAGGGAGTGGCGGCAGCCGTACTTGTTGTCGAACTTGCTCTTGGTCACCGAGTCGTTGACGTTGATGGCCGGGAAGAGCAGCGTGCCCGCGCGGTGCATCTCGTAGAGGCGGTGCACGCCGGTGGTGGTCTCCTCGGTGACGCCCTTGATGCCGGCGGAGATCCGGGTCCAGCGCTGGCCGTCCTCGGCGAGCGAGCGGTGCAGCAGTTCGAGGATGACCCCGTACTCCTCGGAGTCGGCGGACTCGACCGGCGGCACGACGCCGGCCTTCTCGAACTCCGCGCCCTTGTGGACCAGCAGGGTGGCGTCGCCGCCGTCGTCGAGGATCATGTTCGGGCCCTGCCCGTCCGGCCAGACGAGCACCTGCTCGGTGCACCACCAGTACTCCGGAAGGGTCTCGCCCTTCCAGGCGTACACAGGGACGCCGGCGGGGGCCTCGGGGGTGCCGTTCGGGCCGACGACGATCGCGGCGGCGGCGTGGTCCTGGGTGGAGAAGATGTTGCAGGACGCCCAGCGGACCTGCGCGCCGAGGGCGACCAGCGTCTCGATCAGGACGGCGGTCTGGATGGTCATGTGCAGCGAACCGGTGATCCGGGCGCCGGTGAGCGGCTGCGCCTCGGCGAACTCCCGCCGGATCGCCATCAGGCCGGGCATCTCGTGCTCGGCGAGCTGGATCTCCTTGCGCCCGAACTCGGCGAGCGACAGATCCGCCACCTTGAAGTCGCCCTCGGCGAGCGTGCTCGGCCGGGCCTCGGACGGCGTACCGCTGGCGGCCGCCGGGAGGGTGCTGGTCATGAAAGCTCCTGTCGAACGATGTCTGCGCCGATCCTCCACCTTACGCGCGCTGGCGACGGGCGCCGGGGGACGGGCTGTGGACAGCGCACGGGGCGGTCGGTGGTGGACAGACCCGCTGCCCACTTCCGCCCGCCCCGTGCATCCCCCCGGTTTGGTTCCCCGCACGTTGTCGGACCGTCGTCGCGATAACGCTGCGTACTCATAGAGTCACATTCAGCCAGGGGCGCGTCAAGCTATTCCGGGAAAGTCGGACTTGTGTCGGGCTCAGCGCAGCCCCGACGTCGCCACGTACGCCTCACCGTCGCCGCCGACCCGCAGCGGCTCACCGGACGCCGTGCCGATCGCCGCCTGGCCGGACGCCAGCGTCAGCGCGCCCGCCCCGTCGTCGACCGTGACCGAGCCCGCGGCGCAGAGCACCACCCGGGGGCCGGGCAGCGCCACGGTGACCTCCGGCACGGCCCCGCCGACCCGCACCCGGTGCAGCGCGAAGTCGTCCACCGGCACCGGCCAGCAGTCCACGCCCGGGGCGATCGGCTGCGCGGCACGTACCGGATCGTCGAGCACCTCGAAACGCAGCACCCGCAGCAACTCGTCGACGTCCACCCGCTTCGGGGTCAGACCCCCGCGCAGCACGTTGTCGCTCGCCGCCATGATCTCCACGCCGCAGCCGCTCAGGTACGCGTGCAGGTTGCCCGCCGGCATCCAGATCGCCTCTCCCGGCACCAGCCGCAGGTGGTGCAGCAGCAGCGCCACCAGCACGCCCGGGTCGCCCGGATAGACGGTCGCCAACCGGCGGGCCAGCTCCGCGTCCGGGCCGTCGGCCGCCGACGCCAGGGCGGCACGCAGCAGCCCGTCGCGCTCGGCGACCGGCCAGCCGAGCAGCGTCCGCACGGCCGTGCGCAGCCCCGCCGGCCCGGCCCGCAGCGCGTCGACCACCGGCCCCAACGCCGGTACGCCGAACGCGGCGAGCGCCTCGGCCGACTCGGCCGGATCCCGGAAGCCGCACAGCGCCTCGAACGGGGTGAGCGCGACCAGCAACTCCGGCTTGTGGTGCGGGTCGGAGTAGTTGCGCTCCCCCGCCGGCCGGCCCGCCTCCGCCGCGAAACCCACCCGGGCCTGCTCGGCGTCCGGGTGGGCCTGCAGGCTCAGCGGCGCGTCGGCGGCGAGGACCTTGAGCAGGAACGGCAGCCGGGTGCCGAACCGGTCGGTCACCCGCTGGCCCAGCCACTGCCCCGGCTCGTCGCGCACCAGGTCACAGAGGCTCATTCGCAGGCCGGCGCGCTCCACCCTGGCCGGGGCGCCGGGGTGGGCGCCCAGCCACAGCTCCGCCTCCGGGCCGGTGCTGGGCACCGGTCGACCCTGCAACATCGCGATGGCTGAGCGGGACCCCCAGGCGTAATCCCGGATCGGTCCGTACAGCGGTTCCACCGTCTCAGCCCCCGGGCCGCCCGACCGCCTCGCCCGACGCGTCCTCGGGCTGCGGTACGGCGGTGTCGGCGGCGGTGCCGGTGCCGGCCGCCGCGGCGGCGGCGCTGTAGATGTCCGGCTCCAGGTAGATCACCCGGGCGATCGGCACCGCGGTGCGGATTCGCGCCTCCACGGCGTTGATGCCACGGGCCACGTCGTGGGCGCTCTCGCAGGCCGGCACGCCGATCTTCGCGGCCACCATCAGCTCTTCCGGGCCCAGGTAGAGCGTCTTCATGTGGATGATCCGCTCCACCTCGGGGCCCTCGGTGATGGCCCGCTCGATGGCGGCCAGGTCCTGCTGCTCGGCGCCCTCACCGAGCAGCAGGCTCTTGGTCTCGATGGCCAGCACGATGGCGATGACCACCAGCAGGATGCCGATCATCGCGGTGCCGGCGGCGTCCCACCGGCCGTTGCCGGTGATCAGCGTCATGCCGACGCCGAAGAGCGCGAAGACCAGACCGACAAGCGCGCCGAAGTCCTCCAGGAGCACCACCGGCAGCTCCGGCGCCTTGGCCCGCCGGATGAAGCGCACCCAGGACTGGTTGCCCCGGATGTGGTTGGACTCCTTGATCGCCGTCCGGAAGGAGAACGACTCCATGGCGATCGCCGCCAGCAGCACCGCCACCGGAAGCCACTGCCACTCGGTGATGCCCTCCGCGTGCGACCACTTGTGGTACGCCTCGTAGAGGGCGAACAGGCCGCCGATGCTGAACAGCACGATCGACACGATGAACGCGTAGATGTAGCGCTCCCGGCCGTACCCGAACGGGTGTTCCGGGGTGGCCGCGCGCTTCGCCCGCTTCCCGCCGAGCAGCAGCAGACCCTGGTTACCGGAGTCGGCGACCGAGTGGACCGCCTCGGCCAGCATCGACGAGGACCCGGAGAGCAGGAACGCGATGAACTTGGTGACGGCGATGCCGACGTTGGCCAGCAGGGCGGCGACGATCGCCTTCGTCCCGCCGTTCGCGCTCACGCCGCCACTCCGCTTCGCGTCGTGGTGACGTACGTGACGCGCCGCCCCCTGCGTACGTTCACTGGTTCGACAGCTCCTTCATCTCGGTGATGGCCGGGACGGCCATCGGGTCCAATCCGTGTGCCAGAGCAAGGTAGATCGAGGCGAAGTCCGGTACGGCGATCAGGGAGGCAAGCCGCTCCAGAGCCGACCCACCCTCGGCGGTCACCACGTCGCAGCGCACACCACGGCGCTCCGCGAGGGTCTGCACCGCGTCCGCGCGGCGCTCCTCGACCGCGAGCGGCTCGTCCGTGTCGTCCTCGGCGTTGAGGCCGCCGTCGCGCAGCAGGACCAGCCGCAGCCGGGTGCCCTCGCCGTCGTCCTCCGCCGGGTCGGCGAAGATGTCCCGCTCCCCCTCGGCCAGGCCGCCGAAGACCCCGTCCAGCAGCCCGACCCGGCCCCGCCCGGCCTCGCCCAGCGCCCCGGTGACCACCGGGTAGCGGGCGTTGGCGGACAGGGTGTCACCGAAGCGGCGGGCCGCCACGGTGGCCAGCGGGGACGAGCCCCACACGATCGGGATCGAGCCGGCCAGGCCCAGCGCCAGCGACTTGGCCGGGTTGACGAACGACTCGGCGGCGGAGCGGCAGCGGTCAGCGTCCGCGTCCAGCCGGGCCGCCGTCTCCGCCAGGTCCGCCTCGTTGACCTTCACCAACCCGAGCGAACGCGCGGCGAGCAGCACCGGCACGGTGAGCGCCCAGAGACTGGCCCGGGCCGGCGCGCGGCGCGGCACCGGGATGAACGGCGCGCGGGCCCGCTCGGCCACCGACTGCAACTGCGAGTCCGGGGCGCCCACCGCGACCAGCCGGGCACCGCGACGGTGCGCGGCCTCGGCGGCGCCCAACGCCTCCGGGCTCCGACCGGACGCGCTCACCGCGATCACCACGTCGGCGGCGCCCACCCAACCGGGTACGCCCGCGCTGCGGTGCCCGATGATCGGGACCGGGCAGCGCGGCCCGGCGACCGTGGCCAGCACGTCACCGGTACGCCCGGCGGTGCCGATGCCGGCGATCACCACGGCCCGGGGACGCCCGTCGTCGGCGAGCACCGCCAGGTTCGCCTCGGCGGCCAACGCCGCGCTCTCGCGCACCTGGGCGCCGGCCGACGCGGTGTGCCGCAGCATGCCGCCCGGGTCGTGCTCGGCCAGCGCGTCCGGGTTGTCGAGCAGGGCCTCGTCGGCGTCACGACGCCCGCTGACCCCGGCCGTACCGTCGATCATGACTGCAGTCCGGGGCCGCCACGCGCCTCGTCGAGCAGCAGCACCGGCACGTCGTCGCGGACCTCGAAGATCCGGCCGCACTCCGTGCAGGTCAACGTCTGCGCCTCCGCGTCGTACGTGAGCGGGGCGTGGTGCGTGTCCGGGCAGGCAAGGATCTCGAGCAACTGCGGATCCAGGGCCATGGCGCGGCTCCTTCCACGAGTGCGGGGTCACCGGCGGCGGTGCCGACCGGCGCAGGCGATCTTATCGGCGAACGCGGCCGAGCACCTCGTCCCGCAGCGAGACCATCCGCTCGCGGGTGGGCGCCTCGACGTTGAGCCGCAGCAGCGGCTCCGTGTTGGAGGCACGCAGATTGAACCAGGCGCCGTCGGGGAAACGCAGCGTCAACCCGTCCATCTCGTCGGCCGTCGCGTCCGGGTACGCGGCACGCACCTCGGCCACCGCCGCGGCCTGGTCGGCGACCGTCGAGTTGATCTCGCCGGAGGCGATGTAGCGCTCGTACTCGCCGGCCAGCACGGACAGCGGCTGCGACTGCTCGCCCAGGGCGGCCAGGGTGTGCATCGCGGCGAGCATTCCGGTGTCGGCGAACCAGAAGTCCCGGAAGTAGTAGTGCGCGGAGTGCTCGCCGCCGAAGACCGCGTTGGTGCGGGCCATCTCCGCCTTGATGAAGGAGTGCCCGACCCGGGCAACCACCGGCTCCCCACCGTGCTCGCGGATGATCTCCGCGACCGCACTGGAGGTGATCAGACCGTGGATCACCGTGGAGCCCGGGTGCTTGGCCAGCTCACGCGCCGCGACCAGCGCGGTGATCGCCGACGGCGACACCGGCTCGCCACGCTCGTCCACCACGAAGCACCGGTCGGCGTCCCCGTCGAAGGCCAGGCCGATGTCGGCCCCGTGCTCGACCACGGCACGCTGGAGGTCGACCAGGTTCGCCGGGTCCAGCGGGTTCGCCTCGTGGTTGGGGAAGCTGCCGTCCAGCTCGAAGTAGAGCGGCACGATCTCCAACGGCAGGGCCGACAGGGCGGCGTCGCCGAGCACGGTGGGGACGGTGAAGCCACCCATCCCGTTGCCGGCGTCGACCACCACCTTCAGCGGCCGGATGCCGGAGAGGTCGACCAGCTTGCGCAGGTACGCGGCGTAGTCGGGAAGCAGGTCCCGCCGCTCGGCCGGGCGGGTCGGCTCACCCGCCGGGCGCGACGCCCCGGAGTCCAGCAGGGCCTGCGCCCGCTCCCGGATCTCCGCCAGCCCGCTGTCCTGGCCGATCGGCCGGGCGCCGGAGCGGCACATCTTGATGCCGTTGTACTGCGCCGGGTTGTGACTGGCGGTGAACATCGCGCCGGGCAGGTCGAGCGAGCCGGAGGCGAAGTAGAGCAGGTCGGTGGAGGCGAGCCCGATCTCGATCACCGAGCGGCCCTCGGCCCGCACCCCGGCGGCGAACGCGGCGGCCAGGCCGGGCGAACTGGCCCGCATGTCGTACCCGACGACAACCGCGTCGCCAGGCTCGTCACTGGCGTTGAGCAGCTGGGTGAAGGCGGCCCCGAGCGCCTCGGCGACCCGTTCGTCCCACTGGTCCGGCACCGTCCCTCGGACGTCGTACGCCTTCACGATCTGGGACAGATCAGACACTAGTTCCGCTCCTTGGCCGCAGGTTGACAACGAACCTGAGCGTATCGGAGCGTCCGTCCCCGGCCCCGGTCAGCCGGGGAGCCGAGGCATGAACACGGTGTGATCGCCGCCGTCGGGCGGCGTGGGCGGGTCACCGGGCAGCGGCCGGGCACCCGGACCAGCCGGAGCACCCGGCATCGGTTGCGTGGCGTCCGGAGTCGGCGGCACGGGTCGCGCCCCGTAGACCCCTCCGCCGGCGGGGCGGGGCGGAGGCACCTGGCCGGCGGTCGACGGCTGCTGGCCGTACACCGGGCCGGGTTGACCGGGCACGGCGGGCGACCCACCGCCGGAGCGGTAGGTGGTGCCACCGGGGTTGCCCGGCAGCGGGCCGGGCTCGTCGGACGGCGTGCGGTCCTGCCGGGAGCGGCGCACCAGCAGCACGATGAGCAGCAGGCCGACCGCCACCATCGCGATGCCGAAGAACATGATCGGCGAACCACCGCCGGACTCGGCGGCCACCGCGGTCACGCTGGGCGCGGCGGACGTCGGGCCCAGCGCGGCCGGGTTCACCACCTCGCCGGCCGCCGCGACCTCGGTGGGACTGGGGGTCGGGGTCGGCTTCTTCGACGGCGTCGGGGTGAGCGACGGGGAGAGCCGCCCGGTGACCTTCGCCGTGTCGGCGCCCTGCCCCAACTGCTGGCCGGCAGCGGTCAGAGCCACACCGGTCACGTAGAGCTGGCCGCCCGGCGCGTCGGCGGCGAACGCCACCCGGTACCGCACGGTGATGCCCTTGCCCTTGCACAGGGTCGGCTTCGCCGGTGCGGTCTGCCCGGTCTCCACGTTGCCGTCACCGCCGCCGACGGCCACCGGAACCCAGTGCCCGCCCGCGTTCACCTGGACCGCCACCTGGCTCGGCTGGAGACCCTCAAGGCGCAGACCCAGGGCGGTACGCAGCAGGACGCAGCCGCCGGAGCGCTTGCGCACCGCGACGTTCACCCCCTGGGCCGAACCCCCGGCGGCGAAGCTGCTGGCCGACCCCACACGGACCGAGTCCTCGTCGGCCAGCGCGGGTGACGCACCGAGCATCACCAGGCCGACCAGCAGACCGCAGACCGTCGCGAGCCGTGCCGCGCGTCGACGCACCGTCATGATCACCTCACCGTTCTCCCCGGGTGGGGTCCGCGGCCAGGCTACTACCGGCCTACCCCCGCCACCGGTCATAGAGCGGCCCGCATGTGTCCGGCGTTACGGTTTACGACCGGCCCGGCGGCCACCGAGCCTTGATCCACTCGGTATCGGCGATATCGGGGTGTCCCACGGCCTCGGACACCCCGATATCGCCGATGTCGAGTCGATCACGCTCGGCGATCTCCGTCGGTAGAGCCTCCGAGGGCTCCACCGCCCAATTCGTCCAGGTTGGAGTGCGTGATCCCGGCGAGGGCGTCGCGGCACAGCCGGTCGGCGGTACGGGTCGTCTCGGGCAGGCGGTAGCGCGGAGTCAACGCGAGCACCTGCGCGGTCGCGTTGTCCAGGCTCATCCGGTGCCCGACGCTCACGAAGACCGGCTTCACCCCGTCCCGGGTCCGCAGCACCCGGCCCACGACCTCACCTCCGTCGCGCAGCGCCGACCAGGCACCCCGCTCGGCGGCCGGTGGATCCCACTCGCCGACCAGCGGCGTCTTGCCCACGCCGATCGCGGGCAGGCCGGTGACCACCCCGAGGTGACAGGCGAGCCCGAACCGGCGCGGATGGGCCACGCCGTGCCCGTCACAGACCAGCAGGTCCGGGCTGGTCGTCAGCGTGTCCAGCGCGGCGAGCAGAGCCGGCAGCTCGCGGAAGGCGAACAGCCCCGGCACGTAACCGAACGAAGGCCGGCCCACACTGACCGCCGAATCCACCACCGCCAACGTCCGGGCGTCCAGCACGGTCACGGCCGCCGCGAGGAGGTCGCCGCTCTCGGCGTACGCGACGTCCAGGCCGGCCACCGTCGCGGGCGCGGCCGGACCCGGCCCGACCAGGTCGACGAGCGGCCGCAACTCCTCCTGTACGGCCACCGCCTCCGCCTCGCTGCGCGGCACGTACCCCGGGTCCGGCGTCGATCCACCAGACATCAGCGCCCACCCTTGATCCACACCGGCCCCCGGCCTTGATCCACTCGGTTTCGGCGATATCGCGGTATCCCACGTCCTCGGACACCCCCATATCGGCGATGTCGAGTCGATCACGCTCGGCGAAGCCCGTCGGCGAGGGCGTCGGTCACCTCGTCGGCTACTTGTCCTACTCGTGATCAGGCGAGTTTCAGCTCGTCGCGGGCCTCCTGCACCCACCGGGCAACACCGTGCGCACCGCTGCCGGCCGCGAGCTCGGCCGCCTCGTCGAGCAGCTCGCGGGCGGCATCCCGGTCACCGTCGGTCGCCGCCAGGTCCGCCAGACCGATCAGGTTCGCCGCGACCCCCGGCGTGAAGGACAGCTCCCGGCGCAGCCGGGTCGACTCCGCCAGCAACTCCCGCGCCGCGTCGACCCGACCGGCGGCCTGCTCACCGAAGCAGAGGTGCCGCAGCACGTACGACAGGGTCAGCTCGTCGCCCGCCTCGGTCGCCAGCTCACGCGCCCGCGCGAAGGCCGGGTCGGCGGTCGCCTGGTCCTGGCGGATCACCTGGTGGACCGTGCCCACCCAGAACAGCGACTCCCCCTCGCCACGAGCGTCACCCAGCTCGCGGTAGAGCTGCGCCGCCCGCTCGAAGAGCCGCAGCTCGGCCGCGTCCTCCGCACCGGTCTCCAGGAAGCGGGCATGCAGGAGCCGGCCCCGGGCCAGAGCCGTGTCCGCCTCCAACGCCACGAGATCCCGCTCCGCCTCGTCCAACGACGTCGCGTCGCCGCCGAAGACCGTCTGCTCATAGCGCTCCTGCGCCCGCGTCAACCGGGTGTCGAACCCTTCGGCCATCACTGACCCACCCTTCCGTCGATGCGCTCGCGCAGGAGATCGGCGTGGCCATTGTGCCGCGCATACTCCTCGATCATGTGCACCAGCAGCCGACGAAGCACGATGACGTTGCCGTCCCGCTGCCGTCCCTGCACTCCCAGATCCGCTGCCTCGGCGACGAAGCGCTCGGAGAACTCGACCTCCGTACGCCAGGTGAGGTACGCCTCGTCGACCACGGCCGGATCGGCCACCGCGCCCTCGAAGTCGCCGTCGGGATCGTCGTCCGAGCAGTACAGCTTGGGCGCGACCTGGCCGGCCATGGTCCTGCGGAACCAACCGCGCTCCACTTCGGCCAGATGTCGGATCAGCCCGAGCAGCGACATCGTCGACGGCGGCACCGCCCGCCGGGCCAACTGCTCGGCGTTCAGGCCGTCACACTTGAGTTCGAACGTGAGGCGCTGGTCACGCAGGTACTCGACGAGCACCGTCCGCTCGTCGGCGAAGTTGCCATCCGAGCGCGGGTCGTCGTCCGGATGAACGAACAGGTACGACCAACCGAAGGTCCGCGTGGGTTCGCCGTCGGAGGTCGTCGCCTCGGCGCGTGAGTCAGCCATACGACGACTCTTGTCGATAACCGTCCACCTCGGCAACCGCCGCGCGCCCACGGGCCTGTCCTGGCCAGCGGCACCGGTGGCAGGAGGGGCGATAGGGCCCTTGGACATGGGGAATGTCTCGGCCTCAGCGCTCACCGTCGCCGTCTGAACATGGCGCGGATTGAATCTTCGTCCGGCAACCTCTCGCCGCCGGTGACTGCTGCCGCCACTGCCTCAGCGGCAGCACGGCTCACATTCTTGTAGCGGTCCACGTTGCGATAGTCATCAAGGAAACGCACCACGAGTCCGGGATCGTAGGCCCACGTCCGAGCGCGATGGTCCCAGAGAACAGCTTGGCCAAGACCCGCATCCATGACGAAGAGCCCTGCCGGCGGCCCCTGCCCATCAATCCGGTAGATCACGTAGTAGCTCAACAACCTCGTGCTCCAACTCTTCGACCACCTGGGGTGCTACGGGAAAGTCGCGAAGTCCTAGTCCCAGCCCTTGCACAACCTGCGGGAGGCTCGTCCCCTGCCGACCAAGCCAGGCCTGGTACTCGCGCCAGACGTCAACGTTTTGGCTGATCCACTTTGCGAAGGTGGCGTCCTTGGCGGGGAAGCGTAGATCGAGCCCGTCCGGGAGCGAATCCGGCAGACCGCGCGCTCGATTCGCGGCGAGCATCCGCAGGAGCGCGCCAACTCGGTGTTCTGGGCCGTTCGACGAACGCCGCAGAACTTCGTACTCCTCATGGGTCGCCAGCCAGGCTTCTCGCGAGATGGGCGTGTGCAGCTGCAACTCGATCAGCATCCCGTCCGGCGACCGAAGGGTGCAGTTCAATCCGTAGAATCGATTGCCCTGCCGCCAGAAATTCTTGCAGGCTGAACGGGCCGGCACCGAGAAGCCAGCTTCGACCAGGCCGGCGAGTACCAGGTCAACGGCGTTGCTGTAGTGCTGGCCCGACGGCATCTCGAGGCAGAATCTTAATGCGTCATTGACGCTCTCCACGAAGTCAGTGGCATCGGGCGAGGCCACGCGCGCCTCGTCGAGGTACTTCCGCGCCAAGGATTCCAGCCCCTTGACACGAAACTCTCGGTCCCGGAGCCGGATCGGATCAGTGAGGTCGAGCGCGCCGGTCACGCTCCGTCCGACCTGAGCCAACGCATCCTCGACCCAGTCGGCGGCGGCCAGGGCACGGTCGCGCAGCTCCGTCAGCGCGGCCAGCTCTCCGGGCGCGAGCTGTGCGAGATCGGACGTCGGCCGACGTGAATCGCCCATGTCCGCACCGCCATCACCCGCACCCGCCACCGAGCCCGGCCCGTCGAGCAGCAGGTACATCCGGTTGATGTACGGGTCGCCATGGCCGCCGTCGTCGTACGCCGGTGGGTGGGTCGGCAGGTCGGGACGTTCACTGAACCGGCCTCGGGGCAGCCCGCCGAGTGGCATCGGCCGGCCGTCCCCGCCCAGCACGAGTGCGTCGATGCCGACCACGTCGGGGTAGAGCGGCCGGTCCCGCACGAGGCCGGTCTGCGGGTCGACGTAGAGGACCGTGCCGTTCTGGTTGAGCGCCACCCAGGCGTGCGAGCCGCCGCCCGCCCACTCGGTGATCAGGAACGCGTAGCTGCCGTGGCCGCCCAGCAGCAGTTGGTCGTGCAGGTTGGCGTACCCCCGGTCGGCGGCCTGCCGCGCCTGCGCCGGGTGAGCCCGTTGGTCGGATGGCGGTGCGAGGACGCGCTGGAAACGGCCGCCGGTCACGTCTTCCACCCGGCCCGGGCCACCCGCCTCACCGCGGATCGGGCGTCGGGTGTCGCCGTCCAGGTAGCCGTCGAAGGTGCGCGGCGCGGACACCCGCGGCCGCCCGTGCACCCAGGTCTCGAACAGCGACAGGGTGCAGTCCAGGCAGTTGATGCCCCGGGTGGCGTCGGCCTGGGGGCCGCCGTCGTTCAGGAGGCCGAACCAGCCGCCCCGGCGGGGGTCGGCGGTACGCAGGACAGCGCCGTCGAGGTCACGGGGCATCTGCCGTTCGACGTCGACCTGGTGCAGGGCGAGCGGCGGCCGGAGCCCGCCCGGCTGCCCGTACGGCCGGGAGTCGTCGATCGACGGGGGTACGTCGTCGCCGGTGAGCCGGGACGGGCCGGCGGTCTCCACCGCGCCGAGCGCGAGCGCGCCCACGTCGCTGTTGGCGTGCGCGAAAGCGCCGTCGGCGAGGTCCACGACCGCCGGCGCCCTGATGCCCGCCAGCACGTCGTCGGCCAGGTCACGCCATTGGGCGTACGCGCGTGTCTCGTCGTTCGCCGCCCGCTGCCAGCCGTCGGCCCACTGCCGGTGCCCCGCCTGGTGCAACTGTCGGGCGTAGTTCGCGTACTCGACAGCCCTGCGGTCGTGCTCCGCGGCGCGGGTCCGCAGGCGGGCGGCCTCCGCCTGCCGGCGATTGTTCTCGAACCCGGTCCGCTGCGACTCGTAGTGGCCCTGGTAGCGCCGCCGCTCGGCGGCCTCCGCCTCGGCCACCCACCGGGCGGCGTACCCGTCGCTCTCGGTCACGGACACCGACGGGTCGCCGAACGCGAGCACGTCGACGGGAACCGAGGCCCGGCCGCGAGCCCGTTGCCGGGGTACGCGGGCCGGCGCGGGCGCCTCCCGCGTCGAGAACCGCGTGGGTACGGCGTGCCGGCCCACCGCCGCACCGGTGACCGCGCCACCGCCGGGCCTGCCGGCGGCATCGGGCGTCGTACCGGCCACCGGGCCGGTGGACGTGAACGGAAACGCCGTTCCGGGGGCGACGGTCGACGCGGGACCGGCGGACGCGACCGGCGTCGCCAGCCCCACGGTGCTCGCCGCCGCCGACGGGGAAAGGCCCCCCGCCAACGGGCCGGTCGACAGCGGCACCGAAGCCGACGACGGCGGGGTCGACGGAGGCACGGAGGCCGACGGCAGGGTCGACGGGGGCACGGAAGCCGGCGACGGGCCGGTCGACGGGGGCACGGCAACCGTGCCGTTGGTGCCCGGGGCGACCGCACCCGAGGCGATCCCCGGCGACGCGCCGACCGCCGGCCCAGCCCCCGCCACCGGCCCGCCGTTCGGGTCAACGGCGCCGGCCACGGGGGCCGCGACGGCCGAGAGCAGGGGATCCGCCGCGACAGCAGGAAGCCCCGGGGCCGCGACGGCCGAGAGCGTGGGATCCGCCGCGACAGCGGAGAGCGCCGGACTCGTGCCGTGCCCAACGCCCGACGACGTCGCGTCGGGTGCCGCCGGCACCGGCGAGCCGACAACGTCCGCCCCCGCCTGCTGGGCGACATCCGCCACCGGAGACCCCGGGGAGGACGCAGCCCCAGACAGCGGCCCCGGAGCAGAAGACGCCGGCGAGAAAGACGCGGCTTCCGGGGGCGAGGCATCCAGCGGAGGCGCGGTGGGGATCGGAAGGGACGGGCCGGTGAAGGACGCTCCGGCGAGGGCGTTGGCCTGCGCGTGCAGCCGGGCCTGCAGGGCGTGGTCGGTCTGCCCGGTCGCCGACCCGGTGGCCCCGGACGCGGCGGCGCGTACCGCGTCCTCCACCGAGGTCAGGCCCTGCCCGGTGGCGATGCTGGCGGCGCTCTCGGCGAACATCTCGCCGGTCATCTCCCGACCCAGGTGCTCGCCGATGCGCGCCGCGCGGCCGGTCGCGTGACGGCCCAGGCCGGCCAGTGGCGCGACCGCTCCCCCGGCGAGCCCGCCGACCGCCGACGCGCCCAGGTCGGTCAGGTCCACGCCGTGCGCCCGGCCGGTGGAGTTCTGGTACGCCTGGGTGGCCAGGCTGATCCCGGACTCCTCGGCCGCCTCCTCCAGCCCCTCCCGGGTGGCTCGCTTGGCGAGGCCGCGCACGCCACCCTTGGCGACCTCCTTGGCGGCGCGCTCGCCGGCCTCCTTGAGCCCCCGCCGCAGCGCCTTGCTCGCCAGTTGGCCCATCAGACGCTTGAAGATCTGCTGGATCAGCAGCCGGGTGGCGGTGATGGCCGCGCCGGCCGCCGGGGATGCGGCACCCGCGGTGAGCACCGCCGCGACCGCCACCGAGAGCAGCTCGATGACGAGGATGCCCAGCTCGATCCAGACTTCGAGCTTGGCGCCCTCGATGTCGCAGCCGCACTCCTCGACCAGGCGACCCAGATCGGCGGTGACCGCGAGGAGCACCGGCAGGGGCGCGTCAGCACCCTCGGCGATCCCACGCCAGGCCGCCTCGAACGCGGCGTCGACGGCTCCGACACCGCCGTATCCGCTGCGTACCTCGGTGGCGGCCGCTGCGGCGTCGGCGTGCGGACCGGCGAGGACGCCGGCGACCGCGTACCACCGGTCGGCGACGTCCCAGACGGCCCGTTCGTTCCCCTCGGGCCACTGCACGCCGACCGCCCAGTCGAGGGCCTCGTAGATCCAGCCGGGAACGTCCCAGGGCGCGTAGTCCAGCGGGTGCGGGATCGGGCTGGGCAGCACGCTCATCCGGATCGACCCGCCGTCAGCGCTGGTCGGCGGCCCGGTCGAGCCGGGCGGCGCTGCTCTGGTCGGTCTGCGCGCTCGCGTCGACGGCGCTGACCACGTCGGCGCCCAGCTCGGTGAGCCGCTGCCCGACGCCCGCCCAGGCGCGCAGCACGGTCTGCTCGATGCCGCGGTAGCTGCGCTCGAACGCGGCGCCGATGTCGTCGCGCCCCCACGGGCGGGCGCCGCTGGCGGCCTCGATCTCGCCGCCCTCCGCTGCCCGGCTGGCCGTCACCGCCTCGCCGGACAGGGCCAGGTCGGCGCCACCGCGCCGGGCGCGGGACGCGTCGAGCCAGAGCTGGCCGTCGGTCATGCCGGCGCCTCGCCACGGCCGAGCACGGCGTCGGCGCGGCCGAGCAACGCGCCGAAATCGCCGGTACGCAGGAACTCCGCCGAGCCGGCGCCGGCCGGCATGGTCTCGGCGACCAAGGCCTGGGTGGCCTGGGTGGCGGCGGCCACGGCGGCGTGGACCGTTTCGGTGACTTTCCGGCTCAGCGCCTCCGCGTCGCGGTCCCGGTAGATCGCCGGGGCCAGGACGACCTCGACCAACTGACCCTGCGCGCCGACGGTCGCCGTGACGTGGCCGTCCGGCGAGCGCCGGGTCACCCGCAGTTGGGCGAGCCGCGCCTGCAGAGTGTCCAAACCGGACCTGAGCTGCTGATACTGGCCGTACACGTCGTCGAATCGGGCCCGTAGCTCGCGATTGGCGTCCCGGTCCACGCGTTCGCTCACCGCCGCTCCTCCCGTCACCGTCGGTAGGGAAGACCATACCGGCCGCCATCGATTCGTGTAGTCCGGTAGTTTCGATGTGTGATCGACCGTCAGCAGGCCGAGCAGCTCGCGTCCGCGTGGGCGCGCCGGGATTCGCAGCGCCTCGGCCACGAGTGCACCCCGGTGGTCGACGAGTTCGACCTCGGCTTCGTCGTCACCTCGATCGTGTCGAGCGAGGTGCGGGCGATCCCCGGCGATCTGCCGACGACCGTCATCGACAGGCGGACCGGAAAGGTCACCACCTGGCCCCGCGTGCCCACCGAGGTGGTGGCGGACCTGTACCGGCGCAGTCAGCCCAGCGGGCCGACGGCCCCCCGCACCGTCGACGCGTCGAGTCTGCTGATCCGGGAGATCCGTCGCGCGCCGATGCCGAACACGGTGGCACACCTGACCCTCGACGGTCGGATCTGGACGGCCCAGGGCACGAAGGGCGCCGTCGCGCTGAACCACCACCCACTCGTCCGCAGCTACCTGGACGAGCGGCCTCCGGGCGAGCTGGTCCGCGGCGCCGAGTGTCACGCCGAGCTGATCGTGGTCTCCGACGTGCTGCACGAGTACGACCACCGCCGGGCCGCCGAGGGCATCGAGCCGATGGGGCGGGCCGAGGCGGCAGCCCTGCTGGAGGCGGCGCGCTTCGAGATCTTCCGGATCCGCGAGCCGGGTGACCCGGCCGGTGGCGCCGCGGAGCGACCCTGCGACTCGTGCATCTCTTTCCTGGTGAGCGCCAATGTTCTGCCAGAGTCGGCGCGGGCCTACACCGAGACGTGGCTCGCACCGGCGGAGCCGGACCCGGACCCGGGCCGCTTTCCGCCCGAGGTGGCCAACGCGCTGGTGGCGGCGGGCTGGCGACCGCACATCGGTGACCAGATCATGGCCGCGGCCGGCGTGCGGGACGTCACCGCCGTGCCGGGGGCCGTCCACCAGCACGAGGTCTTTCCCGCCGCCGTGGAGGCGCTTACCGCGTTCCCCAGCCTGGTCGGCGCGCGGCGGGGCCCGGGCGCGCAGGTGTGGATCTCGCGCTTCGACATCCGCCCGCACACCATCGCGCACACCGCCGACACCCTCGCGGACTTCGGCGCGGTGCTCGGCGTGCGGCTCTTTCCGATCGGCACCGAGCAGCAGGACAGCATCCTCGCCGTCGACGAGCGCGGCCGGGTCTTCGCCCTCGACCAGGGCGGCGAGTGGTTCCTCGGCGACACCATCGACGCCGCGCTCACCACGTTGCTGCTCGGCCGCGCCCCCGCCCGGGTCGGCGACGACGGCACCTGGCCGGCGGACCCGAGCTAGAGCGCCAGCCCGGTCAGCACCATGACCCGCACCTCGGTGTAGTCGTCCATCGCGCTGCGTAGCCCCTCCCGACCGACGCCACTGCCCTTCACCCCGCCGTACGGCATCTGGTCGGCCCGGTACGACGGCACGTCGCCGACGATCACGCCGCCCACCTCCAGGACCCGCGCGGCGGAGAAGGCCACGTCCAGGCGCCGGGTGAACACGCCGGCCTGCAACCCGTACGCCGAGTCGTTGACGGCGGCGAACGCGGCCTGGTCGTCGGCGACCGGGGTGACCACCAGCACCGGCCCGAACACCTCCTCGGCGACGACCTTGGCATCGGCGGGCACACCGGTGAGCACGGTCGGGGGGTACGTCGCACCGTTTCGCACGCCGCCCACCTCGACGGTGGCGCCGGCCGCGACAGCCTCGGCCACCCACGTCTCGACCCGGCGGGCCGCCTCCTCGGACACCATCGGCCCGACGTCGGTCAGCTCCGAGGCGGGATCTCCGGTGCGCAGGGCGCGTACCGCCGCGACCAGCCGGGGCAGGAAGTCGGCGTGCAGCGCGTGGTGCACGTACACGCGTTGCACGGCGATGCACGACTGGCCGGCCTGGTAGTTGGAGAAGGTGGCGATGCGCTGCGCGGCGAAGTCCAGGTCCTCGTCCGACGTCCAGTCCGCGCAGATCACCGCTGCCGCGTTGCCGCCCAGCTCCAGCGTCACGTGCTTCTCCGGGACCTGCCGGCGGATGGCCGCGCCGACCGGCCCCGACCCGGTGAACGACACGACCGGCAGCCGGGGGTCGGCGACCAGTTCGGCGGCGCGGTCGTTGGGCAGCGGGAGCACCGAGAACATGCCGGCGGGGAGGTCGGTCTCGGCCAGCAGCTCGCCGAGCAGCAGCGCGGACAGCGGCGTGGCCGGGGCCGGCTTGACGATGATCGGCGCACCGACCGCGATGGCCGGCGCGACCTTGTGCGCGACCAGGTTGAGCGGGAAGTTGAACGGCGCGATGCCGAGCACCGGCCCTCTCGGCACCCGCCGGACCAGGGCGATCCGCCCGCTGGCGGCCGGGTCGGTGTCGAGGCGTTGCAGCTCACCGGAGAAGCGCCGGGCCTCCTCGGCGGCCCACCGGAAGGTGGACACCGCCCGCCCGACCTCGGCGCGCGCCCACTTCACCGGCTTGCCGTTCTCGGCGGTGATCAGCGTCGCGACCTCGTCGGCGCGCTCCGCGAGCCGCCGCGACACGTGGTCCAGGGCCGCCGCCCGGGCGTGCGCGGGCAGGGCCGCGGCCTGCGCGGCCACACCGGCCGCCGCCGCGACGGCGGCGTCGACCTGGTCGCGGGTGGCAAAGGTGGTACGCCCCACCGTGCGGCCGTCGTACGGATGGTGAACGGTCAGCTCGCCCTCACCGGAGGCGGGACGGGAGGCGACGAAGAAGTCTGCGGGCTCCACGCCGTGCAGCGTAGACGAGACAACCGCCGACGGAAACAGTCGCCGTATCCCTTGTCTGCCGCGAATTCAGTAGCGAAGATGGCAGGAAGATTGCGATAACCTCCGCACACCGCATCCCCGGCCCCCCTCGGAGTGATCCCGTCATGAGTGACCAGCAGCAGCTGCGCAACTTCGTCAACGGCTCCTACGTCGAACCGGCCGACGGCGGGTACGCCGATCTGGTCGACCCCTGCACCGGCGAGGTGTTCGCCCAGGCGCCGGTCTCCGGGGCCGCCGACATCGACGCGGCGATGACCGCCGCCGCCACCGCGTTCGAGAGCTGGCGGGAGGTCACCCCGGCCGAGCGGCAGAGGGCGATGCTCAGGCTCGCCGACGCCGTGGAGGCCCGCGCGGCCGAACTGGTGGACGCCGAGGTCCGCAACACCGGCAAGCCGCGCCAGCTCACCGCCGAGGAGGAGCTGCCACCGGCGGTGGACCAGTTCCGGTTCTTCGCCGGGGCAGCCCGCCTGCTGGAGGGGCGGTCCGCCGGCGAGTACCTGGCGGGGCACACCTCGTACGTGCGGCGCGAGCCGATCGGTGTCTGCGCCCAGGTGACCCCGTGGAACTACCCGCTGATGATGGCGGTGTGGAAGATCGCCCCGGCCCTCGCCGCCGGCAACACGGTGGTGCTGAAGCCGTCGGACACCACGCCGGTGTCGACGCTGCTGCTCGCCGAGATCGCCGCCGAGTTCTTCCCGCCGGGGGTGTTCAACGTGGTCTGCGGCGACCGGGACACCGGTCGTACCCTCGTGTCGCACCCGACCCCCCAGCTCGTGTCGATCACCGGCTCGACGCGCGCGGGCATGGAGGTGGCCGCCGCGGCGGCCCCCGACCTGAAGCGGACCCACCTGGAGCTGGGCGGCAAGGCCCCGGTGGTGATCTTCGACGACGCGGACGTGGCGGCGGCGGCCGAGGCCATCGCGCTGGGCGGCTACTTCAACGCCGGTCAGGACTGCACGGCGGCGACCCGCGTGCTGGCCGGGCCGGGCATTTACGACGACTTCGTGGCGGCCCTGGCCGAGCAGGCCCGCAACACGAAGACCGGCGCACCGGACGACGCGGACGTGCTCTACGGCCCGCTGAACAACGCCAACCAGCTCGCCCGGGTCAGCGGCTTCGTGGACCGGCTGCCCGACCACGCGGCGATCCAGACCGGCGGCTCCCGGCAGGGTGAGCGCGGCTACTTCTACGCGCCGACGGTGGTGTCCGGGCTGCGCCAGTCCGACGAGATCATCCAGGACGAGGTGTTCGGGCCGGTCATCACCGTGCAGCGCTTCTCCGACGAGGACGAGGCGGTGCGCTGGGCCAACGGCGTCGACTACGGCCTGTCGGCCTCGGTCTGGACGCGGGACCACGGCCGGGCGATGCGGATGACCCGGCGGCTGGACTTCGGCTGCGTCTGGGTGAACACGCACATCCCGTTCGTCTCCGAGATGCCGCACGGCGGCTTCAAGCACTCCGGGCACGGCAAGGACCTCTCGGTCTACAGCCTGGAGGACTACACCCGGATCAAGCACGTCATGCACAACATCGAGGGCTGAGGCGATGACATCCTCCGAAGAACTGCACAAGCGGCGCGGTGGTGCCGTCGCCCGGGGCGTGGGCAGTGTCATTTCGTCCTACGTGGACTCCGCGTCGGGTGGCACGCTCACCGACGTCGACGGGCGGGAGTGGATCGACTTCGCCGCCGGCATCGCCGTCACCAGCGTCGGCAACTCCGCGCCGAGGGTGGTCGAGGCGGTCCGCGCACAGGTGGAACGGTTCACCCACACCTGCTTCATGGTCGCGCCGTACGAGTCGTACGTGGCGGTGTGCGAGCAGCTCAACGCGCTGACGCCGGGCGGGTTCGAGAAGCGCTCGGCCCTGTTCAACTCCGGGGCCGAGGCGGTGGAGAACGCCGTCAAGATCGCCCGGCACGCCACCGGGCGACCGGCGGTGGTGGTGTTCGACCACGCGTACCACGGCCGGACCAACCTGACCATGGCGTTGACCGCGAAGAACATGCCGTACAAGCACCGGTTCGGGCCGTTCGCCGGGGAGATCTACCGGGTGCCGATGTCGTACCCGCTGCGCGACGGCGGCCTCTCCGGCGCCGAGGCGGCCGCGCGGGCCATCGAGATGGTCGAGAAGCAGGTCGGCGCCGAGAACGTCGCCGCGCTGCTCATCGAGCCGATCCAGGGCGAGGGCGGCTTCGTGGTGCCCGCGCCCGGTTTCCTGCCGGCGCTGCGCGCCTGGGCGACAGCGGCTGGCGTGGTGTTCGTCGCCGACGAGATCCAGACCGGCTTCTGCCGTACCGGCGACTGGTTCGCCTGCCAGCACGAGGGCGTCGAACCGGACCTGGTCACCCTGGCCAAGAGCATCGCGGGTGGCCTGCCCCTCGCGGCGGTGACCGGTCGGGCCGAGCTGATGGACGCGGTGCACGTCGGCGGGCTCGGCGGCACGTACGGCGGCAACCCGATCGCCTGCGCCGCCGCGCTGGCCACCATCGAGACCATGCACGAGCTGGACCTGGCGGGCGCGGCCCGTCGGATCGAGTCCGTGCTGGCCCCCCGGCTCCGCGCCATCGCCGAGCGGGACCCCCGCATCGCCGAGGTACGCGGGCGCGGCGCGATGCTCGCCGTGGAGCTGGTGCAGCCCGGCACCCTCGTCCCCGACCCGACCGCCACGGCGGCCATCTCGGCCGCGTGCCACGCCGCCGGCCTGCTCACCCTGACCTGCGGCACGTACGGCAACGTGCTGCGCTTCCTGCCCCCGCTGGTGATCTCCGACGAGCACCTGACCAGAGGCGCCGACATCCTCGACGCCGCGTTCGGCTGACCGAGGGAAGGGCCCCTTCCCGAGAAGGGGCCCTTCCGCACGGCAGGGTCAGCGAAGCACCTCGACGGTGTTGCGGCGGACCAGATTCTTGCCCGGCTCGCGGATCTGGTCCATCGCGGCGGTGTTGAGCAGCACGCAGCTGCCCGACGGGCCGGTCACCGTGACCGTGGTGGCCTTGTTGTTGTCCAGGTTGGTCACCCGCAGCCGGGTGCCCACCGGAAACTGCCCGCTGGTCGCCGCCGGCGCGGCATTCTCGGCGAAGAAGGTGATCGCCCCCGAGCAGGCCGAGCGGGGCGCCGGGCCGGGCGCTCCGGGAGACGCTGCGCCGGGTCGGACCGTGCCGGCGGCCGGCGGCGCGGCGGGCGGAACGGCCTCGCCGTCGAGCCGTTGCACCACGTTGCGGCGGATCACGTTCTTGCCCGGCTCCCGCACCAGCTCCATCGCGGCGGCGTTGAGCAGCACACAACTGCCCGACGGGCCGGTCACCGTCACCGTGGCCGCCCGGTTGTTGTCCAGATTGGTCACCCGCAGCCGCGTGCCCACCGGGAACCGGTCACTGGTCGCCGCCGGGGCCCCGCCCTCGGCCGAGAAGGTGACCGAGCCCGAGCAGACGGACTGCTGCGCGGGTGCGGTGTCGGCGAACCCGAACCCGGTCCCCACCGCCACTCCCGCCGCGGCGAGCACCGCCACGGTCGCCGCCAGCACGTGCTTGCGCTGCACCCTCATCGCCGTCACTCCCGTCCTCGGTGTGTTCTTCACCGCGTGGTACGGACGGGAGGGACCTACCGTTCAGCCGACACGGGCACCGATCGTCGTGGCGGCCAGTTCGACGGGTCCGCACCTGGTGTGGTTGGCGATCGAGGGTGAGCTGCGTCACGATGGGGACCGAGGAGGTCGCCCCATGGCTGACCCGTGGCTCGCCCTGGAATTCGGCGTCGATCCGGCCGAGCGGATCGCGCAGGTCGGCGCGGCCCACGAGGCGTTCCTCGCCGCCGGCGCCGCGCCGCGCCGGGTGCGGGAGGTGGTACGCCGGTCGTGGGAACGGTCCGCCCGACTCGACCCGGAGGCAACTCCGCCGGTCGACCTGACCGACGACGCGCTGGCGAGCTACCGGGCCGCGCACCCGCTGGCCCGGGTGCTGCCGCTCTTCCGGGACCTGCTCGGCGGCATCGCCCAGGACGGCGCGCACCTGATGGCGGTCTGCGACGCGTACGGGCGGCTGCTCTGGGTGGAGGGCCACCCGGGGGTGCGCCGGCACGCCGAGCGGATGAACTTCGTGCCCGGCGCCCTGTGGGACGAGAGGCACGCCGGCACCAACGCCCCCGGCACCGCACTGGCCGTCGACCACAGCGTGCAGATCTTCGCCACCGAGCACTTCATCCGGCCGGTGCAGCGCTGGACCTGCGCGGCGGCGCCGATCCACGACCCGGCCACCGGGCGACTGCTCGGCGCGGTCGACATCACCGGCGGCGACCACCTGGCCAACCCGCACAGCCTGGCGCTGGTCCGCGCCACCGCCCGGGCCGCCGAGGCGCAGCTCGCCACCGACCGACCGGTGGAGCCCGGCGTCGTCACCGTGACCGCGCTCGGCCGCGACGAGGCGGAACTGCGGGTCGACGGGCGGCGCATCCGGCTGGGCCGCCGGCACAGCGAGCTGCTGGTGCTGCTGCTGCACCATCCCGAGGGGCGCACCGGCGAACAGCTCGGCCTCGACGTGTACGGAGACGACCGGCTCCTGCCGGTCACCCTGCGCGCGGAGCTGTCCCGGTTGCGCCGGGTGCTCGGTCCCGAGCTGCTCGACTCCCGGCCGTACCGGCTGCACGGCACCGTCCGCGCCGACTTCACCACGGTCGCCGACCGGTTGGACCAGGGCGATCCGGCGGGCGCGCTCGACGCGTACTCCGGGCCGTTGCTGCCCGGCTCGGACGCGCCGGGAGTCACGCGACTGCGCCGGCTCATCGACGGCCAGCTCCGCGCGGCCGTGCTGGCCGCCGCGGACCCGGCGCTGCTCGCGGCGTGGACCGCGACGCCCGCCGGCGCCGACGACCTGACCGCGTGGCAGGCCCTGGCGCGGGCGTTACCGGTGGGCGCGGCCCGCCGGCCGCTCGCGCTCGCCCGCATCCACCAGCTCGCCACGGAGTACGACCTACCACGCGCAACGTTGCTGCAACGTCCCCGAAACTAGCCTCGCCGCCGACACCGCACCACGACGGCGGAGGTAACCATGACGCGCTACGACGCGCCCACCCACTGGCAGTCCCGTTACGACCACTTCATCGGCGGCGAGTACGTCAAGCCGCACGGCGGTGGCTACTTCGAGAACCCGACCCCGGTCACCGGGCAGACCTTCACCGAGGTGGCCCGGGGCACCGCCGCGGACGTGGAGAAGGCCCTGGACGCCGCGCACGGCGCCGCCGACGCCTGGGGGCGCACCTCGGTGGCCGAGCGGGCGCTGATCCTCAATCGCATCGCGGACCGGATGCAGGACAACCTGGAGTCGCTGGCCGTGGCCGAGAGCTGGGAGAACGGCAAGCCGGTACGCGAGACGCTGGCCGCCGACATCCCGCTCGCCATCGACCATTTCCGCTATTTTGCCGGGGCGATCCGGGCGCAGGAGGGCTCGCTGGGCGAGATCGACGACGACACCGTGGCGTACCACTTCCACGAGCCGCTCGGCGTGGTCGGGCAGATCATCCCGTGGAACTTCCCGATCCTGATGGCCACCTGGAAGCTGGCGCCCGCGCTGGCCGCCGGCAACGCCGTGGTGCTCAAGCCGGCCGAGCAGACCCCGGCCTCGATCCACTACTGGCTGTCGCTGGTGGCGGACCTGCTGCCGCCGGGCGTGCTCAACATCGTCAACGGCTTCGGCGTGGAGGCCGGCAAGCCGCTGGCGTCCTCGCCACGGGTCGCCAAGGTGGCGTTCACCGGTGAGACCACCACCGGGCGGCTGATCATGCAGTACGCCAGTGAGAACATCAAGCCGGTCACCCTGGAGCTGGGCGGCAAGAGCCCGAACATCTTCTTCGACGACGTCAGCGCGTCCCGTGATGACTTCTTCGACAAGGCGCTCGAGGGCTTCACCATGTTCGCCCTCAACCAGGGCGAGGTCTGCACCTGCCCGTCGCGGGCGCTGATCCAGCAGGGCCACTACTCGGACTTCCTCGCCGCGGCGGTGGAGCGGACCGGCCGGATCGTGCAGGGCCACCCGCTGGACACCGACACGATGGTCGGCGCGCAGGCCTCCAACGACCAGCTGGAGAAAATCCTGTCCTACCTGGACATCGGCCGCCAGGAGGGTGCGAAGGTGCTCACCGGTGGATCCCGGGCGGAGTTGGGCGGCGAGTTGTCGGGCGGGTACTACGTCCAGCCGACGATCTTCGAGGGCGACAACTCGATGCGGGTCTTTCAGGAGGAGATCTTCGGACCGGTGGTCTCGGTGACCTCCTTCGCCGACCTCGACGACGCCGTGAAGACCGCGAACGACACCCTGTACGGGCTGGGCGCGGGCGTCTGGACCCGGGACATGAACACCGCGTACCGGGCGGGGCGGGCGATCCAGGCCGGGCGGGTGTGGACCAACTGCTACCACGCGTACCCGGCGCACGCCGCGTTCGGCGGGTACAAGCAGTCCGGCATCGGCCGGGAGAACCACAAGATGATGCTGGAGCACTACCAGCAGACCAAGAACCTGCTGGTCAGCTACTCGACCCAGAAGCTCGGCTTCTTCTGATGTCCATCGTCTCCGTGACCCCCGCGGCGGCCGATCTGATCCGGTCGCTGCGGGAGCGGCACGGGCCGCTGATGTTCCACCAGTCCGGCGGCTGCTGCGACGGCAGTGCCCCGATGTGCTACCCGGCAGGCGAGTTCCGCACCGGATCGTCCGATGTCCTGCTCGCCTCGCTCGCCGTGGACGGTGTACCGGAGCCGGTCGAGTTCTGGATGTCGTCGGCCCAGTGGGAGTTGTGGAAACACACGAGGCTCACCGTCGACGTGGTCCCGGGCCGAGGCAGCGGCTTCTCCCTGGAGGCCCCCGACGGTCTCCGCTTCCTCATCCGCTCCCGCCTCGCCGCCTAGGTCACCCGCGACCGGTGCGTGTGGGCGGCCCCCGCCCCGTCGATCATGGAGTTGTGGTGGGCAGCAAGGGATGCTTTACACCTTTCGTCAGCCACCACAACTCCATGATCGGCCCTGGGGAGCGTGGGGCGGGGAGGGGGTTAGGGGTGGAGGAGGGGGATCAGGGTTTTGATGATGTGGTTGGGGCGGCGGTAGAGGTCCAGGTCCGTGAAGTGGCGGATTTTCCAGCCGTTTGCGGCTAGCCAGTTCGATCGGGAACGATCATGCCGGAGACGGTCGCGGTCCAAATGGGACGATCCGTCATACTCGACGCCGACCTTGCGGCGCCGGTAACCGAGGTCGAGGCGGTAGAGCGGCACTCCATGACCGTCCGGGACCCAGACCTGTGGCTCCGGCGGTGGCAGGCCGCCATCTATCAACACCAGGCGAAGCTGACTCTCCTGCCGGCACTCCGCCCGCGGGTCGGCGCGTGGCACGAGTTCACACGCCTGGCAGACGCCACGGAGGCGTTTGTGCCGAGCGACCTCCGCCCTGAGTTCCTCGGATCGGCAGGCACCCACGCGAAGGCACAGGTCCAGCAGCGGCATCGCGTCCATTCGGCGCAGTGACCGGGCTAGGTCGACCGCGCAACGGGCGGCCGGGGCACAGGGCACTCCGCCCAGCAGCACCGTATCGCGTACCGGCAGCACCGCCTCGTGGGCGACGACTCCCCGCATCTGCGGGACGTTCTCGCCGGCCGGCACAATGATGTGCACGTCGAAACTGCGGACGTCGCCGAAGCCGTGCAACTGTGCACCGGTATGGAAGCCGACGACGGCAGTCTCAGGCAACCGCCGAAAGATCGCCGGCAGTCGCGCGGCTGGGTCGGCCGAGGGCGTGTAGACGCTCCGCGTCAACCGGTGCAGGCGGGACAGCCCAACCAGCCTGCGCACCTGCTCCCGACTGAGGCCGGCGGCGAGTAACTCCGCGTATCGATACTGATCCTGTGCCATGCGGCAGAGACTGCCGCGCCCCGCCCCAGGCATTCCGCCCCGACCCAGGAATCTGTGGATACCCGAGCGCCCTGTGCACAACCCCCAAACAAAGCCCACCCGTGCTATGCGCATCGACCTCCACCACAGCGTCGATCAAGGAGTTGTGGTGCCGGACAGAACTCCTGAACCATCGTCTACCGGGCACCACAACTCCATGATCGACTCGGTTCAGGGCACGCGGGGCAGGGCTGACGCGGCGCGGTTAGTCGCAGCCGTAGCCGTCGTTGTCGCGGTCGAGGTCGTAGATGTCGGTGCCGATGACCTTGACCGGGCCGCGAACGTAGGCGGGGCCGTTGCCGCTGCCTGGCAGGCAGTCGACGTCGCTGGCGATCGGGACGCAGGGGCTGTAGTTCGGGTCGCACTTCGCCTGCGCGGCCTTCTTGGTGCCGACGGCGACGACCTGGGTCACCGGCTGCTTCGTCACAACGGATTTCACCAGCTTCCGGGCCGTCCGCACCCCGTCCGTGGTGGTCACCTCGTACGTCAGTGTCTTCGTACCGTTGACGCCCTTGGTTCGGACGACCCGCTTGCCCTCGGCCAGGGAGGAGTCCTTCACGGTCCGCTCGGCGTACCGGATCGTGGCCCGCTCCGTCACGGTCGTCACCTGCACCACCGGCGCGGCGCTGGACGGGCTCGGCGAGACCGACGCGGTGGAGGGTGCGGCGACCGGCGACACCTCCTGCGCGGGGGCCTCCTCGGTCGGCTCGGCGGGTGCCGCCACGATGGGCTGCTGCGGTTGCTCGGCCGCGGTGCCGGTGCGGGTGGGCTCCGGTTCGCCGGCCAGGGCGCTGACAATCGCGGTGCCGGCGCAGCAGAGCAGCAGGAACGACAGGGCCACCGAGCCGAGGATGACGGCGACGCGGCTGGCGGGACTGGCCCGGCGGAACCAGCTCTGGGCGGCGGGCAGGCGGGGCCCAGGGCCGAACGGCGGCACGTGCGGCGGGCCAGGATTCGGCGGTGGTTGCATCGTCACGTCGATGAGTGTCGTCGCAAACACTGCGTGCAATATCCACCATCGCGCTCGTGACCGGCGACGGGACGACAGGTCAGGCAACCACTTGGCCGGACCGGGCACGGCTGATCGTGCCGCGCATTCAGGCAGCAAATCCGCGAATCACCAATTATTGGCCACGATAACGACCGCTCCACAGAGGAGGTCCGGGTCCGGCGTCGACGTGTCGAGTTGCCGTCAATGCGCTGGTCAGCGGGCGTCCAGGAGGGGTTGGTGGGGGTTCCACGGTGGCCCGCCCGCGGCGTCGCGCCGGCGTCGGGCGATCGCCGACAGTGCCTCTAGGACCACGCGGTTGCCCAGGTAGGCGGTGATGTCGGCGTGGTCGTACGGCGGCGCGACCTCGACCACGTCCACCCCGACCACCGGCAGCTCGTAGCAGACCCGGCGGACCGCGTCGAGCAGTTGCCGGGAGGTCAGGCCGCCCGGTTCGGGGGTGCCGGTGCCGGGGGCCATCCCGGGATCGACGACGTCCACGTCGACGGAGAGGAAGACCCCCTCGCACTCGTCGACCGCGATCGTGAACGCCTCGGTGAGGCACGTGTCCAGCCCGCGGGCGACCAGCTCGGTCATCTCGTACGACCGCATCCGCTGCTCGGCCATCCAGGACAGGATGTCCGGGCCGGGCCAGTAGCCGCGCAGCCCGATCTGGAGGAACCGGTCGCCGCGTACCGCGCCGGACTCGATGAGGCGACGCATCGGCTGGCCGTGCCCGTGCAGCGAGCCGAACTCGATCTCGCCGGTGTCCGCGTGCGCGTCGAAGTGCACGAGCGACACCCGACCGTGCCCGTGCTGGCGGGCCACCCCGGTCGCGTCCGGCAGCGCGATGGAGTGGTCCCCGCCGAGCACGATCGGGATGGCGCCGGAGGACGACACTGCGTAGACGGCCGCCTCCAGAGCGGCAAGTGACCGTTCGATGTCGCCGGAGAACATCTCGACGTCGCCGGCGTCGTACACCCGGAGGTCGCGCAGCGCGTCGACGCGCAGCGCGAGGGACGGGCGGGAGCCGTCGTGGGCCAGGTAGCACGCCTGGCGAATCGCCGACGGCCCGAACCGGGTGCCGGGCCGGTGCGAGGTGCCGCCGTCAAAGGGTGCGCCGACGATGACGATGTCGGCGTCCGCGTACGACGACGGGTCGTCGAGTGCGCACCGGTCCACCCCGAGGAAGGTGATGTCCGGGCCGTACATGGCACCGTAGCGGCTCATCGCTCCTCCATCCCCCAGGGCGAGCCGTAGCTGGTCAGCAGGTCGAGGAACGGCACCGGGGGCAGGGCCTCCGGGCCGAGCACGCCGACGCCGGACCACGCGCCGGTGGCGAGCAGTTCCAGCGCCACCACCGGGTTCACCGCGGTCTGCCAGACGACCGCCTGGTGGCCGTACTCGCGCATCGACCACTCGTTGTCGACCACGTGGTAGAGGTACACCTCCCGGGGCTGCCCGTCCGGGCCCAGGCCACGCACCCAGGTGCCGGCGCAGGTCTTGCCGCGCATCCGGTCGCCGAGGGTGGCCGGGTCGGGCAGGCAGGCCGCGACCACGTCCCGCGGCGACACCTGCACGCCGCGCACGCTGACCGGCGTCGTCGAGTCCAGGCCGAGCTTGTGCAGCGTCTTCAGCACGTCGATGAACTCGTCGCCGAGGCCGTACTTGAAGGTGACCCGCTTCGCCTTCACCCAGCGCGGGATCAGCAGCACCTCCTCGTGCTCGACGTTGACGCACTCGACCGGGCCGATCCCCTCCGGGAAGTCGAAGACCTCCGGCTCGCTGAACGGCTCGGTGGTGTACCAGCCCCGGTCCGCCTCCCAGACCACGGGCGGGTTGAGACACTCCTCGATCGTGGTCCAGATGGAGAACGAGGGCGCGAAGTCGTAGCCGTCGACGGTCAGGTTCGCCCCGTCCCGGACGCCGATCTCGTCGATCTCGCTGAACAGCTCGTCGGCGGCGTACCGGGCGAAGATGTCGGACAGGCCGGGCTCGATGCCGATGCCGCCGAGCGCCAGCCGGCCGGCCGCCGCCCATCGGTCGGCGACGGCGAACTGGTCGTCGCCGAGCTTCACCCCGGTCTCGGCGTAGGGGCGGGACGGGTGCGGGTGGGACAGCGACATCGCCATGTCGAGGTAGTCCGCGCCGGCCGCGAACGCACCGTCGAAGATCGGCATGACGAAGCGCGGGTCGACGGCGTTGAGCACGTGGGTGATCCGGTGCTCCCGGCACAGCGCGGTGACCGCGTCGGCCGAGGAGGCGTCCACCTGGGCGGCGACGAAACGGTCGCCGTGCCCGGCCACCGCGCGGGCGGCGCGGTCCGGGTCATGGTCGGCGACCACCATCGTCTCGAAGAAGGAGCGTCGGGCGGCGATGGCTACGGCGGCGGAGCCGACGCCACCGGCGCCGACGAGCAGGACACGCATCAGGAATCAAACCCCAAACCAAGACGATCGAGAGTACGGAGCCACAGGTCGCGACGGCCCTCACGCGCATCGGCGCGGGCCATCGACCGGCGGGTGAGATTGATGCCGACCGCGCGGACGGGTTCCGGCGGGAACGGCAGGGGCTTGCGGCGGACCAGATCGAGCCGGGTCAGCGGGGTGTCCCCGCCGGCCAGCAGGTCGAGCAGCACCCGGGCCGAGAAGCGGGTGGCGCCGACGCCGAGGCCGGTGTAGCCGGCCGCGTACGCCAGTCGACCGCCGAACGCGGTCCCGTAGAACGGGCAGAACCGGGTGCAGGTGTCGATGACGCCGCCCCAGCGGTGGCTGAAGCGCACGTCGGCGAGCTGCGGGAACGTGGTGAAGAAGTGGTTGGCGAGAGCGGTGAAGGTGGCCGGGCGCTGCTCCAGCTTCGGGGCGACCCGGTTGCCGTAGTGGTAGACGGCGTCGTAGCCGCCGAAGAGGATCCGCCCGTCGCGGGTGATCCGGTAGTAGTGGAACTGGTTGCCGGTGTCGGCCAGGCCCTGGCGGTTGCGCCAGCCGATCGCGTCGCGCTGCGCCGGGCTGAGCGGCTCGGTCATCAGCACGTGGTCGTAGACGGGCACCACGTACGCGCGCAGCCGGCGCAGCAGCGGCGGAAACGCGTTGGTGGCCAGCACGACCCGGCGGGCGCGTACCGAGCCGGGCGCGTTGTCCAGCCCGCCGGCGGTCGCCGCGCGCAGGGCCGGGCCGTCGGCGCGCAGCCCGGTGACCCGGGTGTGCTCGTGCACGCGTACGCCGAGGTCGACGCAGGCGCGGCGCAGACCCCACGCCAGCTTCGCCGGGTCCACCATGGCGACCCGGTCGGCGTCGACCATGCCACCCAGGTACGTCGGCGAGTTCACCTCGGCACGCACCTCGTCGGTGTCGAGCAGCCGCACCCGGTGGCCGTACCGGCGGGCCAGCTCGGCGTCGGCGGCCAACCCGTCGAGCTGGTACGGCTCGACGGCGACGGCCAGTTCGCCGGTGCGCTCGAAGTCGCAGTCGATGTCGAACTCCGCGACGGTGGCGGCGATCGCGTCCAGGTTGGCGCGGCCGAGGCGTTCCAGCTCGCCGATCTCGCCGGGGAACCGGTCGACGCCGTTGGCCAGGCCATGGGTGAGCGAGGCGGCGCAGAACCCGCCGTTGCGCCCGGAGGCGGCCCACCCGCAGGTCCCGGCGTCGACGAGCAGCACGTCACGGTCCGGCTCGGCCCGCTTGGCCTCCAGGGCGGCCCAGAGCCCGCCGTACCCGCCGCCGATCACCAGCAGGTCGGCGGTCTGCGCGCCGGTGAGCGGCGGCAGCGGGTCGGGGCGCTCCGGGCGGTCCAGCCAGTACGGCACGGGCGCCGCGTCGGCCAGCGCCCGGCCGGTATGCGGGAGGGTCATGACGGCGGCCCGGTCGGACGGCCCGCATCCAGGGCGGTCATGACGAGCGACGCGCCTGCGGCACCGGGCCGGCCAGCAGCGCGGCGCGGCGAGCACGCCGCCCGCGCAGCGAGCTGAGCCCGACCAGCAGCAGCGCGATGGCGAACATCGCGGTGCCGATGACGTTGACCTGCGGCGGGATGCCCCGCTGGGCGGCGCCCCAGACGTACATGGGGAACGTGACTGTCGTGCCGGCGTTGAAGTTCGTGATGATGAAGTCGTCGAAGCTCAACGAGAACGCCAGCAGCGCGGCGGACACGATGCCGGGCAGCACCAGCGGCAGGGTGATCCGCCGGAAGGTCTGCCACTCGTTGGCGTAGAGGTCCATGGCGGCCTCCTCCAGCCGCCGGTCCATTCCGGCGAGCCGCGCCTTGACCGTCACCACCACGAACGACACGCAGAACATCACGTGCGCGATGACGATGGTCCAGAAACCCTGCGGCACCCCGGCCGAGACGAACAGGGCCAGCAGCGACGTGCCCATCACCAGCTCCGGGGTGGCCATCGGCAGGAAGATCAGCACGTTGATGCCGGACCGGCCGCGGAAGCGGTGCCGGACCAGCGCGAACGCCATCAGGGTGCCGAGCACTGTGGCGACCACCGTGGCGATGAAACCGATCTGCACGCTGCGGACGACCGCGTCGCACATGTCGGAGGTGGCGCAGGGCTGCCGCCAGTTGTCCAGCGTGAACTCGTTGAAGTCGTACGACAGGCGGCTCGACGGGCGGTTGAACGACAGCCCGGCCACCACCAGGATCGGCAGCGCGAGGTAGCCGAGCACCAGCAGCGCCACGATCATCACCCAGCGGTCGGCCAGCCAACGGGAGACCCGCATCAGAGCACCTCCTCCGTGCCGGCCCTGCGCAGGTAGCCGAAGACCACCGCGAGGATCGCCGCCATCAGCAGGAACGACAGCGCTGCGCCCTGCGGGTAGTCCAGCCGGACCAGGAACGCCGAGTCGATGACGTTGCCGATCATGTATTCGTTCGGGGTGCCGAGCAGTTCGGCGTTGATGTAGTCGCCGCTGGCCGGGATGAAGAACAGCAGCGTGCCGGCGACCAGGCCGGGCATGGACAACGGCAGGGTCACCCGGCGGAACGCTTGGACGCCGCTCGCGTACAGGTCGCTCGCCGCCTCCAACAGCCGGGGGTCCAGCCGCTCCAGGCTCGCGTACAGCGGCAGCACCAGAAACGGCAGGAAGTTGTACGTCAGGCCGAGCACCACAGCGAACGGCGTGGCCAGCAGCCGGCCGTCCGGCGCGAGCAGGTGCACGTCACGCAGCAGGCCGACCAGCGCGCCGTTGTCCGACAGGATCGTCTTCCAGGCCAGCGTGCGGACCAGGAAGCTGGTGAACATCGGCGCGACCACGCACACCAGCAGCAGGTTCTTCCACCGGCCGGCCTTCTGCGCGATGGCGTACGCCAGCGGGTAGCCGAGCAGCAGCGCCAGCACCAGGGCCAGCCCGGCGTAGCCGAACGAGCGCAGCAGCTGCGGCCAGTACGCCTGCACGACGTCCGGGTAGTTGCCGAACGCCCACGTCATCGCGTACCCGGTGGAGAGCGAGCCGCTGGGGTCGTAGAGGCTCGCCGCGGCGAGTTGCAGCAGCGGCACGCCGAAGAACACCAGCAGCCAGACCGCGCCGGGCAGCAGCAACAGGTACGGCAGGAGCCGGAACCGCCCGGACCGGGCGGCCGGTGGCGGCGGCAGCTGCCCCGGTTTGGTGGGGGCCAGGAGGGTCATGACGACGCGCCCACCGGCTCGTCGAGCACCGGCGTGGTCCGGTCGGTGTCGGCGGCGTCGCGGGCCAGCAGGAACGCGTGGCGCGGATCCCAGTACGCCACGGCCTCGCTGCCCACCGGCACCCGCGCCTCCGCGCCGTTGTTCGCCACGAAGACCGACAGCTCGGTGCCCCAACCGGTGCGCAGCAGGTACTGCGTGCTGACCCCCACGTAGGAGGCGTCGGTGACCACCCCGGTGACCAGTTGGTGTCCTTGGGGGACCTGGTCGGCGGAGCCGACCAGATGCAGCTTCTCCGGGCGTACCCCCAGGTGGACCGGACCCCGGTCGGCGCGCGACCGGCCGGCGGGCACCGAGAAGCGCGCGCCGTGCGCCGTCACCGCCACCTCGCCGCCGCTCGTGCCGGCGGCCTCGCCGGCGAGCAGGTTGGACTGGCCGAGGAAGTTCGCCACGAACGCGGTGGCCGGGAACTCGTAGAGGTCGGCCGGGGCGCCCTGCTGCTCGATCCGGCCGGCGTTCATCACCGCGACGGTGTCGGCCATGGTCATGGCCTCCTCCTGGTCGTGTGTGACGTGCACGAAGGTGATACCGACCTCGGTCTGGATGCGCTTCAGCTCGATCTGCATCTGCCGGCGCAGCTTGAGGTCGAGCGCGCCCAGCGGCTCGTCGAGCAGCAGCACCTGCGGCTGGTTGATCAGAGCGCGGGCCAGCGCGACCCGCTGCTGCTGGCCACCGGAGAGCTGCGCCGGGCGGCGCGGGCCGAAGCCGTCGAGCTGCACCAGCGACAGCATCCGCCGCACCTGGTCGTCGACCGAGCGGATGCCGCGCCGCCGCAGCCCGAAGGCCACGTTCTCGAAGATGGTGAGGTGCGGAAACAGCGCGTAGCTCTGGAAGACCGTGTTGACCGGCCGCTTGTACGGCCGCAGCCGGGCGATGTCGGTGTCGCCGAGCAGCACCTGGCCGCTGGTCGGCTCCTCCAGCCCGGCGATCATCCGCAGGGTGGTGGTCTTGCCGCAGCCGGACGCGCCGAGCAGCGCGAAGAACGAGCCCTGCGGGATCGTCAGGCTGAGGTCGTCGACGGCGGTGAAGATGCCGAACCGCTTGGTGAGGTCGGCCAGGCGCAGATCGCCGGCGGGTGTCTCGCGTGTCATCCCCGTCACGCCCCGATAACCTGCTGGAACTTGCCCTCGTACTCCTTCTCCTGCTTTTCGTCCAGGGCCATGAACACCTTGGACTTCGCCAGCAGCGTTTCGTCGGGGAAGATCAGCGGGTTGGCGGCCAGCTCCGGGTCGATCTTCTCCATCTCGGCCTGGGCGCCCTTGACCGGACAGATGTAGTTGACGTACGCGGCGAGCTTCGCCGCGGCCGCCGGCTCGTAGTAGTAGTTGATCAGCGCTTCGGCGTTGCCCTTGTGGGTGGCCTTGTTCGGGACCATCATGTTGTCGCTGAACAGCATCACGCCGGAGTCCGGGGCGACGAACTGCACCTTCTCGTTCTCACTGGAGAGCTGGATGACGTCCCCGGACCAGCCGATGCACGCGGCGATGTCGCCCTTGGCCAGGTCGGGTGCGTAGTCGTTGCCGGTGAACTTGCGGATCTGCCCGGAGTCGACGGCCTTCTTGAGCTTGTTGAGCGCGTCGTCGAACTGGGCGGCGGTGAAGTTCGACGGGTCGTGCCCGTTCGAGCCGAGCAGCAGGCCCATGGTGTCGCGCATCTCGCTGAGCGCCGTCACCTTGCCCTTGAGATCGGGGCGGGTCAGCAGCTCGTCGACGGTCCGCAGCTCCTTGGTGACGCTGCCGTTGTACGCCAACCCGGCCAGGCCGGACTGCCACGGGATCGAGATGCGGTTCTCGGTGTCGAACGAGCGGTTGAGCAGCGACGGCAACAGGTTCGCCTGGACGTTCGGGATCTTCGCCACGTCGAGCTTCTGGATCCAGCCGAGCCGGATCATTCGCGCGGCCATCCAGTCGGTCAGCACGATGATGTCCCGGTCGGTGCTCTGGCAGGCGGCCAGCTGGTTCTGCACCTTGCCGAAGAACTCGTTGTTGTCGTTGATGTCCTCGGTGTAGGTGACCTGGATGCCGGTCTTTGTGATGAACTCGTCCAGGCTCGGCCGCTTGGACTCGTCCTTCTCGTCGACGTCCATGTACTGCGGCCAGTTGGAGAAGGCAAGCTTCTTCTCGGTGCCGGACAGGTCTTCGCTGACGCAGCCGGCCTCGGTCTGCTGGGCGCCCTTGGTGCCGCAGCCGGCGAGGCTGCCGCCCGCAGCGAGCAGGGCGGCCGATCCGAGAGTGCCGGTGAGCAGTCCACGCCGGGAGAGGGGCCGGAGGGGAGTACGCATGACGACTCCTAGGGGTCATCGTCGGCGGGCGGGACGGGGGAGGCGCGCGCCGGCGGGAATGTCGGGAGGCTCAAGTACCAGGGACGACTGATCCTGACATGAGAGACCCTCTCTCACAAGGGATTCCGTTGCGGGGTTAGCGATGCACGACGAAATACGCCAGACTGCGCGGTGACACACGCACGACATCACGATTCGGGACATGGGGAGCGCACGATGACGAACCGGCAGCACGAAAACGGCAACGGCGGTCGACGCGTCGCCGTACGTGAAGGTGCCAGTCACGCTCTGCTGGACGACGTGGCCAAGCAGATCATCGAACAGCTCCAGGAGGATGGCCGACGGCCGTACGCGACGATCGGCAAGGCGGTCGGCCTCTCCGAGGCGGCGGTCCGCCAGCGGGTCCAGCGGCTCCTCGACTCGGGCGTCATGCAGATCGTCGCAGTGACCGATCCGCTCCAGCTCGGCTTCCCCCGCCAGGCGATGATCGGGCTGCGTACCGACGGCGACCTGGAGGCGGTGGCCGACCGGCTGGCCGAGCTGGACGAGGTCGACTACGTGGTCATCACCGCCGGGTCGTTCGACCTGCTCACCGAGGTGGTCTGCCGCAACGACGACCACCTGCTGGAGATCCTGCAACGGCTGCGCGCGGTGCCCGGCGTGCTCGCCACCGAGGCGTTCGTGTACCTCAAACTCCGCAAGCAGACCTACACCTGGGGTACGGCCTGACGGGCTTTTGATGGCGCCTGCCGGCTCTTGATCGACTCGGCTTTCAGGAAGTCGGGGTGTCCCTGCCGCTCCGATACCCCGGTTTCCGTGAACCCGAGTGGATCAGCGTGCCGTTGCCCGGACTGCGTCGACGAACGACGTCCAGGCGGTCGGCGCGAAGGTCAGGGTGCCACCGTCGCGGTCCTTGCTGTCGCGCACCAGCACCCGACCGGGCAAGTTGTCGGCCACCTCGACGCAGTCGCCACCGTTGTTGCTGCTACGGGTCGCGGTGCGCCAGCGCGCGTCGGTCATGTCCATGTCGCAGCCACTTCCCTGATCAGCTCGATCGACTGACGTTGGGGCAACGCCTCACCGGTGACGCTCTCCCACCTGCGTCCCAGGTTAGCGACGTCGAGGGGATCGGTCACGATCTGACCGCGGAGCTGGTTGTCGAGATACGCCAATTCCGTCCCGTCGGGCAGGCGGCCCAGCACGAAGGGGCCAGCCAGGCCGGTGTGCCACGGGCTCTCGGCGGGGATGACCCGGACCTGCACGTGTTCCCACTCGGCCACGCCTGCGAGGTGGGCCAGCTGGCCGGCCATGACGGCGCGGTCGCCGACCGGGCGGCGCAACACCACCTCGTCGATCACCGCCACGAGCTGGGGTGGGGCGTCGCGGCGCAGGACCGCCTGCCGGTCGATCCGGCTCGCCACGATCTGGTCCACTTCAGAGGTTGCGACCAGCCCGCCCGTGTTCAGGACCGCGCGGGCGTACCCCTCGGTCTGGAGCAGGCCCGGCACGAGCAGCGGCTGATAGGAGCGGATCGAGGTCGCGTCCTGTTCCAGCTCGGCCCACGGTCGGAACCAGGGCAGGTCCCGGCGGCGGAACGGCTCCGGCCAGAGATCGGCCGCGTCCCGGCGTAGGACCTCGGCCACCGCGATCCTCGTACGCGGGTGCGGAATGCGCCCCGCGGCGAGCCACCGCGCCGCCGTCTTGGGGTCGACGCGGACCTTCTCGGCCAGCGACTCGACCGTCTCCCCCGCCTCGGCCATCGCCACCCGCAACGCCTCGTTCGCCACCGGATCCTCCCGCCCGCCGGGTGCACACTGCGGCGCACGATAGCGACGCTGCGTGTCGGTGTCCGCCGCCTACCGGCGTGTTGCGGTGAACGTGTTGACGCGCATCCAGAACGCTCCGCAACTGCCCCCAAGGTGCCCCACCCCCGTCCCGGCTGCTCGACCCGTTGCTCCACTCCCGTGATCGACTCGCTTGATCCACTCGACATCCCCGATATCGCGGCATCAACTCCGCCCCGACACCGCGACATCGGCGATACGGAGTGGATCGTGGCCGGCGGGCCGGGCCGGCAGGCCATCGCTCGCGTCCTTTGCTCTGCTTCAACCGGCGCAACACCCCGCGTCCGGATACCGGACGTGCACTGTTGCGTCCGTTGAAGCAGAGCAAAGGAGGCCGACCAGGGGTCAGCGGGCAGCCCGGCGCGCCCGCCGGGCACGACGAGCAGGGCCGACGCCCGTGCGGATTCCGTCGCGGCTAGGGCAATTTTTCGCCGAATCCGTCGTCCTTAGGCTTAGGCACTACCGATAACACTTGCTTTCCCGGGTCGTGCTGTGCGATAACCGTGGGCAGAGCGGCCGGCTTCACCCCTTTGACCGGCCCGACGACCGATGGGGCTGACATGGCCAACGCCACCGACCACCTCTGGATGCACTTCACCCGGATGGCGAGCTACTCCGCCGGCGAGGTGCCGACCATCGTGCGCGGCGAGGGCGCGTACATCTGGGACGCGCAGGGCCGCCGCTACCTCGACGGGCTCGCCGGGCTGTTCGTCGTCAACGCCGGTCACGGCCGCACCGAGCTGGCCGAGGCCGCCGCCAAGCAGGCCGGTGAGCTGGCGTACTTCCCGCTGTGGTCGTACGCGCACCCGAAGGCGGTCGAGCTGGCCGAGAAGATCGCCTCGCTCACCCCGGGCGACCTCAACCGGGTCTTCTTCACCACCGGCGGCTCGGAGGCCGTCGAGGCCGCGTGGAAGCTGGCCCGGGCCTACTTCAAGCGCACCGGTCAGCCCAACAAGCACAAGGTGGTCAGCCGCTACATCGCCTACCACGGCACCTCGATGGGCGCGTTGTCGATCACCGGCCTGCCCGGCATCAAGAGCGACTTCGAGCCGCTGGTGCCCGGTGGGATCAAGGTGCCGAACACCAACTTCTACCGGGCGCCCGAGCACGGCGACGACGCCGAGGCGTTCGGCCGCTGGGCCGCCGACGAGATCGGCCGGGCCATCGAGCGCGAGGGGCCGGACACCGTCGCCGCGGTCTTCCTGGAGCCCGTGCAGAACTCCGGCGGCTGCTTCCCACCCCCGCCCGGCTACTTCGAGCGGGTCCGGGAGATCTGCGACGCGTACGACGTGCTGCTCGTGTCCGACGAGGTGATCTGTTCCTGGGGTCGGCTCGGCGAGTACTTCGGCGCCGTGCGCTACGGCTACCAGCCGGACATCATCACCACCGCCAAGGGCATCACCTCGGGGTACGCCCCGCTCGGCGCGATGATCGCCAGCGACCGGCTGATGGAGCCGTTCCTCACCGAGACGGGCATGTTCGCCCACGGGGTGACGTTCGGCGGACACCCCGTCTCCTGCGCGGTGGCCCTGGCCAACCTGGAGGTCTTCGCCCGCGAGGATCTCGTCGGGCACGTACGGGCCAACGAGGACGCGTTCCGCGCCACCCTGGAGAAGCTGCACGACCTGCCGATCGTCGGCGACGTGCGGGGCGACGGCTACTTCTACGGCATCGAGCTGGTCAAGGACAAGACGACCCGGGAGACGTTCGACGAGGCCGAGTCGGAGCGGCTGCTGCGCGGCTTCCTGTCGACCGCGCTGTTCCAGGCCGGTCTCTACTGCCGGGCCGACGACCGGGGCGACCCCGTCATCCAGCTCGCCCCGCCGCTGATCGCCGAGCAGCAGCACTTCGACGAGATCGAGCAGATCCTCCGCACGGTGCTGACCGAGGCGTGGTCGCGGCTCTGACCATGGGCTACGAGAATCTGTCGTACTGGCTGTCCAGCCTGGACGAGCCGCTCACGCCGCGGCCGGCGCTGCCCGGCGACACGGACGCCGACGTGGTGATCGTGGGCGCCGGCTACACCGGGCTGTGGACGGCGTACCACCTGGCCCAGGCCGATCCGACGCTGCGGGTCGTCGTCCTGGAGCGGGAGATCGCGGGGTACGGGGCGTCGGGGCGCAACGGCGGCTGGTGCTCGGCGCTCTTTCCCACGTCACTGACCGGGCTGGCCCGCCGGCACGGCCGCGACGCGGCTGTCGCCATGCAGCGGGCACTGCACGACACCGTCCGTGCGGTGGGCAGGGTGGTCGCGGCCGAGGGCATCGACTGCGACTGGGCCGACGGCGGCACCGTCACGCTCGCCCGCACCGGCCCGCAGCTCGCCCGGGCCCGGGCCGCCGTGGACGAGGCTCGCGCGTTCGGCTTCGGCGCGGACCACCTGGCGCTCCTCGACGCCGACGAGGCCGCGGCCCGGTGCGGCGCCGAGGGGGTACGCGGTGGGACGTACACCCCGCACTGCGCGGTCGTGCACCCGGCGAAGCTGGTGCGTGGTCTGGCGCGGGCGGTGGAGCGACTCGGGGTGCGGATCCACGAGCAGACCACGGTGACCGCGATCCGGTCCGGCGCGGCGGTCACCGCGTCGGGGACGGTGCGGGCGTCGGTGGTGGTGCGGGCCACCGAGGGGTACACGCCAATGCTGCCCGGCCTGCGACGCACGGTGGCGCCGGTGTACTCACTGATGGTGGCCACCGAACCGCTGCCGGCGCAGACCTGGGAGCGGATCGGCCTGGCGGATCGGGAGACGTTCTCCGACCACCGACACGTGATCATCTACGGCCAGCGGACGGCTGACGGTCGGCTGGCCTTCGGCGGGCGCGGTGCTCCGTACCATTTCGGGTCCCGGGTCTCTCCCGGCCAGGACCGGGAGCCACGGGTCTTCGCGGCGCTGCGGCGGACGCTGGGTGAACTGTTCCCGGTGCTCGGGCCGGACGTTCCGGTGACCCACACCTGGGGTGGCCCGCTCGGGGTGGCCCGGGACTGGGCCGCCTCGGTCGGGTTCGACCGGGCCAGTGGGTTGGCCTGGGCGGGCGGCTACGTCGGGGACGGGGTGGGTTCCAGCAACCTCGCCGGCCGCACCCTGGCCGACCTGATCCGCGGCGAGCGCAGCGAGCTGACCAGCCTGCCCTGGGTCAACCACCGCTCGCCGAAGTGGGAGCCGGAACCCCTGCGCTGGCTGGCGATGAACACGGCGCTGCGCGTCATGACCAGCGCCGACGCAAAGGAGATCCGAACCAACCGCCCCTCCCACCGCGCCAAAACCCTCTCCCGCCTCCTGGGGCACTGACCGCGCTGGGCGGGCCGGGTGGGGGGTTAGTGGTTTGGGGGGATTACTCGGAGGTGGCCTCGGCGGCCCGTCTGGTGGGGGCCTTCCGGGTGGGCCTGGTCGTGCTCCGGGGGGCGGGGGGCCGGGCGGGCGGCCTCGCGAACCGCCTCGGCCAGCGCCACCAGGTCGTCCGTGGTGGGCGGGGGCGGCTCGAACTCACCCTCGTGCCGCACCACGTCCCAGCCGCGCGGCGCGGTGAGGCTGCGGGCGTGCTGCTCACACAGGTCGTACGTGTGCGGCTCGGCGAACGCCGCCAACGGGCCCACCACGGCGGTCGACTCGTTGTAGACATAGGTCAATGTGGCGACCGCTTGCCGGGGACAGCCGTTACGGGAGCAGCGCCGTGGTGACCTCACGGCGGCAGGGTATCTCCATTACCGGGTCCGGCGCATCGCTTCGCGTTGCGACACGCCCGTCGCGGTGATCACAATTCCCGGTTCGGGTCGCGCCGCGCCAGAGGAGTGCCGCTGCCGCTGGCCGGCCCGGCACGGGGACTACCCTTTGCGTCATGACGAGCCCGGAACACCGCCGCCCCGGCCCCGGCCGGCGTGCGCACCGCGACCGGCACGGGCGTGGCCTGCGCGGGCGTCTGGTGCCGGCGACCGTGCCGTTGGCGCGGACCAAGGCCGAGGTCTTCGACGATCTGGTGCTGGACACCGTCGAGACGTTGGAGCGGCGGTTCGCCAAGGAGCTGGCCGGTGTCGAGTTCGCCGTCGAGGACGTCCCACCGGACCTGAACGTCTACGACTCCGACGTGCTGGAGGACGGCGAGGTGCCGCTGGCCCGGCTGCTGCCCGGCCGCCCCGGCCGCCAGGAGGTGCCGCCGCGCATCGTGTTGTACCGGCGACCGCTGGAGTTCCGCGCCATGGACCGCGAGGATCTCGCCGACCTCGTCCACGACGTGATCATCGAACAGGTGGCGAACCTGCTCGGGGTCGACCCGGACGAGCTGGCCTGAGCCGTACGCGCCCGTACGACGGCTGAGCCGGGCGGCCCCCACCGCCCCGACCCTGCACCGCTCAGGCGGCCCGCCGCTTCAACTTGCGCCGCTCCCGCTCGGAGAGCCCACCCCAGATGCCGAACCGCTCGTCGTGGCCGAGAGCGTATTCGAGGCATTCGGTCTTGACCTCGCAGCGCGAGCAGATTCGCTTCGCCTCGCGGGTCGAGCCGCCCTTCTCGGGAAAGAACGCCTCGGGGTCGGTCTGCGAGCACAGGGCCCGCTCCTGCCACTCCGGCGCGTTTCCGAGCAGGTCGGCCACCTCAAGCTGGCCGTCCATCAAATGCCTCCTTGTCGCGCACCGGCGTCATCGCCGCTGCAACCCCCCACGCGAAAGGCGTGTTTGTTCGTCCGGTCCCTTTTGTTGCGTTCCGTGCGAACAACCCCATTCAAATTACACGCGTGTAATGCGTGCGCCGTCAAGCCAAACTTGATAATGGAGTCGCCCTCCCGACACCCCTGGTCGGCCACCAGGACCGTCCCAGCCTCGCAACCTGCCCTATCGATTCAGACCCCGGCCGAGTAACGCCCTCTCCGGCGAGTTGCCCGACTTTTCTGCCGTGGCGCTCCCCCCGACGGGCCACCGCCGGGAGAGCACCAGCCCCCTCTCGCAAAGCTGATCTTGGTGGGGGACAGGTTAACGCGGCGCGGCGCAGACCGCCCGTCGAGCCGTGGACAGCACTCGCACCCCGCCCACATTGTGGACGGGGTGCGAGTGAAAAGTGGCGCTTCGAGGTCAGCCGGCGGCCCCAAAACCGCTGCTGGGCCACACGAACTCGGCTATCCCTCCACCATGGACAGATACGATGCCGGCGGACGTGTCCTCGTCCCACCAGACGGTATACACACCGGCGGGCAGATCGGGATAGACCGCACTGTGGAACGACCCGTCCCGCACCCGACGCTCCCGTACCGCCGAGTGGACCCGCCGATCATCGCCGCGGCTGATCTCGATCTCCCGGCCGTGCAACTCCCGACCGGTGTAGACGATCAGGGCACCGGTGTCACCACCCAGTTCGAGGACGACACTCCCCGTCTCCGACGGCCCGTACGTGTGCTCGTGCATCCGCTGCTCCCCCGCCGAAGGTCAGGACGACGCCGGCGGGTTGTTGAACCCGTCGTACGGCGTACCGAGGTAGGGGAAGTTCGCGAGGAACGGGGCCGTCACGTCGGCGGCGCTCAACCCGGGGGTGACCGCGGCGGCCGCCGCGTCCGGGCGGAACGTCTTGTCGACCAGCGGGACGGTCACCCCGGCGATCGCCCGCAGCGCGATGCTGACCACGTCGTCGCCGACCCGCCGCCCGTTGGGGAAGCCGGCCAGGTCACCGCCGAGCACCCCGAACCGGTCCGGCCGGCGGGTCGGCGGGATCGCCGTGTTCAGCCGCAGCATGTCGGCCTGCACGTCACCGGTCGCGTTGGTGAAGCCCTCGATCAGCCCAGCCGGTACGCCGGTGAGCAGGATCGCCACCAGGTCGGCCCGGGCCTTCTTCGACTTGTTGAGCTTGTCCAGGTTGGGAAAGACGTCCGGGTAGAGGGCCGGCAGCAGCGCGGCCAGCTCGGGCCGCTCGACGAACTGCGCGAACCGCTTGTCCTCCGACGGTGGCAGCGAGTTCCACAGGTCCTTCTTGGACATCGGCACGATGACCTCGTTGAACAGCGGATTGCCCAGCCGGGAGACCTGGGTGAACGGGCCGGTGGAGGTGTCCTGCGCGACCCGGTCGCCGAGCACCCGGACCTGCCGGCGCGACGCCGACGTCCACACACCGAGCACCGACGCCGGGTCGCCCGCGCCGTACCGGCTGGCGCGGCGGCGCACCTGCTTCAGCGGCACCTGCACGGCGAGGCTGTGCACGTTCATCCGGTCGGTGGCGTTGACCGGCTCCCCCTCGGCCTTGAAGATCTTCTTCCCGGCGACGTGCAGCTGCTGGAACGGCCGCAGCGTGCCGAGGTCGAAGATCGCCCCCAGGTCGACGAAGAAGCCGTCCGCGCGCTGGCCGGCGAAGACCCGCTCCCCCGTCGACAGCGTGTAGGTGGCCTGCCGGACGAGGTCGGCGTACTTCGGGGTGGACAGCGGGCCGACGTTGCACGGCGGGCAGGGCAGCTTGTGCGCGAGCCGGTGCTCCCGGCCGTCGGTCACCCGGGTCAGGCTGTAGAACTGCCGGCGGTTCCAGTTCTTGCTGTCCAGCGAGTCGATCGGCCCGGTGTTGTAGAGGAAGCTGTTCGGGTTGGTGATCTCGGTGGTGAACTCGAACCGGTAGGTGACGTCGGGCTGACCGTCACCGTCGTTGTCGATGTGGATCTCGTAGCGCACGTCGTCGCCGAACTCGAAGAAGTTCGGCCCCCCGGACGGGAGCTGCAAGGGCACGTAGTTGGCGATCAACGTGACCGTGTCGGGCTTGTCGGGGCTGACGAACGCGTAAAGGTCGGAGCTGTCGGCGACCGGATCCTTGGCAATCTCCGGAGCCTCGCGGTGGGAAGACATGGCGGACCAACCTCACTGGGCGGGGACTGATGGCGGGCGGAGCGTGCGGGTCAGCGCCGGGCTGCGCGCCGCAGTCGGTCCGCCAGGCCGCGGTCGCGTACCTCGATCCGGGATTCACCGACGAAGACGTCCATCGTTCCGGACGCGGCGTCGCGCAGGTGCACGACGATCGGTTCGTCGTCCCGACCTGCCGCGCCCGGCGCGTTCTGCGCGGCCGACAGACCCGGCACGGTGAGTGCGGCGGCGCCGAGGGTGGCGCTGGCCGCGGCGGTCAACGTCTGCCGGCGGGTCAGTCGCGGCCAGGGCCGCTTCCGCTGATCACTGGTCATGGGCAACCTTTCCGGCGGCGGCGCGTACGCGCCCGCGGTGACGGACGGGTCCGGTGCCGTCGAGGTGACGCCGCCGGGCCCCTGAGGGAACACCGGCGGCGGTCCTCGCCGCGACCGCCGCCGGCACCGCTTGGTACGGCCGACGGCGGGAAAAGGTTCGACTTCAGCGCGGAGCGTGACCGTACGCAGTCGATCGCTTGCGCGCCGGACGACCGGCGGCCTTCGCGATGGCCCGCAACTGCTCCTCGGTACGCGCCGACCCGTTGCCGGAGCCGGCCATCCGGGAGATGGTCTCCTCCATCAGCGTGCCGCCCAGGTCGTTGCAGCCACCCTGGAGCATCGCCACGGTGCCCTCGTCGCCGAGCTTCACCCAGGAACACTGGATGTTGTCGATCCGGCCGTGCAGCAGCAGCCGCGACATGGCGTGCACCACCCGGTTCTCCCGCCAGGTCGGCCCCGGGCGGGCGATGCCGGCCAGGTAGATCGGCGCGTTGGTGTGCACGAACGGCAGCGCCACGAACTCGGTGAACCCGCCGGTGCGGTCCTGCACGCCGGCCAGCACCCGGAAGTGCGCCAGCCACTGCCCGGGGTGGTCGACGTGGCCGTACATCATGGTGGAGCTGGACCGGATGCCCAGCTCGTGGGCCGTGCTGACCACCTCGACCCAGGCGGCGGCCGGCAGTTTGCCTTTGGTGAGCACCCAGCGCACGTCGTCGTCGAGGATCTCGGCGGCGGTGCCCGGGATGGTGTCCAGCCCCGCCTCGCGCAGCTGGGTCAGCCATTCGCGCACCGGCACACCGGCCTTCGCGGCGGCGGTGACGATCTCCATCGGGGAGAACGCGTGCACGTGCATCTCCGGCACGCGGGCCTTGATCGCGCGCACGATGTCGGCGTACCCGGTGACCGGCATCTTCGGGTCGATGCCGCCCTGGAGGCACACCTCGCTGGCACCGGCCGCCCACGCCTGCTCGGCCCGGTCGGCGACCTGGTCGACGGAGAGCCGGTACGCGTCGGCGTCCCGCTCACGCTGGGCGAACGCGCAGAACCGGCAGCCCACGTAGCAGACGTTGCTGAAGTTGATGTTGCGGTTGACCACGTAGGTGACGTCGTCGCCGACCGCGTCGCGGCGTACGTCGTCGGCGAGCCGGCACAGCTCGTCCAGCGCCGGCCCGTCCGCGCCGAACAGCGCCAGCGCCGCGTCGGTGTGCCGGGGATCGAGCAGGGCCGCCGGGTCGTCGGCCGCCAGCCGCAGCCCGGCCGCCAGGTCACGGTCCGCACCACTGCCGGCCAGCGCCGGGGGTACGCCCGCTCGCTGCGCCGCCGCCTCGGGGGTGACCTTGCCGGCGACCTCGGACCAGTCGCCGTAGACGCTGTCGAAGTCGCCGCGCCGGTCGTCGGTGCGGCCGGTGGTGTCGATGGTGGCGTGCAGGTCGGTGCGCCCGCCGAACGTCTCCTCCGGCTCCTGCCAGGGGCGCCCCTGCGGGAGGGCCGACTCGACCGCCATGCCGGTCGCCGGGTCGGCGAGGGCGTTCACGTGGGGCAGCAGCCGCGGGTCGAGCCACGGGTCACCGGCGCGCACGTACTCCGGGTAGATGGTCAACCGCTCCCGCAGCGTGAACCCGGCCAGCTCGGTGTGCCGGGCCAACTCCTCGATCTGCGGCCACGGGCGTTCCGGGTTGACGTGGTCCGGGGTGAGCGGGGAGACGCCGCCCCAGTCGTCGATGCCGGCGCGCAGCAGCAGGGCGTACTCGCCGGCGATGAGGTTCGGCGGGGCCTGGATGCGGGCCTTCGGGCCGAGCAGCAGTCGGGCCACCGCCACCGTGGCGGCCAGGTCGTGCAGTTCCGCGTCGGGCATGCCGCGCATCGCCGTGTCCGGCTTGGCGCGGAAGTTCTGCACGATCACCTCCTGGAGGTGGCCGTACTCCCGGTGCGCGCGGCGGATCGCGAACAGCGCGTCCACCCGCTCGGCCGGGGTCTCCCCGATGCCGATGAGGATGCCGGTGGTGAACGGCACCCCGACCCGTCCCGCGTCGTCGAGCACCCGCAGCCGGACCGCGGGCTCCTTGTCCGGCGACCCGTAGTGCGGGCCGCCCGGCTCGGACCACAACCGGGTCGCGGTGGTCTCCAGCATCATGCCCATGCTCGGGGCGACGGGCTTGAGCCGTTGCAGCTCCGACCAGGACAGCACGCCCGGGTTGAGGTGCGGCAGCAGGCCCGTCTCCTCCAGCACGGCCACCGCGCAGGCGCGCAGATAGTCCAGAGTGGAGTCGTAGCCGCGCTCGTCGAGCCAGCTCCGGGCCGCCGGCCAGCGCTCCTCCGGCCGGTCACCGAGGGTGAACAGGGCCTCCTTGCAGCCCTGGGCGGCACCGGCCCGGGCGATGGCCAGCACCTCGTCGCGGTCCAGGAACGGCGCCGGCAGCCGGTGCGGCACCGTGGCGAACGTGCAGTAGTGGCAACGGTCCCGGCAGAGCCGGGTCAGCGGAATGAAGACCTTCTTCGAGTACGTGACCACGCCCGGCCGCCCGGCGTCACGCAGCCCGGCGTCGCGGATCCCACCGGCGGTCCGGAGCAGCTCGTCGAGCGCGTCGCCACGGGCGGCGAGCAGCGCGGTCGCCTCGTCGACGTCCAGCGCGCGCCCGGTCGCGGCCCGGCCCAGGGCCCGCCGCACGCTCGCCTCGCTCGGACCGGAGTGGGTGCGATCAACCATCCACTCAGCCTATGCGCAGCACGAGCCCGAGCCACCAGACCCGGCCCGCAGCGTGGGAAACCGCACCCCATGATCACTTGATGCGTCGGTGGAGGGGCGGGCACCCCCCGCGGGTCCTTTGCTCTGCTTCAACCTACGCAACACCGCGCGTCCGATATTCGGACGCCGGGCGTTGCCTCGGTTGAAGCAGAGCAAAGGAGGACCCGAACATCACCAGCCCGGAGGGCTGGCGGCTCAGCGGGTCTGGTCGGGGTGCTCGCCCGGGTTGATGTGCTGGGTGCGGTCGGCGTCGGGGCCGGCCGGGCGCGGGATGGCCTGGGTGGGGTCGGCCGACGCCGGCTCGGCGGACTGGCGCGGGATCGTCTGGGTCGGGTCGGCCGACGGCGGCTGCCCGAACGGCGGCGCGGGCGGCGCCGACTGCGGGGCCGGGTTGGCCGGGGGCGCGGACTGCGGGAACGGCGGCGCGGACTGCGGAGCGGCCTGGAACGGCGGCGCGGACTGCGGGTGCGGCGGCGCGGACTGCGGGGCCTGGAACGGCGGCGACGGCTGGCCGTACTGGCCGGGGAACTGCGCCGGCGGGTAACCGCCCTGCTGGCCGGCCTGCGGGTAACCGCCCGGCTGGCCGGGAGCGGGCCATCCGCCCTGCGGCTGGCCACCGGGCTGACCCGGAGCCGGCCAACCGCCCTGCTGCTGCGGCCAACCCGGCTGCGGCTGGCCGTAGACGCCCGGCTGCGGCTTCGGCTTGGGCACGTAGTAGAACGCCCGCCAGATCGTGAAGACCACCCAGGCGGCCACCGCGAAGATCACCAGCCAGGCGAACCGGGTGAGGAGGCCGAGCAACGCGTCGAGGATCTCGGCCTCGGCGAGGCGGCCCACCGTCCAGATCAGCATGGTGAGGGTGCCGAGCACCGCGCTGACCGCGTACTCACCCAGCGCCACCTGCGTGATCAGCTTCGCCTTCGGCAGCACCGGCGCGACGTGGGTGGCCAGCAGGACGGCCAGCAGCGGCAGCGCCACCGACTCCACCCCGATGAACGAGAAGAACTGATCGCCCGCTCGGTCGGTGAAACCGCGGTAGTCGTTCGGGGTGAGCAGCCGGAGCAGCCCCACGAAGAGGAACACGGCGTTGGCGCCGAGCAGGGCGAGCGCACCCAGTTCGCGCAGTGGCTTGGTCAGCTGGCGGGCCTGCGTCGCGTCGGCGGACGCGGGCTCGGCGGGGCTGGTCACGAACTCCCCCTCGGGGCATGGACGGACAGGGCGCACGTGAGCCTAGTCTCCCCGGCCACCGGCGGACCGGAGGCGTCGCGTACGCGAGGATGGTCGACATGCGCATCGTGGTTCTGGCCGGCGGCATCGGCGGCGCCCGGTTCCTGCTCGGCGTCCGGGCGTACGCCCGCGAGGTCGGCGCCGAGGTGACCGCCGTGGTCAACGTCGGCGACGACCTGTGGCTGCACGGGTTGAAGATCTGTCCCGACCTGGACAGCGTCATGTACACCCTCGGTGGCGGCGCCGACCCCGAGCGGGGCTGGGGCCGGGTCGGCGAGAGCTGGACGGTCAAGGAGGAGCTGGCCGCGTACGGGGCGGAGCCGACCTGGTTCGGCCTTGGCGACAAGGACATCGCCACCCACCTGGTGCGCAGCACCATGCTCAACGGCGGCTACCCGCTGAGCGCCGTCACCGAGGCGTTGTCGACGCGGTGGCAGCCCGGCGTACGCCTGCTGCCGGCGACCGACGACCGGCTGGAGACCCATGCGGTCGTCGACGGTGACGAGGGCCAGCGGGCGATCCACTTCCAGGAGTGGTGGGTGCGGTACCGGGCCGACATCCCCACCCACCGTTTCGTCTTCGTCGGCGCGGAGACGGCGACGCCGGCACCCGGGGTGCGGGAGGCGATCGGCGCGGCCGACCTGGTGTTGATCGCGCCGAGCAACCCGGTGGTGAGCATCGCGCCGGTGCTGGCCGTACCGGGGATGCGCGAGGCGGTGACCGACGGTCCGGCGCCGGTGGTGGGTGTCTCGCCGATCATCGGCGGCGCCCCGGTCCGGGGAATGGCCGACCGCTGTCTCGCCGTGCTCGGGGTCGAGTGCAGCGCGGCCGGGGTGGGCCGGCTCTACGGCCCTCGGGCGGCGGGTGGGCTGCTGGACGGCTGGCTGGTGGACGAGGAGGACGCCGACACGCTGGTGCCGGAGGTGACGGTCCGCGCGATGCCGCTGCGGATGACCGACGAGGCGGCGACGGCGGCGATGGTCCGCGCCGCGGTGGAGTTGACGTGAGGCTGGAGATCCTGCCGGTGCTGGGCATCGGCCATGTGACCGAGGGTGACGACCTGGCGGCGCTGATCGCCACCGCCGCGCCGTGGCTGCGCGACGGCGACGTGCTGGTGGTGACCAGCAAGATCGTCTCGAAGGCGGAGGGGCGGCTGGTCGACGTCCCGGCGGACGGGCCGGAGCGGCTCGCCGCGCGCGAGGAGGTGCTGGCCGGCGAGACCGCCCGGGTGGTGGCCAGCCGGGGGCCGACCCGGATCGTGCAGACCCACCACGGCTTCGTGATGGCCTCCGCCGGGATCGACGCGTCGAACGTCGACAAGACCCGGCTGGTGCTGTTGCCGGTGGATCCGGACGCGTCGGCCCGGGAGCTGCGCGCCGCGCTCCGGGAACGGTACGACCTGGATGTCGCCGTGATCATCAGCGACACCATGGGCCGGCCCTGGCGCAACGGGCTGACCGACGTGGCGCTCGGGGTGGCCGGGATGCCGGCCATCCGCGACCATCGGGGCGAGGTGGACCCGTACGGCAACGAGCTGCAACTGACCCAGATGGCGGTGGTGGACGAGCTGGCGGGCGCCGGTGAGTTGATCAAGGGCAAGTGTGACCAGGTCCCCGTGGCCGTGGTGCGCGGCTACCTCGCGGCCACCCGCGCGGACGACTCCGACGGCGCGCGGGCGCTCATCCGTGATGCCGCGCAGGACCTGTTCTCGCTGGGCACCGCTGAGGCTCGGGCGTCCGGGCTGGCCGAGGCCGCGACCCTCGCCGAGGCGATCGGCCCCGAGCCGGCCGAGCCGGCCGCGGTGCGACGGGCGCTCGACGCGGTCGCCGAGGTGGTCACCCCCGGCACGGTCTTCACCCTGGTCGACGAGGCGGAGGTACGCGCCGGCCTGGTCGCCGAGGTGCCGGGCTGGCCGGCCGACGCCAGCGCGCTGGTGCTCGGCACCGCGCCGGCGCCGGTCGACCCGATGGACCTGGTCCGATTCGGCGCCGACCTGCACCGGCTGCGCGTCGCCCTGACCGCCGAGGGTGTCCGGTCGACGCTGCTGCCTCCGCCGGCCGGCAGCCCGGCCAGCGCCGCACTCGCCCTGTGACCCCACGGCCGGGCCAGACTCACGCGTCCAGGACGGCCCGGCCCAGCGGGGTCAGCGTGTGCAGCACGGTGTTGCGGTCGCGGTGACTGACGAGCAGGCCGGCGTTGCGCAGCACGGTGGCGTGCTGGCTGGCCGCCGCCGGTGAGATGTTGAGCCGGCGGGCCACCTCGCCCGTGGTGCAGCCGTCGTGGCTGGCCTCCAGCACCGCAGCCCTGGTCCGGCCGAGCAGCGCGGCCAGCGAGTCGCGGCCGGCGCTCGACGCGGCCAACGCGTCGCCGTCGGTCGCGGCGATCCCGCCCAGCCGGTCCACCGGATAGACCAGCACCGGCGGCAGCGCCGGGTCGAGCAGGGCGACCGGGGTGCCCGCGCAGAAGAACGACGGCACCAACAGCAGCCCTCGACCGTCCAGGTGCAGCTCCCGGCTGTGCGGGTAGTCGCGCACCTCGAGCACCCCGCTGTCCCAGCGCATGCGCGGGCGGAGGCTGGCCAACAGCCCTTCGACGCCGCCGTCGAGCAGGGCCCGCGCGCGGAGGGTGCGGTCCGCCGCCACCGCCGACTGGATCCGGCTCCAGTACGGGCCGATCGCGAGCGACCGGTACTGCTCCATGGACTCCGCGAGGTGGCGCAGCATCGCCCCGTCACCGCGGGCCAGCGCGGTGGCGGAGGCCGGCAGTTGGTTCTCGGCGGCCAGCAGGTTCAGATCCCGCTGGAGCAGCTGGGTCGGCGTGCTGCGAACCGCTTCCAGCCCCGCCTCGAAACCCTCGACGCTGGCGTACGGGGTGAGGAAGTCGGGGAAGTAGCCGCGCGGCGGGTTCAGGGCGAAGAGCAGTCGGAGCTGGTCGGAGGCGGCGTCCTGGCGCAGACCGCGAGTCACGGTGCGCCGCCAGGTCGACGTCAACGGATCGCGGTTGCGGCCCTGCAACACGTGCAGGCTGAGGACCAGCTCCCAGACCGGGTCGGCCGCCGGCGCCACCCGGGTCCGGAGAATGTCCTCGCCGGAAAAGTGGATCTTCAGCATGGAGCGCTCCCGTGTCGCCGGCAGAGGGATGCCGGGCGACCGTTCGACTCTACCCGGCCGGCAGTTATCTCCATCTTTAAGCCTGGGCTGAAAAACCTCGACGTCCCCGGGGCCAGTTAGGCATGCTTCCAGTGCCCGAGCACGGCACCGACACGTCATGGACGTAACCGGCGCCGGGGCACCGGGGACCGGGGAGGGACCGGTGATCGGGCGGCACCACGAGGGTCTGCGGCCCTTGCTCCGCAGAGGTGCCGTCCGGTCATCCCATCGCTGCGGAAACGCCTGCCCCGCTCAGCCGACCCAGAGCGCGACCCGATGGTCCTCGTCCGTGACGTAGAACGGCCGTCCGTCCAGCTCGGCCAGCCCCTCGACGTGGTGAAACGGCGCCAGGTCGGCTACCGGCTCCCCGACCAGTCGGCACGAGTCGCCCGTCCGCCCCGCCGGGAACCGGAACCGCACGTGCCGGGACGTGACCGCGCCCCCGCCCGGATGGTCGTCGAGCAGCACCGATCCCTTGCCCAGCGCGTCGATCGAGCCGATCACTGCCGCGTACCCGCCGTCCGGCGTCGGCGCGATCGCCCGGAAGCCGGTCAGCTCGCCCGGCGGGGTCACCCCGGTCACCGCGTACGCCCCCAGCGCCCGGGGCCACACCGGCTCCGCGGCGAACATGCCCGGCACCCCGGACACCTCCACCAGGATCGGCTAGCGTACGGAGGGCACGCTCGTACAGTGACGGGGTGCCTGACACCGCGCTCACCGGACCCGCCGTCGACCCCACCGATCCCGCGTCGTACGCGACGCTGCACGCCGACGCCGTCGCGCTGCTGCAGGGCTGGCAGCCGACCAGCCCGGCGGCGGCCGACGCGCGGGACCGGACCCTCGCGCTGCTCGCCGCCGGCCCGGTCGCGATGAGCCGGCAGCACCGCCCCGGCCATGTCACCGCGAGCGCGCTGGTGCTGGACCCGACCGGCGCACGGGTGCTGCTCTGCCTGCACGCCAAGTTCGGCCGCTGGGTGCAGCTCGGCGGGCACTGCGAACCGGTCGACCAGACCCTGGTCGGGGCAGCGCTGCGCGAGGCCACCGAGGAGTCCGGCATCGACGGGCTGCGCATCGATCCGGTGCCGATCGACATCGACGTGCACGAGGTGCTCTGCCAGGGCGGGTCGCGCCACTACGACGTCCGGTTCGCCGTGGTCGCCCCGCCCGGCGCCGTCGAGCAGGTCAGCGACGAGGCCGAGGAGCTGGGATGGTTCCCGCCCGATCGGCTGCCCGAGCCGCTGGCCGGCGGGACGGCGCAACTCGTCGAGCCGGCCCTCGCGGCCCTCAGACGTAGCCCTCTTCGCCCCGCTCCTTCAGCTCGTCGACGAGGAGCTTGACGTCCTGGGCCCGTTCACGCGGGCAGACCAGCACCGCGTCCGGAGTGTCCACCACGATCAGGTCGCGCACACCGAGGACCGCCACCAACCGGCCCGACTGCGGCACCACCACCAGATTGGCGGTGTCCCGCAGGAGCACGCCCGGCTTGGCGTCGGTGCCGAGCACCACGTTGCCCGCGTCGTCGGCGGGCAGCACGTCACCCAGGGTGTGGAAGTCACCGACGTCGTTCCAGCCAAAATCGCCCGGCACCGTGGCGACCCGACCCGCGGTGGCCGCGCCCTCCATCACCGCGTAGTCGACGGAGATCTTCGGCAGCGTCGGCCAGACCGTGCCGAGCACGTCGTCCTGCTCAGGGGTGCCCCAGGCGGTGGCGATCGCGGTGACCCCCGCGTGCAGCGCCGGCTGCTGGCGGGCCAACTCGGCGAGGAACACGTCCACCCGCCAGACGAACATGCTCGCGTTCCACAGGTGCCGGCCCGAGCGGACGTACGCCTCGGCGACCTCGGCGGCCGGCTTCTCCTTGAACTCGGCCACCTGGCGCCACGGCGTGCCCTCGGTCTCGTCGCCGGTCTCCAGGTAGCCGTAGCCGGTCTCCGGCCGGGTCGGGGTGATCCCGACCGTCATCAGCATGCCCTGCTCGGCCCCCCGGACCGCCTCCCGCACCGTGCGCACCCAGCTGTCCGGGTCGCGGATCAGGTGGTCGGCCGCGAAGCTCCCCATGACCGCGTCCGGGTCACGCTGCGCGATCACCGCCGCGGCCAGCGCGATCGCCGCGCAGGAATCCCGGGGGGACGGCTCGACCAGGATGTTCTCCTCCGGCAGCCCGGTCAGCTGCCGGGCGACCGCCGCGACGTGCGCGGCGCCGGTGACCACGAGGGTCCGATCCGGTGTGGTCAGCGGCGCGAGCCGCTCCACGGTCGCCTGGAGCAGCGAGGCGCTGGTACCGGTCAGCGGGTGGAGGAACTTGGGGTGGCCGGCGCGGGACAACGGCCACAACCTTGTGCCGCTGCCACCTGCCGGGATGACCGCATAAAGCATCCGCACATCATGCCCGACGCATCCGCCCGCAGTGGCACGGGTCACCACGAGAGGCCCGAAGGGTTACGACCGGGCGCGACTCCAGGCGGCGATGTGCACCTCGGCGCTGGACTCCCAGGTGAACTCCTTGGCCCGGTCGAAGCCCGCCTTCGCCAGCGACAACCGGCGCTGCTCGTCGTCGAGCAGGGCGGCCAGGTCGGTGGCGATCTGGCCCGGGTCCTCCGAGGTGTACGCCACGGCGTCGCCGCCCACCTCCGGCAGCGAGAGCCGGGGGGTGGTCAGCACCGGGGCGGCGCACGCCATCGCCTCCAGGATCGGCAGGCCGAACCCCTCGCCGTACGACGGGTATGCCGCGACCAGCGCGCCACCGAGGAAGCCGGGCAGGTCGGCGTAGCGCAGGTAGCCGGGGCGCAGCAGCCGCAGGTGGGACGGGACCTCGGCCACCGCCCGGTCGATGTCGTCGTCGTGCCCCTGCCCACCGGCGATCACCAGGGCCGGCGGGTCGACCCGGTCGGCCACCGCGCGGGCCCAGCCGCGGATCAGGTTGGGCACGTTCTTGCGCGGCTCCTTGGCGCCGAGGAAGGCCACGTACGTGCTGTTGCCCAGCCCCAGCCGGGCGCGCACGCGGGCCTTCTCCTCCTCGCTGGGCGCGTGGAAGGCGTCGTGGTCGACACCGTGGTAGGCCACGTCGATACGGGTCGGGTCGGCGTCGAGCAGCCGGATCAGCTCGTCGCGGGTGGCCTTGCTGGGCACGATCACCCGGTTGGCGCGGCGCATCGAGGTCTTGATGGCGCTGCGGAAGAACGTGCGGCGGGACTTGTCGTAGTGCTCCGGCTCGGTGAAGAACGTCGCGTCGTGCACGGTGACCGTGACGGGGCACCCGGCCCGCAGCGGGCAGGTGTAGAAGGGCGAGTGCAGCACGTGCGCGCCGACCTGCTGGGCGAGCAGCGGCAGGCCGGTCTGCTCCCAGGCGAGCCGGGCCGGGCGGTGCGCCACGGCGGCCGGAGCGGGGATGATCTCCGCGCCGGGCAGCATCCGGGTGTAACGCTCCAGGTCGGTGCGGAGGCTCACCACGGCCAACTCCACCCCCGACCCGCACACCTTGCCGAGGGCACCGAGCAGACCGTCGACGTATCGACCGACGCCACCACGGTCGGCGGGGACACTCGTGGCGTCGATGAGCACGCGGGGCGGGCGACCGGCGGTCACGGGGCGACTCCTTGAGGGTGGGTCTGTGGGGAACAACACTCCGGGGTAAAGCCTACGCCGGAGTACGGGGCCGACGCTGACTGCGACCCGACGGTACGCCGACTTGTCATCGTCATCGAGTACGGGCGGCGGAGGCGTATCGTTCGCGCCGATGGCCGACAACATTGCCCGGGTGTTCGCCGACGCGATCGCGACCGACCCGACCCGACCGCTGCTGACCTGGTACGACGACTCCACCGGCGACCGCACCGAACTCTCCGGCGCGACCCTGGCGAACTGGGTGTCGAAGACCGCCAACCTCCTCGTCGACGAGGTCGGCCTCGCGCCGGGCACAGCGGCCGGCGTGCTGCTCCCCCCGCACTGGCAGACCGCCGCCGTCCTGCTGGGCTGCTGGGCTGCCAAGGTGACCGTCGCCGACACCCCGGGCGCGGTGGACGTTCTCTTCGCCGCCGCCGACCGGCTCGACGAAGCACAGTCCTGGCCCGCCGACGAGCGGTACGTCCTGGGCCTCGCCCCGCTCGCCGTCCCGCTGCGGCAGGTGCCGCCCGGCTTCGCCGACTACGTGGTCGAGATACGCGGGCACGGCGACCACTTCACCCCGCAGTCCGGTCCCGGCCCCGCCGACGCGCACCTGCTGGCCCGCGCCGAGGCCCGCGCCGACGAGCTGGGCATCGAGCGTGGGGCACGTGTCCTGGTCGACGCCAGCCGCTACCCGGATCCGGTCGACTGGCTCCTGGCCCCGCTGACCCGGGCCGCCACAGTCGTCCTGTGCGCCAACCTGGCCCCGGCCAACCTCCCCACCCGCCTGACCACGGAGAAGGTCACGCACGCTCTCCCGTGACCCACCCGCCGGCGCCCCGGTGGCGCGGCAGCGCGGCACCACGGGGATCCCCGTGGTGGGCGCCCGGCACGGCCAAGGGCCGGTGGGTACGCGCCCGTCCTTTGCTCTGCTTCAACCGGCGCAACAGAAAGCGGCCCGGACTGTTGCGTCCGCGTAAGCAGAGCAAAGGACGCGTATGCCGGGGCACACCCCAGTCACCACCATGCGCTCCGACGGGGCGGAGACGAGTCGCCACGCGGCCAACTGTCAGGCGGGCGTCCTGTTCGCAGGGCGGCGTTGGGCCAGGGCGGCGAACGCGGTAAGCGACTCCGGGTTCACCAGTGCGCCCTTGGCCGCGGCCTGGTCGACCGGGGTGCCGGTGAGGATCTTCTTGACCGGCACCTCCAGCTTCTTCGCCGAGAGGGTGCGGGGCACGGCGCGTACCTGGTGGATCTCGTCGGGCACGTGCCGGGGTGAGAGGGCGGTCCGCAGCTCGCGGCAGATCTTCTTTCGCAGCGCGTCGTCCAGCGTCAGCCCGTCGGCCAGCACCACGAAGAGCAGCAGCTCACCGGCGCCGCCCTCGTCGTCCTCCAGGTGCACCACCACCGAGTCGACGACCTCGTCGAGGCCCTCGACCACCGAGTAGAACTCGGCGGTGCCGAGCCGCACCCCGCCACGGTTGAGGGTGGCGTCGGAGCGCCCGGTGATCACGCAGCCGCCCCGGGAGTTGATGGTGATCCAGTCACCGTGCCGCCAGACGCCCGGGTAGACGGAGAAGTACGCCTCGGCGTAACGGGTGCCGTCCGGGTCGTTCCAGAAGCCCACCGGCATGCTCGGCATCGGCTCGGTGATCACCAGCTCGCCCAGCTCGCCGATCACCGGGGTGCCGTCGGCCGAGCGGGCCTCCACCTTGGCGCCCAGCGCGCGGCAGGCGATCTCACCGGCGTACACCGGCAGCAGCGGCACCCCGCCGACGAAGCCCGTGCACACGTCGGTGCCGCCCGACAGCGACTGGAGCTGCACCTGGTCGCCGACGGTCTCGTACACCCATTTGAAGCCCTCGGCGGGCAGCGGCGCACCGGTGGAACCGACACCGCGCAGCGCGGACAGGTCGGCGACCTCGCGGGGCACCAGGCCGGCCTTGCGGCAGGCCAGCAGGAACGGCGCCGAGGTGCCGAAGTACGTGGTGTTGGTCTCGGCCGCCAGCCGCCACAGCGCGCCGAGGTCGGGCTCGGCCGGCTGGCCGGGCTCCGCCCGGACCCCCGGGTTGCCGTCGAACAGCACGATGGCCGCGCCCACCGCCGGCCCGGAGACCAGGAAGTTCCACATCATCCAGCCGGTGGTGGTGAACCAGAAGAAGCGGTCGGCCGGGCCGAGGTCGTGGTGCAGGGCGAGCATCTTCAGGTGTTCCAGCAGGATGCCGCCGTGGCCGTGCACGATCGGCTTCGGCAGGCCGGTGGTGCCCGAGGAGTAGAGCACGTACAGCGGGTGGTCGAACGGCACCGGCGTGAACGTCGACGGCTCGTCGGTGGGCGCGGCCAGCTCCGCCCAGCTCAGCGCGCCCTCGGGCGCGGAGCCCGTCGGGTCGAGGTAGCCGATGCTCACGGTGTGGCGCAGCGACGGCAGGGCCGCCCGGATCGCGGCGACCTCGGCGCGGCGGTCCACCGGCTTGTCGCCGTAGCGGTAGCCGTCCACGGCGACCAGCACGGTCGGCTCGATCTGCTGCCACCGGTCGGTGACGCTGCGCGTGCCGAACTCCGGCGCGCAGGACGAGAAGATGGCCCCCAGGCTGGCGGTGGCCAGCAGCAGGACGTACGTCTCGGGAATGTTGGGGGCGTACGCCGCCACCCGGTCCCCGGCGGTGACGCCGAGGCGGCGCAGACCGGCAGACACCCGGCGGACCTGCTCGCGCAGCTCCCCGGCGGTGAGGGTGACCGGCCCCCGGGTCTGGCCGTGCGCGATGACCACGGGGTCGTCGTCGGCGCGGCCCGGCATCCGCAGCACGTTCTCGGCGTAGTTGAGGGTGGCGCCCGGGAACCAGCGGGCCCCGGGCATCCCCCGCTCGGCCAGGGTGGCGGTCGGCGGGGTGTGCGCGATCACCTCGAAGTGGTCCCAGATCGAGCGCCAGAACGCGTCCAGGTCGGTGACCGACCACCGCCACAGCGCGTCGTAGTCGGCGAAGTCCAGCCCGCGGTGCTCCCGCAGCCAGCGCAGGTAGTCGCCGATCCGGGACCGCTCCAGCACGTCCGCCGGCGGCGTCCACAGCACGTCACCCACTGCTCCACCCTCCCCTGGCCCCGCACGACACTGTGAATGGGCCGTGGCGCCATCTTGCCCTACCTCGAAGCGCCATTCTGCGCACCGGGTACGCCGATCGACGCGTGCCCGGCCCACACTCCAGCCCACCCACCCATGTGGTTCAGCCCGCCCGGTGCGCCTGGATGGCCCGGCGGCGGGCCAGGCGGTGTGCACGCCGGATCTCGGCCTCCCGGTACCGGCGCTCGTCCTCCGGCGTCTCCGGCAGCACCGGACGGACCATGCGCGGCGCACCGCCGACGTCCACCCCGACGAAGACCAGGTACGCCGTGGCCACCCGCACCGGCGCGTCCTCGGCCGAGTCCCACCGCTCGGCGACCACCCGCACGCCCACCTCCATCGACGTCTGCCCGGTCCAGTTCACCTGGGCGTGCGCGTGCACCAGGTCACCGACCCGCACGGCCTCGGAGAAGACGATCTCGTCGATCGCCGCGGTGACCGCCGTTCCGCCGCTGTGCCGGGCGGCGGCGGCGCCCGCCACGTCGTCGACGAACTTCATCAGGACCCCGCCGTGGACGGTTCCGTAGAGGTTCACGTCCACCGCAGTCATGATCTTGCTGAGGGTGACGCGCGAGTACGACGTCGGCTTGCCGGTCGGAGCGGCGGAGAGGTGCTCGGTCATGCCGGAAACGGTACGGTGCGCGGATGCGACATCTCTGGAGCTTCCTCGCCGGGTTGGTGGTGGCACCCATCACGTGGGCGCTTGTCACACTCGGGCAGGACGGGTCGAGCCGGACGGTCGACCGCTGGGTGGAGATCGGCACCTTCAACACCGCCAACCTGATCGAGCCGGCCGTGTACCTCGGTGTCGGCGGTGTCCTGCTCGGGCTGCTCGGCACACTGCGCTTCTCACCGGCGGGCCCGCTGGTGGCCGGGCTGCTGCTGGTCACCCCGTACGTCGGGATGTTCGTGGCGCCGTTCGAGGTGCGCGACGCGATCCCGCAGGGGTGGAAGGTGTTCGGTGACCCGCTGCCGCTGGCGCTGCCGGTGCAGAACGGCACGCTCTTCCTGATCGGCCTGCTGCTGCTCATGGCGACGTTCAGCGGTCAACGCTGGCGGCAGTGGCCGCAGGCCGCCACCGCGCCGGCCCTGACGCCGGCGCCGGCCGACGGCCCGCGCGGCGACGACTTCACCCTCACCGACTGGCCGTCGCCCGAGCCCGCGGAGCGCGACACCGCCCCGCTGACCCTGGGTTACCCGGCCGATCCGACGCCGACCGAGCCGCTGCCCCGCCGGGTGGGCGGCGAATCGCCGTGGTCCGCCCCGCCGCGCGGCCAGTCGCGCCCCGAGGACACCACCGAGATCCGTTGATCGTCGGGCGGGCCGGCAGGCCCGGCCCGCCCGACCAGACCCGCTGCGCGAGGGGCGCGAGTCGCGCTAGTGCACGGCGACGGCCAGGTCCGGGTCGACCGCGCCGAGGGTGGCGCGGGGCACGACCAGGACCATGACCGCCAGCGCCGCCGCCATGCCGCCCGCGATGACGACCGCCATCGGTACGCTCCCCGTGCCGAACAGGCCGGCCAGGGGCGCCGACAACGCGCCGACGCCGAACTGCACGGCCCCGAGCAGCGCCGCGGCTGTGCCGGCGGCCTCGCTGTGCCGGCTCATGGCCAGCGCCGGAGCGTTCGGCAGGGCCAGGCCCGCCGCGGCCAGCACGAGCCACAGCGACGCGAGCAGGGTGCCAAGGCCACCGACGCCGGTGGCGGCGAACACGACCAGCAGCAGCCCGGCGGCCGTTCCGGCGATCAGCGCGCTGATGAGGATCTGCTGCGGGGTGTAGCGCCGCAGCAGCCGGATGTTGAACTGGGTGGCGCCGATCAGGCCGACGGCACCGGCCCCGAAGGCCAGGCCGAACTGCTGCTCGTCGAGGCCGTACTCCCGCTGGAGCACGAAGGACGACCCGGAGACGTACGCGAACAGCGACGCCATGGCCAGCCCGGCGACCAGCACCAGACCGACGAAGGCCCGGTCGTTGAGCAGCCCCCGGTAGTCGCGCAGGGTCGCCGCCACTCCGCCGTGCCGGCGGCGTGCCACCGCGAGGGTCTCCGGAAGCTGCAACGCCGCGATGACGATCAGCAACGCGCCCAGCACGGCCAGCGCCGCGAAGACGCCCCGCCACTCGGTCCAGCGCAGCAGCCCGCTGCCCAGCGTCGGCGCGAGGATCGGCGCCAGCCCCATGACCAGCATCAACCGGGAGAAGATCCGCGCGAACGAGGCGCCGCTGAACAGGTCGCGGACGACGGCCGTGGCGACCACGGTGGCGGCCGCCACGCCGAGGCCCTGCAGGACGCGCAGCACGCCGAGCACGGCGATGTTGGGCGCGAAGACGCACAGCACGGAGGCCACGATGTGCACGGCGAGCCCGGCGAGCAGCGGCAGACGCCGCCCGACCACGTCGGAGAGCGGCCCGATCAGCAACTGGCCCAGCGCGAGGCCGAGCAGCGTGCCGGTCAGCGTCAACTGCACGGCCGTCTCGGTGGTCTGCAGGCCGGCCGTGATGGCGGGCAGCGCCGGCAGGTACATGTCGATGGTCAGGGGGCCGATCGCGATCAACGCGCCGAGCACCAGCACGAGCCGCGCCCGCTGGCGGTTGGTCATCAGGTCGCCGGGCAGCACATCCTGCTCGGGGGCGGTCTTCTCCACCAGCTGCTTCATCATCTCGATCTCTCTGCGGAGGGTCGTGCGTCGTGGGGCGAGCGGTGGGGGATCGTGTTCGGTGATTCTCACTTGGCGACAACGTCGCAGACCCCTGTGACATCGCCACTGTGTGGGGGCTCACGCAGACGACGACAGCCCCACCGCCGGCGGGCGGTGGGGCTGTCGGGGTCGATCAGGCGGCGGTCAGACGACGCCGGCCAGCAACTGCCGGGCCATGACGATGCGCTGCACCTGGTTGGTGCCCTCGTAGATCTGGGTGATCTTGGCGTCGCGCATCATCCGCTCGACCGGGTAGTCGCGGGTGTAGCCGTAGCCGCCGAGCAGCTGCACCGCGTCGGTGGTGATCTCCATGGCGGCGTCGGAGGCGAAGCACTTGGCCGCCGCGCCGAAGTAGGTCAGGTCGGCGTCGCCCCGCTCGGACTTGCCGGCGGCGGCGTACGTGAGCTGCCGCGCCGCCTCCAGCTTCATGCCCATGTCGGCGAGCATGAACTGGATGCCCTGGAACTCGGCGACCGCCTTGCCGAACTGGCGGCGCTCGGCCACGTACCCCTTGGCGTAGTCGAGCGCGCCCTGCGCGATCCCGACGGCCTGCGCGGCGATGGTGACCCGGGTGTGGTCCAGGGTCTTCATGGCGGTGGCGAAGCCGGTGCCCTCCGCGCCGATCATCCGTTCGGCGGGGATTCGCACGTTGTCCAGGTAGACCTCGCGGGTCGGCGAGCCCTTGATGCCGAGCTTCTTCTCCGGAGCGCCGAAGCTCACCCCGGCGTCGGACTTCTCGACCACGAAGGCCGAGATGCCCCGGGAGCGGGCGGCGGGGTCGGTGACGGCGAAGACGGTGTAGAACTCGGAGACGCCGGCGTTGGTGATCCACCGCTTCACGCCGTTGAGCACCCAGTGATCCCCGTCACGCACCGCCCGGGTCGTCATCGACGCCGCGTCGCTGCCCGCCTCCGGCTCGGAGAGGCAGTACGAGAACATGGCGTCGCCCGCCGCGACCGGGGTCAGGTAGCGGCGCTTGAGCTCCTCGGAACCGGACAGCAGCAGCGGCATCGTGCCGAGCTTGTTCACCGCCGGGATCAGCGACGAGGACGCGCAGGCGCGCGCCACCTCCTCGATCACGATGGCGGTGGCCAGCGCGTCCGCGCCCGCGCCGCCGTACTCCTCGGGGATGTGCGGCGCGTGGAAATCGGCTGCCCGCAGCGCGTCGTAGGACGCCTTCGGGAACTCCCCGGTCTCGTCGGCCTCGGCGGCGTGCGGAGCCACCTTGGCGGCACAGACCTCACGGACCGCCTGCCGGATCGCCTCATGCTCCTCGGGCAACCGGTAGACGTCGAACGACTCCCCTGCGGCCATGTCGGCCCCTCCCCTTCACCGCTATCATGCGCAGTCTGTGGCCTCCCCTGACCGCCGACCGCGCAGACTGAAGGATAGCGACTGCAGTTCAGGTGATGTTACCGGCGCGTAGGTATGGGCATGACGGAGCACCCGCGCCGCTGGGCGATGATGGAAGGCAGACAGTTGAGCCACCCCTCCGGTGCCCGGCCAGGCGCCGCAGCAGAATGCGACGCGACGACGCGCCGCCAGTGCGAGCGGAGAAGACAGGCGTGACGATCCCCTACCCCACCATCCAGCCGACCCCCGCCATCGCCGCGGTGACGCCGCCTTCGGGCGCGCCTCGGCCGCGGGTGACATTCCTGGGGACCGGCTACCTCGGTGCGACGTACGCCATCTGCTACGCGGAACTCGGGTACGAGGTGCTCGGGTTCGACGTCGACGCGGACAAGATCGCGATGTTGAACGCCGGCGAGGTGCCGATCCACGAGCCCGGCCTGGACGAGCTGCTCAAGCGCAACCTGGCCGCCGGTCGGCTGCGGTTCTCGACCGACATCGCCGAGACCGCCGAGTTCGGCGACGTGCACTTCATCTGCGTCGGCACCCCGCAGCGGGCCGACGGGATGGGCGCCGACCTGTCGTACGTCGAGGCGTCGGTGACCAGCCTCGCGCAGCACCTGACCCGCAAGGCGCTGATCGTCGGCAAGTCCACCGTGCCGGTGGGCACCGCCGACTGGGTCGAGCAGCTGGTCGGTAAGCACACCCCCGGCGACCTGGGCGTCGAGGTGGCGTGGAGCCCCGAGTTCCTCCAGGAGGGCTTCGCCGTCGACGACGTGCTGCGCCCCAACCGGATCGTGGTCGGCGTGAAGAGCGAGTGGGCCAACGGCATGCTCTACGCCGCGCACAAGGGCGTCTTCGACCTGGCCGCCACCGAGGACCGCGAGGTGCCCCTGGTGGTCACCGACTTCGCGACGGCCGAGCTGGTCAAGGTCGCGGCGAACGCGTTCCTGGCCACGAAGATCTCCTTCATCAACGCCATGGCCGAGGTCTGCGAGGCCAGCGGCGGCGACGTCACCCAGCTGGCCCGCGCGATCGGGTACGACCCCCGGATCGGCAACCGGTTCCTCCAGGCCGGCCTCGGCTTCGGTGGCGCCTGCCTGCCGAAGGACATCCGCGCCTTCCAGGCCCGCGCGCAGGAGCTGGGGGCCGGTGAGGCGCTGCGCTTCCTGCACGAGGTCGACCTGATCAATCTGCGCCGCCGGACCCGCGTGCTCCAGCTCGCGGCGGACCTGCTCGGCCGCCGCTCCGGGCCGGCCGGCCCGGACTTCTCCGGCACCCGGATCGCCGTGCTGGGCGCGACCTTCAAGCCCAACACCGACGACGTCCGCGACGCCCCGGCGCTCGCCGTCGCCGCGCTCCTGCAGAAGGCCGGCGCCGACGTGCACGTGTACGACCCGCAGGGCACCGAGAACGCCCGCCGCGCGGTGCCCGAGCTGACCTACGAGGCCGGCATCAACGAGGCGGTCGCCGGCGCCGACCTGGTCTGCGTCCTCACCGAGTGGGCGGACTTCCGCAACGCCGACCCGGTCGCCCTGGGCGAGCTGGTCGGCGGTCGCAAGGTCGTCGACGGGCGCAACTGTCTCGACTCGGCACTGTGGACCCAGGCCGGCTGGGAGTACCGGGGCATGGGCCGCCCCTGACGGTTCGCCACTCACCGGCCGGTCGCGAAGCACTCTGCGCGGCCGGCCGGTGATGTTGTTTGCCCCGGACCCGCCGACAAGTGTCGAAATCCGCGCCAGCTTTGGGCATGCTGCGACAGTGGGAGTCCACAGTGCGGGTGGAGGGGTGTCGTGGCGACCTTTCAATGCTCCTCGTGCGGTCGGGAGATCAAGCCGGCCGTGCGCTGCCCGCACTGCGGGGCCGACCAGCCCCAGTGGGTCGAACATCTGGCGGACATCGAGCGCTCGATCGCGGAGATGAAGGCACGCGACGCCGCCATCGCCAGCGAACAGCGGCAGATCGCCGCCAAGATGCAGGCCGCGCTCTTTCAACGGGACATCCTCGCCCACGCCGGTGAGGAGCGGATCAAGCAGGCCACCCGGCCCCGCCGGGTGCTGCGCCGCCGCCCCGGTCGCCGCCCGCCGACGGCCACCACCGGCGCGCCGCCGCCCCGGGTTCCGCGCCAGGGCACGCCGCACGTTCCGGACGATCCGCCGCCGCCCCCGCCCCGGGCGTCCTGGCTGGACGCCGACGACCCCGAGCACCCGCCGGAGGCGTCCTCGCGGGAGGTGCAGAACATCCCGCTCGGGCTGGGCGCGCTGCTGCTCGCCGTGGCCGCGGTGGTCTTCGCCGCGGTGGCGACGAGTTCGATGGACGCGCTGGCCCGCCTCGGCGTCCTGCTGGTCGCCACGGTGTTGATGCTGCTCGCACCGCCGGCGCTGGCCCGGCGCGGGCTCACCTCCACCGCGGAGACGATCTCCGCGGTGGGTCTGCTGCTCGTGCCGCTGGCCGGGTACGCGCTGTGGGCGGTGGACCGGATCGGCGACGGCGTCACCTCCGGCGCCGTCTTCGCCGGGCTGATCTTCGCGGCCACCGCCGCCGTGTCCGTCGGGTACGCCGCCTGGACCGGGCTGCGCGCGCCCCGCTTCGCGACAGTGGTCGCCGCGCAGCCGGTGCTGCCGCTGCTCGCGTACGACCGGATCACCGGGCCGGGCGGCTGGGCGCTGGTGCTGACCCTGGTGGCCCTCCTCGACCTCTGGCTGGCCCGCTCCCCGATCGTGGTGGAGCGCCCCGTCCGGCAGGACCTGCCGGACGCGGCCACCGGATCGGCGGCGCCCCGGCAACGTGCCGCCGAGGCGCGACCGGAGGCCGACCCGGAGGAGGCCGGCGAGCTGATCGACGCGGGCGCGGGCACCGTCGACGCCCGGCCCGCCCGCGCGGTTCCCGGGCTGCGCGAGCTGACCTGGTCGCTGCACGCGGTGGCCGTCGCGGTCGCCCTGGCGTACGCGGTCACCGCCCTGCTGCGGGCAGAGGCCGTACCGACGGCGACCGGTGCCGGACTGGTGCTCCTGCTGGCCGCCGCCGTCGGGCTGGCCGGCGCGCTGGTGCTGCGCCGCCCACCGCTGCCGGACGTGGCGGCCGGCATCCTCACCCTGGCCGTGATCGGCGCGTTCGGCCGGATCGTCTCCGTGGCCCTGCCCGGCCAGGCGTTGCTGCTGATCGCGGCGGTGATCACGGTGACCGGGCTGGCGGTACGCGCGGTCCCCGAGACCGCCCGACGCGGCCCGCAGATCGCCTCGGCGGTCGCCCTCACCGTCAGCGGACTGGTGGTCGCCGGAGGAGCACTGCGCGCCGGGGTCGCCCCGGTCCGGGCGGCACTGCCCGCGTGGAGCGCCGACCTGGACAGGTACCCGGCCGAGCTGGCCGCCGCCGTCGGCCCGACCACGTGGCAACTCGCCGCCGCCGCGTTCCTGCTCACCATCGCCGCGGTGCTGGCCCTGCCGCCGGAGATCCGCCGCGAGTTCGCGGTCGCCGGGGCCGCGCTGACTGCGCTCGCCGTACCGGCGTCGTTCGGGCTCGGCTGGGCCTCGGCGCCCTGGCCGATGGTGGTCACCGCGATCGGCATCGGGGTCATCGGCCTCTCCGCGCGTACCACCCGGGCCGCCCTGGCCCACGCGGCCGGCGCCGCCGTGGTGGGCCTGTTCGGCGCGGGCGCCGGCCTGTCCGGTCCGGCGCTCACCGCCGCGGTCCTGCTCACCCTCTTCGCGGCCGGCGCGCTGGTCGCGCTGGCGCCCCGGGTCCGGATCGCGTCGGCCGCCGCCGACACGGTCACGGACTGGGCCGCCGGAGGGGCGGCCTTCGCGCTGCCCGGAGCGGTGGCCGCGTTCGTGGCCGCGACCATGCCCGTCGACGAGACCCCCACCCCGGCCAGCCTCCGCGAGGCGACCGTCCCGGTGCTGGCGGCGAGCTTCCTGGCCGTCTGTGTGACCCTCGGGTACGCCGCCATGGTGCAGGTGTCCCAGCGGCGCATCCCGGCGCCCCTGTCTGTCGGCACCGGGCTGGGCGCGCTCGTCGTCACCGCCGCCGCCTTCGGCGCACCCGGTGCGACGGTCGCCGACGCCTGGGTCGGTGCGCTGCTGCTGGTCGCCGCGGTGCTGCTCTTCCTGGCCCCTTCGATCGACGCCGGCCGCCGCTCGGACCTCACCCTGGACGGGTCGGACCTGGCCGCCGCGGCGGTGACCACCGCCCTGATCGCCACAATGGTGCGGATCGCCGCGGTCCTCGCTCCGGGTGGGCAACTGGCGGTGGCCGCCGGCCTGGTCCTGGTGGTGGCCGTGGGCGCCCGTGCCATGCCCGAGGAGTGGCGACGCGGCCCGATCCTCGGCATCGCCGTCGGCGGCCTGCTCATCGGCGTGCTCGCCGGCTGGACGGCGCTGCGCGGTGGGGTCGGTGTGCTGGCCACCCCCGGGCCGATCTGGGACGGCGACCTGAGCGGCTGGCCGGCCGCGCCGACCGGCGGCGCGACCTGGCAGGCGCCGATCGCGCTGGTGCTGTTGGCCGTCGCCGCCGGCCTCCTGCTCCCGCCGCCCTGGCGGTGGGACGCGTCCGGCGTGGCCGTGGTGCTCGCCACGATCGGCGCACCGGCCGCGTTCGACCTGCCCTGGTGGTCGCCGGTGCTCGTCGGGGCCATGGTCGCCACCGTCTACGGGATGGCGGCGGTGGCCAGCGAGGAGGCTCGGGCCGGGCTGTCCCGGGCCACCGTGGCCGGGGTGGTCGCGCTGCACGGGGCCGGTGCCGGCCTGGTTCGCCCGTGGACCACCGCGCTGGCGCTGGGCAGCATCGCGCTGATCGGCATCGTGGTGGCCGCGCTGGCGCGCGTCCTGGCCGGGCCGCAGGTGACCGACCTGGAGACCGAGGGCATGCCGCCGCACCTGGCGCAGATCGGTGGCGCGGCGGCCGGCGCCGCGCTGCTCGCGCTGCCCGGCGCGGTGGCGGCGCTGGCCGTCGAGTTCCAGCACTCGGCACAGGTGGTGCTGACCGCCGCGCTGGCGGCGTCCAGCCTCGGTCTGGCCGGCGTCGCCGCGGTACGCCGGCACGTTCCGCAGTACCTGCCCTGGGTCAGCGTGGCCGTGGTCGGCGGTGCCAGCATCAGCGCGCTCGCCGCCATCCCCACCGGGCTCCCGGCCGGGGTCTACGCGGCCGCCGCCGCGTTGCTCGGTGTCCTCGCCGAGCTGATCCGCGCGGCGACCGTGCCGCCCACCGGTTCCGCCCAGCCGGTCCGCCGCTGGGCGGTGCTCCTCGACGGTGCGCTGCGGCGACTGCCGGACGACCCGGACCGGCGGCGGTGGCGGGTCAGCCCCTCCGCCGGGGCGCTCGCGGCCGCCGCGTTGCCGACCGCCCTGGCGGTCGCGTCGATCGCGCCCGCCCTGGTCGTCGCCCTCGTCGAGCCACACCGCACGTTGAGCCGGATCTGGCAGGGTCCGCCGCCGGAGCTGCTCACGCCGCCGGCGGACGTGGTCAACCCGACCCACGTGCTGACCGCGCTGCTGCTCACCGCGACGGCGGCCCTGGCCGCTACCGGGTTCAGCGGCGGACGGCGGTCCCGTGCCGTACCGGTGGTGCTACCCGGCGCTGCCGTCACGCTGCTGATCGCGCCCATCGCGCTGGGCAGTGGGTGGCCGGCGAGCACGCTCGCCGCGCTCTCCGTCTTCACCATCTCCATGCTCGGCCTCGCCCTGACCCCGCCACCGCCCCTCGTCGAGCCGGCCCGTTCGCTGCGGCTGGCCCGGGTGCTGGTCTTCGCCATCGGCCTCGCCGCCGGTGGGGCCGGCCTGGCCGGCAGCCTGGCCGACCGGCAACTGACCCTGTTCACCCTCGGGGGCGCGGTCGGCGTGGGCGTGGTGGCGGCCCTGTTCGGCACCACCCAGCGGGCGCGCATCCTCGGCTGGCTCTTCGCCTCGCTGATGGCCCAGCTCTTCGTGCTCACCGCCGGCCTGATCGTCGGGCTGGCAGCGGTCTGGTCCGCGTTCGGGGTGCTCGCCGTCGGAGCGGTCCTGCAGGTGTTCGCCGCGACCCTGCCCCGACTGCGCCGCCCGGAGGCGCAGCGCGAGGCCGCCACCGTGCAGTGGAGCGGGTACGCGGCGGCCCTGATCGCGCTGGCGCTCGCCTTCGACTCCCCCCGGCACATCGCCGCCCTGCTGGCCGCCTGGGGAGCGGTCCTCGGCGTGGCGGCGACCCGTCCCGGACGACGGCCGGTGGAACGCCGAATCCTCTTCTGGGCTGTGGTGTTCTGCGAGATCACCGCCTGGTGGATCCTGATGCGCGTCGCCGACGTGGCGCTGCCCGAGGCGTACACGCTGCCGTTCGCCGCGCTGGCCCTGCTGGTCGGCGTGCTCGAACTACGGCACCGACCGGATCTGAGCAGCTGGGTGGCGTACGGGCCGGCGTTGGTCGCCGCGTTCCTGCCGACGCTGGCGATCGTGCTGGCCACCGATTCCAGCACGTTGCGGCAGATGCTGCTGCTGCTCGGTGCGGTGGCGGTGCTGATCTTCGGCTCGTCCAGCCGGCAGCAGGCCCCGGTGATCGTCGGCGCGTCGGTCACCGCGATCGCCGCGATCCACGCGCTGTTCAGCCTCGGTCCGTGGCTGGCGCTGATCCCCGTGGGGCTCCTGCTGCTCGTCCTCGGGGCCAGCAACGAACGCCGCCGCCGCGCCCAGGAACGCCTCCAGACCGCGCTACGCGGCATGAGATGAAACGGAGGGTCACGGCGGCGTGGGTGGGTGGGGACGGTGAGTGGGCCGGGTTCGTGCGCCGGTCACCGTCACCCGGCCGGGTTGGCCGCAGGGGTTACGGGAGGGTGGCTTGGAGGGCTGCGTCCTTGGTCTTGATGAGCTGCTCCAGGTCCCGCTGGTACGTCGCCATCCGGGCGCGCAGGGTCTCGTCGGAGGCGCCGAGGATCCGGACGGCCAGCAGGCCGGCGTTGCGGGCGTTGCCGATCGACACGGTGGCCACCGGAATCCCCGCCGGCATCTGCACGATGGACAGCAGCGAGTCCATCCCGTCGAGGTGCTTCAACGGCACCGGCACGCCGATCACCGGCAGCGGCGTCACCGAGGCGACCATGCCCGGCAGGGCGGCGGCGCCACCGGCACCGGCGATGATCACCTTGAGCCCCCGGTCGGCGGCGTCGCGACCATAGTCGATCATCGCGACCGGCGTCCGGTGTGCCGAGATGACCCGCACCTCGTAGGACACCTCGAAGTCGTCCAGCACCTCGGCGGCGGCCCGCATCGTGGGCCAGTCCGAGTCGCTACCCATGATCAGTCCGACCGTGGTCACCGGGGTCCTCCTTGGTTCGCGGCCGCCCCGGTCACTCATGCCCCATGCGCAGCCAGCGTGCGGCCCGCGCCGCCCGCGCCCGTACGTCGTCCAGGTCGTCGCCGAGCACCGTGACGTGCCCGATCTTGCGGCCGGGGCGTACCTGCTTGCCGTAGAGGTGCACCTTGGCGCCCGGCTCGGCGGCGAAGAGGTGGTGCAGCCGCTCGTCGATCGACATTCCGCCCGGCTCGCCGCCGAGGACGTTCGCCATCACGACCACCGGCGCGGTCAGCGCGGTGTCACCCATCGGGTAGTCCAGCACCGCCCGCAGGTGCTGCTCGAACTGCGAGGTCCTGGCGCCCTCAATGGTCCAGTGCCCCGAGTTGTGCGGGCGCATGGCCAGCTCGTTGACCACGATCGCCGGCCGGCCCGCGTCGTCGCGCACCTCGAACAGCTCCACGGCCAGCAGGCCGACCACGCCGAGCGCGGTGGCCAGGTCGATGGCGAGCTGCTGAGCGGCGACGGCCAACTCCTCGTCCAGGCCGGGCGCCGGGGCCAGCACCTCGACGTTGATGCCGTCGCGCTGGACCGTCTCGACAACCGGGTACGCGGCCACCTGCCCGAACGGCGAGCGGGCCACCTGCACGGCGAGTTCGCGACGCAGCGGCACCCGCTCCTCGACGATCAGCCGGGTGCCTCCGGCGAGCAGCGTGGTCGCCAGCTCGGTGGCCTGGGTGGCGTCGTCCACCATCCAGACACCCCGACCGTCGTAGCCGCCCCGGGCCGCCTTGAGCACCACCGGCCAGCCGACCTGCTCACCGAAGCCGACCAGGTCGGCGGGCTCGCTGACCGGCCGCCACACCGGGTTGGGAGCGCCCAGCTCGGTGAGGCGTTCCCGCATCACCCGCTTGTCCTGGGCGTGCAGCAACGCGTCCGCCGGCGGGTACAGGGTCACCCCTTCGGCCGCCAGGGTGCGGATGTGCTCGTTGGGCACGTGCTCGTGGTCGAAGGTGACCACGTCACAGCCCTTGGCGAAGGTGCGCAGGGCGGCCAGATCGGTGTGGTCGCCGTACTGGACGTCGGCGGCGACCAGCGCCGCGCCGTCGTCGGGGGCGCTCGCGAGCACACGCAGTGACTGGCCGAGGGCGATCGCGGCCTGGTGGGTCATCCGGGCCAACTGGCCGCCACCCACCATGCCGACAACAGGCAGACCGGTACGGGAATCCATAGCGCGGCCAGCCTATCCGGGCGGCCGCCGTGCCGATCCGCAGGGCCGGTGACCCACCTCGACAACGCCGCGCCGACCGCCCGGTGCGCGGCGCCGGCAACTACCGGGCGCTACAACTCAACCCAGCTCGGCGACCAGGTCCTCGACCGAGGTGACCGGTCGCTGGCAGACGAAACCCCGGCAGACGTACGCGGCGGACCGTCCGTCGACCAGCGGCCGGTCGGCGAGCAGCGGCACCCCGGGCTGGTCCGGGCGACCGGCGACCACCACCGCTCCGGGCGGGGCGTGCCGCCGAGCCGCGGCCACCAGCGGATCGCCGGCCGGGTCGTCGGTCGCCACAGCGATCTCGTACGGCCCGGAGAGCAGCGCCTCGCCGACCATGGCCGCGTACCCGGCGAACCGGGCGTGCCGCCCGACGATCGGCGCCACGGTGGCGAGCGCGGTCTCGGCGGCCTCCCGATAGTGCGTCTCCCCGGTCAGCGCGGCGTACGACACGAGGCCGGCGATCAGCGCCGACCGACCCGACGGGGTGGCGTTGTCGGTCGGATCAGCCGGCCGGGCGATCAGCCGCTCCGCGTCGTCGGCCGTGTCGTAGTACGCGCCCCCGGGCGCGGCGAAGTGCTCCAGCGCGGTGTCCAGCAGTTGACCGGCCAGGCTGAGCCAGCGACCCTCGCCGGTGAGCTGGTGCAGCGCGCAGAACGCCTCGGCCACGCAGCCGTAGTCCTCCAGCACCCCGGCCGGCTCGCCGACCCTGCCGTCGCGCGAGACCCGGCGCAGCCGGCCGTTGACCAGGTGCACGGTGGCCAGGTGCTCGGCGGCGTCGCGCATCGCGCCGTCGGCGACGATGGTGACGCCCTCCATCAGGTTGGCGTCCTCGTCCTGCGGTGACGCGTACAGCGCGGCGACCTGGAGGAACTCGGCGATCGCGGTGATCGCCAGCCCGTTCCAGGCGGCCACCACCTTGTCGTCGCGGGCCGGCTGGGGCCGGGTGTCGCGGGCCGCGAGCAACTGCCCGACCACCCGCTGCCAGCGGGCCCGGATCTCGGGCGCGACGTCGTCGACGTCCCGGGCGAGCCGGAGCACGCTCATGCCGTGCTCGAACGTGCCAGCCTCGGTCACCGTGAACAGGTCGGCGGCCCACCGGCCGTCCTCGTCGCCGAGCGCCTCGACGAGCTGCGCCGGCGTCCAGGCGTAGGTGAGCCCCTCGACGCCCTCGGTGTCGGCGTCCAGCGCGGACGCGAACCCCTCCCCCGGCCGGTGCAGCTCGTCGGCGAGGAACCGGGCCGTGTCCCGGGCGACCCGACGGGCCAGCGGGTCGCCGGTCAGCCGCCAGAGCTGCGCGTAGACGCGCAGCAGCAGCGCGTTGTCGTAGAGCATCTTCTCGAAGTGCGGCACCGTCCAGTGCGCGTCCACCGAGTAGCGGGCGAAGCCGCCGGCCAGCTGGTCGTAGATGCCGCCCCGGGCCATCGCCTCGGCGGTGTGCCGGACGATCTCCAGGCTGCGCGGGTCGCCGGTGCGCTGGTGGTGGCGCAGCAGGAAGAGCAGGTTCATGTGCGGCGGGAACTTCGGGGCGCCCCCGAAACCGCCGTTCGTCGCGTCGTACTCACTCGCGAGGTTGGCGGCCGCGGCGTCGAGCAGCGGGCCGTCCAGCGGGGCGGTGGGGCCGCCCACGGCCTGTGCGCCGCCGATCGCCTCGACCACGGCGGCGCCCTGGCGCAGCACCTCGTCCCGCTGGTCCTTCCAGGCGGTGGTGACCGACTGGAGCAGGCGGGTGAAGTTGGCGCGCGGGAAGTAGGTGCCGCAGAAGAACGGGGTGCCGTCCGGGGTGGCGAAGACAGTCATCGGCCAGCCGCCCTGCCCGGTCATCGCCTGGGTGGCGGTCATGTAGACGGCGTCGACGTCGGGGCGCTCCTCACGGTCCACCTTGATCGACACGAAGTTGTCGTTCAGCAGGGCGCCGACCTGCGCGTTCTCGAACGACTCGTGCGCCATGACGTGGCACCAGTGGCAGGCCGCGTAGCCGACCGAGATGAGCACCGGGACGTCCCGTCGCTTCGCCTCGGCGAATGCCTCGTCGCACCAGGGCCACCAGTCGACCGGGTTGTCGGCGTGCTGGAGCAGGTACGGGCTGGTGGCGTCGGCGAGTCGGTTCACCCGACGACCATAACCAGCCATGCCAGAAGAGTGTGAAAAAGCTACCCACGAAGCGCGAGCCGGTCCGGCCTTTCACCTCGCATCATCATTCCGGCCAGCGTATTCCGTGTCTGCGCTGCCAACCGACTCAGCGTGGCGTGTGCCTCGACCTGCGCATCCAACAGCGCGAGAGCACGAGCGATCTCTTGCTGATCCTCAAGGGGCGGAAGCACTACCGGCAGGCCAGCGAGCACTGCCGCGCTCATCGACGGCACAGCCGTACCCCGGGCTCGCCGCCGTACCCACTCCTGCGCCTCGGGCAGCGCGAGGTAGTAGGCGAGATACCGCGACACCACTCGATGAGGACGTACCCTCATCAGGCTGGTGGAGAAAAGCCACCCGTTGCATGCCGACGGAATCCATGCGAGTCGGCCAACCGTGCCGGTTCGGGTGACAACGATGTCGTCCAGAACGACGGTGTAGGGCGCGAGAGCGGCCGCCACATCGGCACGGACGCGGCTGACAGCACCCGGCTGGACCCGCCCGTCATGTAGGTCCTTTGGAGCGATCATGCCTACGCCGTCCGCGCTGCGGTCGTCCGTCTTCACAGCCGCTCCCGAGGGCCCGGACCGAATATCGGCGACATCTCCCAGACTGGACTCCGCCCAGCCTCGGGGTACGACATCCAGCAGGCTCATCCTTCGCTGAACCCCCTCAACATCTTGCGGACGTCGGCATCTGCCTCTTGCGCAGCATCGGTCAATCGAACCAACTCTTTCGCCAGCGTCCAGAAGTCCGCCTCGGAGTCGCGGTCCGGTGCGATCGGGCCAGGCTCCACGTAGCTCGGCGGAAACAACGAGTAGTTCTGTTTGGCAATGGCAGCCGCCGTGGCTGTCGCGCTGAAGCCGGCCCGCGGGACAAACGTGCCGTCCGTCCGGAGGGCCAACCGCCAGCGTCGATACTCCTGGGACACTTCCTCGATGTCCTGCGGCGCCAACTGCCGGCGGGTCCGCGTGGACATGACGCCCAGCTTCTGGGCGTCGATGAAGAGCATCTCACCGCTCTGTCCGGATGGACGTTGCACCAGCCACAGGGTCACCCCGATCGATGTCCCCCGGAAGAGCTGCGTGGGCAGGGCCACCACTGCGGTAAGCGCTCCATCCTCGACAAGAGCTCGCCGGATTTCCCGATCCCGGTGACTGAGGGTGAAGGCGGCACCATTGGGCATTATGACTCCGCCCCGCCCATTCTCGTCGAGCGATTCGACGACGATTTGCAGCCAGTTAAACTCCCGCCTGCGGGAGGGTCCATACCGCCGATGCATCACGTCGGCTTCCGCCAGCGAGCCGAAAGGCGGATTCGATACCACGACGTCGAACCGGTCACTGACAGGCATCGCGGGTGAAGCCGGCTCCGACCTCGACACGAGGGCACTCGCCCCATGCATGGAAAGGTTCATCTCCGCCAGTTCCACGAAAGCTGGTTCGGGGTGCGAACCCCTCACGACAACGGGTACGGCACCGCCCTCTCCAGCCACACGGTTGACCTCGACGAGAAGTTCTCCCGTGCGGCAGAACGGATCGAAACAACGCGAGCCAGCAGTGATCGGACCAACCATCTCCGCAATCAGCCGAGCGGCCGATCGAGGGGTGACAAACTCGTACGACAGGTCGTCGCCGAGCTGGTCGAGCGCGTGCTCGAAGACGGCGAGGAGATCAGACGGCTCCGCGGCCACGCTGTCAAGGAGGTCGATCACGCGACCCAAGGGGCGCAGAGTCGCCGGTGGCGCGTCGACCAACCGCTCGGCAATCCTAGCCGACTCGAACAAGCCAGCGTCTGCGAATACGCCGGCGAACTGATTATTTCGTTGGGCCGGCTGGTTGAGTAGAAGATGGTGCCAGACCACCGGTCGGAAGCGGCGCAGGAATACGAGCGCCAGGACGACGTGCCAAAAAACACCATCGCGGGTCGCCGATCGGTGAAGGTCCGCCGTAAGACCGACGACCTCCCTGACCAGTCGGCAATCCCCTTCGGATGCGGACTCTTCCCTCTGCGCTCCGGGCTGCGCACTTGGTTCCACACGGCAGCCGTATGTACTACCCGGCAGTTCGTCATCCCGGAGCGACTTCATAGGTATTGGACGCCGAGAGAGCCAGGCGACCACCTCGTCTCGTTGGAAAAGTTGTCCGCGAGGCGTTTCGACCGGTCTCGGGAAGTTGGAGTACCGACGCTCCCAGTTGGTGACGGCCGGGCGTTCCACGCCCGCGAGGCGTGCGATGTCAGATCGGGAAACGAGATCTGCGCCGAGGGTGTCCATGCGAGCCTCAGAAGCCCGGCCGCGCTATTCGCGAACGTAAATCTACGCGTCGCATAAGGACCGTCTCGACTCGATCCAGCCCTCGGATCTCCTTTGCCAGCGTGGGATCCATCCTGCCCAACAGGAGATAGAGCTTGCGGTGGTCGGCGGCCAGGTCCCGGTGGTGGATGGGCTCGTAGTGCATGATCCTGTTCCGCAGCAGCCGCATGGTTTCGAACGCCTCGTGCAGTTCAGCCCTTCGGCCAGAGTAATGCGGGAACGCCAGGTGCAGCGTCGGGACCCAGAGCAACCGGTCGTAGGAGGAGCCGCGGTGATTGCTGAGCAGAGAAACCCAGAATCCAAAGCTCAGTTCGGCGACGACATCATCGGCCGTGGGTGGCGTCAGGCCCCTGCGACGGCACTTGAGCGTCGCTTCGGTCACCAGTCGGATGCCGTGATCGGTCAGGGGAACCGACGCCGACGCCCACCAGTCCGATCGACCGAATCGGCGGCAGAGTTGGTCGTGTAGAGCATTCCTGAGCGCAACTTCGAGACAGTGCAGCGGTCCGTAGAAGGCAGCAGATACCTCGATGTTCCACCAGTAGAGCCCCACCGCTTCATCCGGATCCTGCCCGCTCTCCGTCAGGTACGGGTTCAGTCGCGGGACGGAGAACGCTCGGCGAATCCAGTCCGGCAGGTCGTCGGCGCTCATGCTCAGTCACTCCGTCCGAACGGGTTACCTGCGTGGGTTGGCGTGGTACCGTGAAGGACGTAAGCCCCGGGTCCGCCTCTGCTCTGCATGCCGCCCGGGGCACGGCTTTGTCCGGGCAGGAGTGCCTGGCCCTAGCGATGCAGGGCGGTGCGGCCAGCGCTCCCCAGGTGCAGTAGGAACTTACCGCCCCGGTGTCCGGTTCTGCAAGCGCACTCCGCTACGCAATTCCTGTTAACCCCCGGCTTTCCTCGTCAGGAGGCGCCGTCGGCGCGTAGCCGGAAGACGTTCGACTCGGCCGAGTCGCGCAGCGACCCGAGCACCGCGCCGATCTTGTCCGCCGGCATCGGCTTGAAGAAGTGGTAGCCCTGCGCCGACGTGCAGCCCAGCTCGGCCAGGGCCAGCCGCTGCTCGGCCGTCTCCACACCCTCGGCGACCACCCGCAGCCCCAGCTCGTGGGCGAGCCCGACGGTGGTCCGGACGATCGCCGCGGCCTCCGGCGAGTCGGTCATCCGGATCACGAACGAGCGGTCCACCTTCAACTCGTCCACGGCGATCCGGGTGAGGAAGGTCAACGAGGAGAAGCCGGTGCCGAAGTCGTCCACCGCGAGCTGCACACCCATCGACCGGAGCGTGGCGAGCACCTCGTCGATGATCTCCAGCTCGCTCATCACCACCGTCTCGGTGATCTCCAGGACCAGCCGGTGCGGCGGCACCTGATGTCGGCGCAGCGCGTCGGCGATCTCCGCCGGCAGGCGCGGGTCGAGCAGACTGCGCGCGGAGAGGTTGACCGAGATCGGGACGTCCAGCCCCTCGCGGGCCCAGCCGGCGGCCACGCCGAGCGCCTTGTCGAGCACGTAGCGGGTGAAGGTGCCGAGCTGCTCGCTGTTTTCCACCGGGCGGATGAAGTCGGCCGGGTTCAGCCAGCCACGGCGGGGGTGCTGCCAGCGGATCAGCGCCTCCACCCCGGTGGGCGCGCCGGTGGCCAGGTCGACCGCCGGCTGCAACGCCAGCACCAACTGGTCGTCGACCTTCAGCGCCTCGCGCAGCTCGGCCAGCAGGGCCAACTGGTCGGTGCTGGCCGCGTCCCGGGTGCTGTCGTACGCGGCGACGCTGCCGCCGCCCTCCTTGGCCTGGTACATCGCGATGTCCGCGCGGCGCAGCAGCTCGGTCAGGTCGGCGGTGCCGGCGTCGGCGACCACCACCCCGACGGAGACCTCGATGGACATCCGCACCCCGGCCACCTCGGTCGGTGCGGCCAGCCGCTCGGCGATCTCGCGAGCCTGCCGCAGCGCGTGCGCCATCGGCGCGGCCCGGTCGCCGAGCACGGGGACCGAGGTGAGCAGCAGCGCGAACTCGTCGCCGCCGAGCCGGCCGAGCAGGTCACCGGGGCGGGCCAGCGCGCTGAGCCGGTTGGCGGTCAGCCGCAGCAACTGGTCGCCGGCCGCGTGCCCGAGGGTGTCGTTGACTTCCTTGAACTGGTTGATGTCCAGCAGCAGCAGCGCAACCGGGTGGTCGTGGGCGAGCTGCCGCAGCGACTGGTCGCCCTTGCCGAGCATCGCCGTACGGTTCGCCAGCCCGGTGAGCGGGTCGTGCACCGCCTCGTACGACGATCGGGCGGTGACCAGCCGCAGCTCGCGATGGGTCGCGGCGTCGTGCAGGGCGGCGGCGAGCGCGTCGCCGAAGGCCGCCACCGCGTCCCGTTCCCGGGTCGCGGGTGGAGCGGAGCGCGGGAACCGGACCCGTAGCTGGCCGACCGGCGCGGCGCCCACCGACAGGGGACGGACCAACTCGTACTCGTCGGGCTCCGACCGGTCCGGAGGGCTCACCTCCCGGTCGAGCAGCCGACCGCCGGCGTCTCCCCGGTAGCGACGCCACCTGCCGTCGGCCCGGGCCACGTCGACGTCGACCAACTCGGCGTTGAACAGCGCCAGCGCGCCGGTCACCGCCGCGCTGGCCACGCCCCGCTCGTCGAGCTGGTTGAGGGCCGCGGTGGCCTCGGCGAAGGCACGCCACGTCCGGCGTTCCTGGTCCGCGCGCAGCCGGTAGCGGTAGGTCTGTTGCAGCAGCCAGAGCAATGGCGGGAGCAGCAGCAACCAGCGCGGATCCAGTTCCAGCAGCGCGACCACGACCAGGCCGACCGCCACGTTGCCCACGAACATCAGCAGCTTGCCGCGCAGCGCGGCGAGCAGCGGCGGCCCGATGGGCAGCCCGTGCCGCAGACCCAGCGTCACGCCACCGAGCCACGCGGTCACCAGGAGGTAGGTCACCGAACCGGCGATCACGGCCAGCGCCAGCATCGGCGTCGGCGAGGCGAGCAGCGGATGCCCCAGGGCGGTGGTCACGGTCACGGCCAGCGCCGACGCGGCAGTCAGCGACGCGGCGATCCGGACGATCTCCAGCGGCGGGCGACGGTCGCTGTGCAGCGACAGCGCCGTCCAGGCCAGCCCGGTGCCGAGCAGGGTGGCCGACGGCAGCCAGCCGGCCGGCGCGAGGTAGAGGCAGACGATCAGGGCGGCCTCGCCCCAGGTGATGCTGACCATGCCGGCGGAGGTGCGGAAGCGAAGCCGGGCGAGTTGGGCCACGGCGAGGACGGCGACGGCGATGCCGAAGCGGGCCGGAGCACCAAGAGGATCATCGGACGGCAGCCCGGCCGGAAGGGTCAGACCGACCACGGCGGCGGCCAGAGCCGTCACCGTCACCGCAGCCGTCAGCACGAGCAGCCGGGCTGGCATGCCGTGCACCCCGAGACGGTCGAACGGGTCGCCGCCCGTGCCGGAGGTCATCGACCTCCCCCGTCAGCCGACCGACCGACGGTACGGCGGGCGGCCGGTGCTGTGACGGTCATCGGCGCCCCCTTCCGCGCACGGCTCGGGGACTTTTGGTCCCCCCGGCGGAAGGCTAAGCCAAACCGGGTGGTCGCAACAGGGGTCCACCACCCGGTTCGGCGTGAATCATGCGCGGACTACCCGTTCCGCTGCTGCTGGTGCCCATTGGGAGCGCGCGTGGATGAATCATGCGCGCTGGTCCCGTCTGTCGGATCGACGACTGAAGCGTCGGCCCTGGTCGCATCGGTCGGCCGCCCCTGCTGGGGAAACCGGTCGGGCAGACGCCGCAGCCGGGCGTTCATGTTACGGATCAGCAGGATGGTCGCGGCGGACAGCAGCAGGATGAGGAAGAGGCCCATCGGTCCGGCCAGACCACCCGTGCGGGTGTCACCGAAGTTGTTCTCCGCGAGCACCTGGGCAGCGGTCAGCATGGCGTTCCTCCGTTGTGCGACTGCCTACCAGGGTAGCCCCGGCCGGAATCAACCCGCGTGCGCCGTCTCCCGCACTCCGGCGAAGAGGTCGGACTCGGGCAGCGGGCTGTCCACCACGGTGCGCGCCAGCTCGAAATCCTCCGTCGGCCAGGCACGCTGCTGCAGCTCCATGGGCACGTGGAACCAGAAGCCGTCCGGGTCGACCTGGGTGGCGTGGGCGCGCAGCGCGTCGTCCCGGACGGGGAAGTATTCGGCGCAGTCCACCCGGGTGGTGATGCGGGGGCCCTTGTCCGGACGCTCGTCCCAGCGCTTGAGCCAATCCTCGTACGGCGACTCGGCGCCGGTGGCGAGCATGGCCTCGTGCAGGGCCATGATCCTGGCCTTGGAGAAACCGATGTCGTAGTAGAGCTTCAGCGGCTGCCAGGGGGCACCCAGCTCCGGGTAGCGCTCCGGGTCGCCGGCGGCCTCGAACGCGGCCACGCTCACCTTGTGGCACATGATGTGGTCGGGGTGCGGGTAGCCACCCTCCTCGTCGTACGTGGTCACCACGTGCGGACGGAACTCACGCATCAGGCGCACCAGCGGGCCGGCCGCCACCTCGACGTCCTGGAGCGCGAAGCAGCCCTCGGGCAGCGGCGGCAGCGGGTCACCCTCGGGCAGGCCGGAGTCGACGAACCCGAGCCAGGCCTGGTCGACGCCGAGGATCGCCCGCGCGGCGTCCATCTCGGCGCGCCGGATCTCCGCGATGTTGGCCCAGACGTCAGGCCGGTCGAGCTTGGGGTTGAGCACGCTGCCGCGCTCACCACCGGTGCACGTCACCACCAGCACGTCCACCCCCTGGGCGACGTACTTCGCCATCGTCGCCGCACCCTTGCTCGACTCGTCGTCCGGGTGCGCGTGGACGGCCATGAGACGCAGCTGCTCTGCCAACTTCGGCGCTCCTCGTCTGTGCCGGCCGGTGGACCCGACCGGGCTCGACCGGCTGACCTGCCGGGACCCTCCTCGCCCCGCTGCCGGTCGGCACCGCGGGGCCCGACCTGCCATTCCTGCCGTTTGGCCGGGCTGGGAGGATGGACTTCTGCCATTCTTGCCGATGCCGCCGACAACAACGCCAGGAGATACCCGCCGGTGACCGAGACGCACGCCACAATTTCACCGGGCGCGCCGGTTTTCCCCGCCGGCCGCTACGGTCGCCGCCGGGCGCCCGGCGGGGGCCGCCGCCGTACGCTGCTGGCCGCGCTGGTCCTCCTGGTGCTGGTGACGGTGCTGAGCCTGATCTCGCTGCGGCTCTACCGGCAGTACGGCGACCCGGTCTACGACGCTCAGGTGATCACGTACACCGACATCACGGACAGCCAGGTGGTCGTCGACTTCCGGGTGACCGTGCCGTCGGGCGGCTCGGCGGTCTGTGTGCTGCGCGCCCGGGACCGCGCCGGCGTCGAGGTGGCCCGCGAAGAGGTCACGGTGAGCGCCGCACCCGGCGACCGGCACGTCACCACCCGGCACCGTCTGAGCACCTCCGCCAGACCGTTCATCGGCGAGGTGCTGCGCTGCCGGCCTCCTGCCTGAGCTGCGCAGACGTCACTCCGCAACGCCTGCGGTCAACCCGTCGCGGCGCGTCGACCGCGAGTGCCGGAGGCGGACACCGGCGGTGATCGCCGCCACGCTGTGTCGTACCGCACTGGTAACTTGGTAGTTCACCTGTCAGCCAGCCACGCACAACTGAGGAGAACGCCTGTGTCCACTGGCAACGAGGCGCCCGCCACCTGGCTGTCCCAGGACGCGTACGACCGCCTCCAGGCCGAGCTCGACGAGCACATCGCCAACCGGCCGGCGATCGCAGCCGAGATCAACGCTCGGCGCGAGGAGGGTGACCTGCGCGAGAACGGCGGCTACCACGCCGCCCGCGAGGAGCAGGGCAAGGCCGAGGGTCGCATCCGCTACCTGCAGGAACTGCTGCGCACCGCCAAGGTCGGCGAGGCCCCGACGGCCGACGCGGTGTCGCCCGGCATGGTCGTGACGATCTACTTCGACGACGACGCCGACGACACCGAGACCTTCCTGCTCGGCTCACGGGAGATCGCCGCCACCACCGACCTCACCGTCTACAGCCCCGAGTCGGCGCTCGGTAAGGCGATCCTGGGTGGCCGCTCCGGGCAGACCTGCACCTACACGGCCCCGAGTGGCGCCGACATCAAGGTGACCGTGGTCAGTTTCGAGCCGTTCTCCGGCTGAGCGTCACGCGGCTCTGCGCCGCGGTCGCCGAGCGGCTTTTCAGGGCACAGGGCACCTGAGCGCCGTCTGACGTGTGCCGCCGCCGAGGCGTGACACCCACCCGTGTCACGCCTCGGCGGCGAAGACCACCTGGTAACCACTGGCCCGCAAGGCGCTGATCAGCGTGTCGGAGTGCTCCACACCACGGGTCTCCACCGACAGCGCCACCTCCACCTCCCCGAGGCCCAGGTGCGGATTGGCCCGCTGGTGTTCCACGTCCACCACGTTGGCCCGGTGCTCGGCGATCTGGCTGAGCAGCGACGCGAGTTGCCCCGGCCGGTCCGAGCAGCGCACGGTCACCCGCAGGTAGCGACCCGCGGCGGCCAGCCCGTGCTCGATCACCCGCATCATCAGCAGGGGGTCGATGTTGCCGCCGGAGAGCACCGCGACCACGGGCGTCTCCACCTCCACCACGCCGGCCAGGAGCGCGGCCACGCCGACCGCCCCGGCCGGCTCGACGACCTGCTTGCCCCGCTCCAACAGCATCAGCAGGGCCCGGGAGATGTCCTCCTCGGTCACCGTGACGATCTCGTCGACGAGCTTGCGGACATGGTTGAACGTGATCTCCCCCGGTCGCCCGACCGCGATGCCGTCCGCGATGGTGGCGAAGGCGGGCAGCCGGACCGGTTCCCCGGCCAGCAGGGAGGGCGGGAAGGCCGCCGCGCCGGCCGCCTGCACGCCGATGATGCGGACGTCGGGCCGCAGTGCCTTGGCGGCCACCGCCATGCCCGAGATCAGGCCGCCGCCGCCCACCCCGGTGATGATCGTCCGCACGTCCGGGCACTGTTCGAGGATCTCCAACGCCACCGTGCCCTGCCCGGCGATCACGTCCCGGTGGTCGAACGGGTGGATGAGCACCGCGCCGGTGCGCTCGGCGTACGTCTGCGCCGCCACCAGCGACTCGTCGACCGTGTTGCCGGCCAGCTCGACCTGCGCGCCGTACCCCTTGGTGGCGGCGACCTTCGGCAGCGGCGCGTTGACCGGCATGAAGACCGTCGCGTGCGTGCCGACCAGCCCGGCGGCGAGAGCCACTCCCTGGGCGTGGTTACCGGCGCTCGCCGCGACCACGCCGCGTTCGCGCTCGGCCGCCGACAGCCGGGAGATCCGCACGTACGCGCCGCGCACCTTGTACGAGCCGGCGCGCTGCACGTTCTCGCACTTGAGCCAGGTCGGTCCGCCCAGTGCCGCGCTCAGTGGCCGGCAGGGCTCCAGCGGGGTGGTCCGGACGACGTCGGCGAGCAGTTTCCGCGCAGCCCGTACGTCGTCGAGGCCGACCAGTTCCGTCATGCCCCCGATCGTGCCATCCGGCCCCGGCGTCCCCTGCGGCGACACCGGGTTGATCCACTCGACATCCCCGATGTCGCGGTATCAACCGCGCCCGGACACCGCCACATCAGCGATCCCGAGTGGATCACGGTGTCGGCGCGGCCTCCGGTGCGGCAGGGCCCGCGGGGGCCGCCGGGGCCGCGGCAGGACCCGCCGGGGCCGCGGCAGGAGCCTCTGGCGGGGCAGGGGCCGCCGGGGTCGCCATCGTCGGAGCCGGACCGGCCGAGGGCGGAGCGGACGCGGGCCACACCGGCGCCGCCGGCCACACCGGCGCCCCCGGCCAGACCGGGGCGGTCGGCCACACCGGGGCGGCGCGGGCGATCCGGGCCTCCTGCGCGGCGGAGATCCGGTGGATCAGCAGGATCAGCGTCACCGCGGCGATTGCGCAGCCCAGCGCGGGCAGCGTGTTGCGGAGCAGGGAGTCCCGGTAGTAGTCGACGTACGCCTGGTAGCCGGCGTCGGTGAACGGGGTCTCCGGCAGCCGGTTGTACGCCTGCTCGTCCACGCGGCTGCGCACCCGGTCGCCGACGCTGAACACCAGCCAGGCGCACCACCAGACGACCACGAGGGTCGGCGTGAACCGCCGCCAGAGGCTGTCCCGCGCCACGCCCGCCACCACCCGGGCCGGCACCACGAAGTTCGCGAAGGGCACCAGCCAGCCGGCGATCGCCCAGCCGGCCCCCAGCGTCGGCAGGGCGCCGGGGAAGGCGTCGGTGTTCTTCCGCGCCCGCCACGTCCAGATGATCACCAGTACGGCGGCGGTGAGGTGCGCCACCACCATGGGCAGCGACAGCAGCCCTCCGACGATCGCCGCGCCGAGCAGCAGGTCCACGTCGTCGTTAACCCTGGCCTGCCGGGCCATCGCCATCCCGATCAGCGGGGACAGCGCCACCACCAGGTAGAGCAGGGCGGTCGCGCCGACGGCGATGTTCGCCGCCAGGCCGATCCCGCGTACCCGGTAGGTCGGCAGACCCGGCATGACGGCGGGCTGGCCCAGCGGCGTGTAGCAGCGCTGGCAGTCGTTGTGCTCGGGGGACGTGGGGTCCCCGCAGGTCTGGCAGCGCATTGGTGTCCCCCGGGTCCGCGCGACGTTGCGCGCACACGGTAGACGATCATGCGGCGGCCGGCGACCCCGTTCCGACGAGGGGATAACCGGGGGCGTGACGCGACCACGGGGCGGCCATCTCGAACTGACCGGCCACGCCGAGCAGCAGCAGTTCCGAGCCGGGCGGGCCGACGATCTGCACGGCGACCGGCAGGCCGTCGGGCCGGCGGCCCACCGGCACCACGATCGCCGGCAGGCCGGCGATGTTCCACGGTGCGGCGTACGGGGCGTACCGGATGTTGGCCGACATGTTCGCCCGCCAGGACCGCTCGGACCAGCGCCCGGCCTCCGGCGGCGCGCTGGCCAGCGCGGGGGTGAGCAGCAGGTCGACCGAGTGGTCGGTGAAGAAGTCGACCGACCGCTGCCGCCAGGCGGCCCGGTCGGCCTCCCGGACGTAACCGCGACGCTGCGCCCACTCGCCCAGCGCGACGTGCCGCCGGGTGCGGCGCTGCAGGCCGCGTCGGTCCAGCCCGGCGGCCCGGACGTCGGTGGCGGCCGCGGCGAACCAGGTGGCGATGCCCTGCAGGCCCAGGGCCGTGGGGTAGACCGGATCGGCGGGTACGGTGTCGTGTCCGGCGGCGGCGAGCAGCCGGCCGGCGGTGGCCACCGCGTCCCGGTTGGGCGCGTCCGGGGAGACGCCGCGCACCGGGGAGCGCAGTGAGACACCCACCCGCAGCCGCTGCGGCGGGACCAGCTTCTCCGCTCGCCGGCCGGCGAGCACCGAGAAGCCGACCGCGGCGTCCGCGACAGTGCTGGTCAACATGCCGTGCTCGGTGAGACCGAACCAGTCGTCCGCGCCAAGCTGGCAGGGCACCACGCCCCGGCCGGGCTTGAGACCGACCAGGCCACAGCAGGCCGCCGGGATCCGGATCGAGCCGAGCCCGTCGTTGCCGTGCGCGATCGGCACCAGACCGGCGGCGACCGCGGCGGCGGCGCCGCCCGAAGAGCCACCGGGGGTACGCGTGTTGTCCCACGGGTTGCGGGTCACCGCGCTGTCGTCGTCGGTGAGTGCCCACAGCCCCAGCTCCGGCATCCGGGTGACTCCGAGAATCACCGCGCCCGCGCCGCGCAGCCGACGCACCACCTCGTGGTCGGCCTCCGCGACGTCGGTCCGCACGGCTGCCGACCCGTTCCAGGTGGGCAGGCCGGCGACCGGGGTGTTCTCCTTGACCGCCACCGGCACCCCGGCCAGGGGGAGGTTGGCCAGGTCCTCCTGCTCGTCGACCTTCTCGGCCTCGGTGATCGCCTCGCCGCCGCGAACGGCGCGGAAAGCCGCCAGCTCGCGGTCGGCCGAGGCGATGTACTCCAGGTGGTCGGCGACGACCTGGGTGGCCGAGACGTCACCCCTGCGTACGCCCCGGGCGATCTGCTTGGCGGTCGCCCCGACCCAGGTCGACATGATGTCCTGCACGGCCATCCTCCCCAGCGGTCAGCCCAGCGCCTGCTCCAGATCGGCGAGCAGGTCGTCGACCGTCTCGATGCCGACAGACAGTCGCACGAGATCGCCGGGAACTTCAAGCGGCGAGCCGGCAGCACTTGCGTGTGTCATCCGGCCCGGGTGCTCGATCAGGGATTCCACGCCGCCGAGCGACTCGGCGAGCACGAAGAGCTTCGTGCGGTTGCAGATCTCCACGGCGTGGTCCTCACCGCCGGAGGCGCGGAACGAGATCATGCCGCCGAACCGACGCATCTGCTTCGCGGCCACCTCGTGACCAGGGTGCGAGGGCAGCCCGGGGTAGATCACCTCGGCCACCTGGGCGTGCCCGTCCAGGTACGCGGCGAGCCGCTCGGCGTTGTCGCAGTGCCGGTCCATGCGTACCCCGAGGGTCTTGATGCCGCGCAGGGTGAGCCAGGCGTCGAACGGGCCGTTGATCGCGCCCATCGCGTTCTGGTGGTAGCGCAACTCCTCGCCGAGCCCGGCGTCGGCGACGACGAGCGCGCCACCGACGACGTCGGAGTGCCCACCGACGTACTTGGTGGTGGAGTGCACCACCACGTCCGCGCCGAAGGCGATCGGCTGCTGGAGGTACGGCGAGGCGAAGGTGTTGTCGACAACCAGCAGCGCGCCCGCGTCGTGCGCCACGGCGGCCAGGGCGGCGATGTCGGCGATGCCGAGCAGCGGGTTCGTCGGCGTCTCCACCCAGACGATCTTCGTCCGACCGTGCTGCACGGCGGCCCGGACCGCGGCCGCGTCGGAGACCTTGGCGGGGGTGAACTCCAGGCCCCAGCGCTGGGCCACCCGGGCGAAGAGCCGGTAGGTGCCGCCGTACGCGTCGTCCGGGATGATCACGTGGTCGCCCGGCTGGCAGACGGCCCGCAGCAGGGTGTCCTCCGCGGCCAGGCCGCTGGCGAAGGCGAGGCCCACCGGCCCGCCCTCCAGCGCGGCCAGGCACTCCTGGAGGGCGTCGCGGGTCGGGTTGCCGGAGCGGCTGTACTCGTAGCCGAGCCGGGGCGCGCCGACGGCGTCCTGGGCGTACGTGCTGGTCTGGTAGATCGGCGGGATCACCGCGCCGGTGCGGGCCTCAGGGTCCTGACCGGCGTGAATGGCGAGCGTCTCGAAGCCGTGACTCATTCTGGTGAGGCTAGTGCCCCCGTCCGGCGGGCTGGAACGGAACCCGCGCTCCGGGTGGGGACGGGCCTGTCCGGCCCGGCCCCCACGTGCCGGCCAGGGGGCGGCGGGCCGGTCAGCCGGCGACATAGCCTGGGGCGATGAGCGGGTGCGTGTTCTGCGGGATCGTGTCGGGTGACGTGCCGGCGTTCCGGGTCGCCGACGAGCCGGACGGGGTGGCGTTCCTGGACACCCGGCCCGTGTTCAAGGGGCACGTGCTGGTGGTGCCCCGGGCGCACCTGGTGACCCTGGCCGAGCTTCCGGCCGACCTGCTGCCCGGCTACTTCGCGCTGGTCCAGCGGCTGGCGGTGGCGGTGGAGGCCGCTCTGGGGGCGGGTGGGACGTTCGTGGCGCTGAACAACAAGGTGTCCCAATCCGTCCCGCACCTGCACACCCACGTGGTGCCGCGAACCAAGGGCGACGGGCTGCGGGGTTTCTTCTGGCCGCGCACCCGGTACGCCGACGACACCGACGCACAGACCTACGCCGACCGGATCGCCGCCGGCCTGGGTGGCGGGGCCTGAGTCACAGTGGCACGGGTAAGGAAGAAAGACCCACCGGTGTTACACGCTGGGAGAGGTACGAGAGGAGTCCCACCGTGTTCCTGCGCCGTATGAACGCCGAGATGATTTCGCCCGAGCAGGCCCTGCCGGGCCGGCCGATCGCCATGCCGGTCGCCGACCGCCACGAGGTGCTGGGCACCCCGCTGAAGGGCCCGTTCCCGGAGGGTCTCCAGGTCGCCGTCTTCGGCATGGGCTGTTTCTGGGGTGCCGAGCGGCTGTTCTGGACGCTGCCCGGCGTCTACACCACCTCCGCCGGCTACGCGGGCGGCATCACCAAGAACCCGACGTACGAGGAGACGTGCTCCGGCCGGACCGGGCACGCCGAGGTCGTCCAGGTGGTGTACGACCCCAGCAAGATCACGTATGAGGACCTGCTGAAGGTCTTCTGGGAGAACCACGACCCGACCCAGGGCATGCGCCAGGGCAACGACGTGGGCACCCAGTACCGGTCGGCGATCTACACGACCAATGACGAGCAGCGGGCCATCGCGGAGTCGTCCCGGGACGCCTTCCAGCCGATCGTGAGCCGGGCCGGCAAGGGTGAGATCACCACCGAGATCGCCCCGCTCGGCAGCTACTACTTCGCCGAGGACTACCACCAGCAGTACCTCGCCCCGACCAAGAACCCGAACGGGTACTGCAACCACGGCCCGAACGGGCTGAGCTGCCCGGTCGGCGTGGCGCGTACCGCTGGCTGACCCACCTGCTTGAGCGCGATGCCCGGCCGCCGACGAGGTGGCCGGGCATTCCCGTCTGGCCCTGTGATCGAAATCCGTTGCCGCGCCCGGCGAGAACTCGATAACGTGGCCGTACACGTGAAAGGAGGTGGTCCAGACTTGTATAGCAATCGGACTCGTGAGGTGGCTGTCAGCTAGCCGCTGTCCTCGACAGTGATCCGTCCGCCGCAAGGCGGGCAACCAGTACGACCGTCGAGACCGTGTGGCAGCGGTGCGGCGAATCCACGACAGCCACCCGACCCCCGGGGTGCCGGCCAAGTCCAGCCGGCCCGCGCGACAGCGCGGAGCGCCCCGGGGGTCGCTCCATATCTGTGGGAGATCAGCGTGTCGATGCGCGAGCTGGTGATTCTCGGGACGGCCAGCCAGGCCCCCACCCGGCAGCGCAACCACAACGGGTACGTGCTGCGCTGGGACGACGAGGTGATCCTCTTCGACCCGGGCGAGGGCAGCCAGCGGCAGCTCCTGCACACCACGGTCACCGCGACCGACCTGACCCGGATCTGCGTCACGCACTTCCACGGCGACCACTGCCTCGGCCTGCCCGGCACCATCCAGCGACTCTCGCTGGACCGGGTGTCGCATCCGGTCGCCGTGCATTTCCCGGCGGGCGGCGCCGAGTACTTCGCCCGACTGCGGCACGCCACCTCCTTCTACGAGACCGCCGAGCTGGCGGTCACCCCGATCGAGACCGACGGTCAACGGATCGCCCTGAGCTGCGGCACGCTGGAGGCCCGCCGGCTGCGGCACCCGATCGAGACGTACGGCTATCGGCTGGTCGAGCCGGACGGCTGCCGGATGCTGCCGGAGAAGCTGGCCGCGTACGGCATCGCCGGTCCGGCCGTCGGCGAGCTGATCCGCGACGGGCACCTGGACCTCGACGGTCGTCGCGTCACCCGCGACGAGGTGAGCGTGCCCCGGCCGGGGCAGCGGTTCGCCTTCGTGATGGACACCGGCCTGTGCGACGGGGTGTACGCCCTGGCCGAGCACGCCGACCTGCTGGTCATCGAGTCGACCTTCCTGGAGTCTGAGGCCGCGCTCGCCGCCGAGGTCGGCCACCTGACCGCGGCGCAGGCCGCGCGGGTGGCGACCGAATCGGGGGTACGCACGCTGGTGCTCACGCACTTCTCGCAGCGTTACCCCGACCCGCGCCGGTTCTTCGACGAGGCCCGCGGGCCATTCGACGGCGACCTGGTCATCGCCGAGGATCTGACCACCGTGCAGGTCCCGCCCCGCCGGGTAGCCTCGGCCGGATGACCGTCACGCTCCGCCCCGCCACCGACGACGACCTGATGGGGATCGGCGCCCTGCACCAACGCTCCCGGGTGGCCGCTTACTCGTCGTTCCTGCCGGCGGAAGCGCTGGCCGAGCCGACCGGGGAGGCGATGGGACGGTACTGGACCGAACGGTGGGCCTGGGAGCGCGACAACCACCGGCTGACCGTGGCGGAACGCGCCGGCGTGCTGGTCGGCTTCAGCTACGTGGGCCCGGACGACGAGGACGACCCGGCGACCGGACTGCTCAACGCGATCCACCTGGACCCGGCCGAGCAGGGGCGGGGCACCGGCCGCGCGTTGATGGTGGACGCTTTGGACGCCATGCGGGCGCGGGGCTGGCAGCGGGCGGTGCTCTGGGTGCTCCGCGACAACGCCCACGCCCGCGCCTTCTACGAGCGCGGCGGCTGGACCCCGACGGGAGCGGAACGCGAGGAACACATGGGCACCGCCCCCGCGCCCCAGCTCCGCTACACCCGCCCCCTCTGACGCCCTGCTGCCCGACGATCGTGCGTTTCGTGGGGCGCTCGCCCACGTGCGGTTCGTGCGGCGTCCACCCCGCCCCGCCCTGCCTCACGGCCTTTGCTCTGCTTCAACATACGCAACACCGAGTGTCCGGTAATCGGACACTCGGTGTTGCGTGGAGTGAAGCAGAGCAAAGGACCGGCAGAGGTGCCCGTGCCGCCCCGGAGGCGAGCATGCGGACAGGCGGGGCGAGAACTAGTGGGCGCCGAGGTGAGCCAGGAGGTCCTGGCGGGTCAGGACGCCCTTGGGCTTGCCGTCGACCAGGACCAGCGCGGCGTCGGACTTCTCCAGCAGGCCGACGGCCTCGCTCACCGGCTGGCCGCCACCGATCATCGGCAACGGGTCACCCATGTGCCGCTCGATGGTGTCGTGCAGGTGGGCCTGACCGGTGAACAGCGCGTCGAGCAGATCCCGCTCGGCGATCGAGCCGGCGACCTCACCGGTCACCACCGGCGGCTCGGCCTTGAGCACCGGCAGCTGCGAGACGCCGTACTCGCGCATGTAGTCGATCGCGTCCCGGACCGTCTCGGTCGGGTGCACGTGCACCAGCTCGGGCAGGCCGCCCGGCTTGCTGGCCAGCGCGTCGGCCACCGTCGGCTCGTGGCCGGAGTTGTCCAGGAAGCCGTACCGGGCCATCCACGAGTCGTTGAAGATCTTGGAGAGGTAGCCGCGACCGCCGTCGGGCAGCAGCACCACCACGACGTCGTCCGGGCCGGCCTTGCGGGCCACCTCCAACGCGGCGACCACGGCCATCCCGCAGGAGCCCCCGACCAGCAGGCCCTCCTCGCGGGCCAGCCGCCGGGTCATCTCGAAGGACGCCTTGTCGGAGACCTCGACGATCTCGTCGGCCACACCCCGGTCGTACGTCTCCGGCCAGAAGTCCTCGCCGACGCCCTCCACCAGGTACGGCCGGCCGGTGCCGCCGGAGTAGACCGAGCCCTCCGGGTCGGCCCCGATGACCCGCACCCGCCCCTCGGACGCCTCCTTCAGATACTGCCCGATGCCGGAGATCGTCCCGCCGGTGCCGACGCCCGCCACGAAGTGCGTGAGCCGGCCCTCGGTCTGCTTCCACAGCTCCGGGCCGGTCGTCTCGTAGTGCGAGCGCGGGTTCGCCGGGTTGCTGTACTGGTCGGGCTTCCACGCGCCGGGAATCTCGCGGGTCAGCCGGTCGGAGACGTTGTAATACGAGCGCGGGTCCTCCGGCGCGACGGCGGTCGGGCAGACCACCACCTCGGCGCCGTACGCCCGCAGCACGTCCTGCTTGTCCTGACTGACCTTGTCGGGGCAGACGAAGACGCACTTGTAGCCCTTGAGCTGGGCCACCAGGGCGAGCCCGACGCCGGTGTTGCCGCTGGTCGGCTCGACGATCGTGCCGCCGGGCCGCAGCAGGCCCGCCGCCTCGGCGTCCTCGACCATGCGCAGCGCGATCCGGTCCTTCACCGAGCCGCCCGGGTTGACGTACTCGACCTTGGCGAGCACGGTGGCCTGGATGCCCTCGGTGACGTTGCGCAGGCGGACCAGCGGGGTGTTGCCGATCATGTCGACGACGTTGTCGTAGTACTGCACGGTGTGCCCTTCGTTGCGGCGCCGGCGACGGCGGCCGGGCAGACGTATCCTCGCCGACCAGCGTACGTGCCGTCAGGGCACCAGCCCCCCGGGGATGACCGAGCTGCGTCGGGCCTCCCATTCGAGGAAACGGTCGGTCTCGGCGAGCACGCTGCCGGCCAGCCAGGTGATCATCACCGCGTCGTCGGCCAGCCCGAAGATCGCCAGTGGGATCTCCGGCAGCAGGTCGATGGGCGAGACGATGTACGCCGTGGCCGCCGTCATCAGGGCCAGCCGGAGGCCACCGTCGTACTCCCCCCGGGTCGTGGCCCGGATCATCCGGGGCAGCGCCGCCAGTCGGCTGCCCAGCGAGGGCCCGCCGCGCGCCCCCGCCGCCAGTGCCCGCGCCAGGGCCGTGAACGCCGCGCTGCGCTTCAGTGTCTTCCCCATCGTCGCGCTCCTCTCCGCCGGATCAGCGTGGCGGGTCGGCGCAAGTCGGCCGGCCTCCACCGGACAGGTACCCCGTCTCGTCGGTTTCCAGGCACTCCCGAGCCGGGACGACGACAGCGGCGTGTCGGGCCGGCGCGATAATGTCGGCATATGGGGGTCGCTGGTTCTGTCGTACCCGTTGGTCCGCGCTGGCGGCAGGCCTGGCGGATCGCCCGGCTGGCGGCTATCGGGACGGGCGCCACCGCGGCGGCCGCGATGGCGACCGGCGGGGTGCTGCTCGGCCAGGCCCGCCAGGCCCGGCGCACCATCCCGATGGCCGAGGCCCCGCCGCCGCGCTGCGACGGGATGTACGGCGCGAAGTTCCCCGGCCCCCCGCTCACCATGGTCGTGCTCGGTGACTCGTCGGCGGCCGGCTACGGGGTGCACCGCCGCCGGGAGACACCGGGGGCGCTGCTCGCCACCGGCCTGTCCCGGCGGCTGCACAGGCCGGTCCTGGTGCGCCGTTTCGCGGTGGTCGGCGCCATCTCCGCGGCGCTCCGGCACCAGGTGGAGGCGGCGTTGGAGTGCGCGCCGGACATCGCGGTGATCCTGATCGGCGGCAACGACATCACCAACCGCACGCCGCGCGGCCTGGCGGTGCGCTACCTGGTCGAGGCGGTCCACGCGCTGCGCGACACCGGTTGCGAGGTGGTCGTCGGCACCTGCCCCGACCTCGGCGCGATCCGGCCGATCCAGCCACCGCTGCGCTGGCTGGCGCACCGGTGGAGTCGCCAGCTCGCCGCCGCCCAGACGGTGGCGGTGGTCGAGGCGGGCGGCTCGACGGTGTCCCTCGGCGACCTGCTCGGCCCACGGTTCGCCGCCGAACCGCACCGAATGTTCGCCTGGGACCGGTTCCACCCCTCCGCCGAGGGGTACGCGATGGCCGCCGCCGCTCTGCTGCCGACGATGCTCTCGGCGCTCGGCTCCGGGCCGGAGCGACGGGCCACACCGGCGCGGGGCGAGGGCGTACGGTCGCTGCCAAAGGCCGCGCAGGAGGCGGCCCGGCACGCCGGCACCGAGGTCAGCGGCACCCAGGTCCGGGGCCGCGACCGAGGACCGGCCGGCCGGTGGGCGCAGCTGCGTCGCCGGGCGTTCTTCGGTGTCAACACGGTGCCGCAGTCCGGCTCCGCGACGGACACCTCGACAGTGGAGGGACTGGCATGAACGAGCGCAGCGAGCGGGGCGTGACCGCCGGTCTTCCCGGCCGCCTGGGTCGGGCGGCGGCGCTGTCGCTGCTCGCCGGCACGGTGGGCGGCGCCGCCGTCCTGGCCGGTGAGGCGTTCGTCGCCCGGCACCGGCGCTACGCCGAGCCGGAGCTTGGGCTGGCGTTGCGGGCGACGATCGGCCGGGCCGACGCCGCGCCGCTGCGGCTGGTGCTGCTCGGTGACTCGTCGGCGTTGGGCGTGGGCGTCGACCGCCTCGAGGACACCATCGGCGGACAGTTGGCCAACCTGCTCGCCGAGGGCCCGACCGGCCGCCGGGTGCACCTGTCCAGCGTCGGCGTCTCCGGGTCCCGCTCGACGGACCTGGCCACCCAGGTCGCCCGGGCCCTGCTCGGCGAGCGGCCCGACGTGGCGCTGATCCTGATCGGCGCGAACGACGCCACCGGGCTGCGCCGGCCCGCCGACGCGTCCGCCTATCTCGGGGCGGCGGTGCACCGGCTGCGGGAGGCGCGCGTCGAGGTGGTGGTGGGCACCTGCCCCGACCTCGGCGCCGTACGCGCCATCGCGCCGCCGCTGCGTCAGCTGGTCGGCTGGTCCGGGCGGCGGATGGCCCGCGCGCAGACCACTGCGGTGTTGGAGGCGGGTGGCGCGGTGGTCGACCTGGCCACCGAGACCGGGCCGGTCTTCCGGGCCGACGCGGGGACGCTCTGCCACGACGGCTTCCACCCGTCCGCCGACGGCTACCGGGTGTGGGCGCACGCCCTGCTGCCGGCCGTCACGGCCGCGGCGGCGGTCGCCTCCCGGCGCTAGAGCACGCCCGACCGGGGTGACATTTCCCGCCGCGCCTGCTTCTTCCGTGCCATGTTACCGGCGGGTTAACGTTGGCTCATGCCGATTGAGTCGTCCCGCGACGCCGTCATCGTCGCTACCGCCCGCTCCCCCATCGGCCGGGCGCACAAGGGGTCCCTGCGCGATGTCCGCTCCGACGACCTCGCCGCGACCATCGTCCAGGCCGCGCTGGACAAGATCCCCGAACTCGACCCGACCACCATCGACGACATCTACCTCGGGTGCGGCCTGCCCGGCGGTGAGCAGGGCTTCAACATGGCCCGCGTGGTGGCCACCCTGCTGGGGCTGGACACCGTTCCCGGCGCCACGCTGACCCGCTACTGCGCCTCCTCGTTGCAGACCACCCGGATGGCGCTGCACGCGATCCGCGCCGGCGAGGGCGACGTGTTCGTCTCCGCCGGTGTCGAGATGGTCTCCCGCTACGCCCGCGGCAGCTCCGACGGGCTGCCCCCCGAGGCGCAGGCCCTCGTCGGCGGCGGCTGGGAGAACCCGCGCTTCGCGACGGCCGCTGAGCGCTCGAAGCGCCGCGCGCAGGGCGGCGCCGAGGTCTGGACCGACCCGCGCGAGGCCGGTGAGCTGCCGGACATCTACCTGACCATGGGGCAGACCGCGGAGAACCTCGCCCAGGTGTACGACGTGACCCGCGCCGACATGGACGAGTTCGGTGTGCGCAGTCAGAACTTCGCCGAGAAGGCCATCGCCGACGGCTTCTGGGCCCGGGAGATCACCCCGGTCACCACGCCGGACGGCACCGTGGTGAGCACCGACGACGGCCCCCGCGCAGGCGTCACCCTGGATGCGGTGGCCGGCCTGAAGCCGGTGTTCCGTCCGGACGGGCGGATCACCGCGGGCAACTGCTGCCCGCTCAACGACGGCGCCGCCGCCGTCGTCGTGATGAGCGCCCAGCGGGCCGAGGAGCTGGGCCTGACCCCGCTGGCCCGGATCGTCTCCACCGGCGTGACCGCGCTGTCGCCGGAGATCATGGGTCTCGGACCGGTCGAGGCGTCCCGGCAGGCGCTGCGCCGGGCCGGCATGACCATCGACGACGTCGACCTGGTCGAGATCAACGAGGCGTTCGCCGCCCAGGTGATCCCCTCCTACCGGCAGTTGGGCATCCCGGAGGAGAAGCTGAACGTCATGGGCGGCGCGATCGCGGTCGGCCACCCGTTCGGCATGACCGGCGCCCGGATCACCGGCACCCTGCTCAACGCGCTGGAGTGGCACGACAAGACCATCGGTCTGGAGACCATGTGCGTCGGCGGCGGCCAGGGCATGGCCATGGTGCTCGAACGCCTGAGCTGACCCGACGTCAGAGAGCGCCGCGGGTCGCCGTCACCTCGGCGGCGGCCCGCGCCAGCGCCTCGGCGTCGGCCCCGGCGGCCAGCAGGTCGGCCGTCACCACCCGCAACTGGTCGGGTAGGGCCAGGTCGTTGTCCAGCCGGGGCACGGTCCGGCGGGGCTGTCCCTCGGCGTCGGCGGCCAGATTGGCGATCTCCTGCACCAACCGGTGCATCAGGTCGGCGCGGGGCACGTTGCCGGTGGTCGCGGCCGCCGCCCAGCGCGGCTGCTCCCAGTGCCCGACCTGGCGGACCAGCAACTGCACGGCCCGCTCCAACTCCGCTGCGCTCATCGCCGCCGAGTCTACGGCCGGCGCCGACCCCGACATTCCGGGCCGCTCAGCGGCGCAGGTAGCTGAGCAGCCGTAGCAGCTGCCAGTAGAGGAAGACCAGGCCGGTGAGCAGGCCGAACGCGCTCAGCCACGCGTACCGGCGGGGTCGGCCGTCGCGCACCGAACGCTCGACGAGGTCGAAGTCGAGGATGAAGCTGAACGCACCGGCGATGATCGCCACGACCGAGAAGGCGTACGGCAACCAGCCGACCTCCCCGCTGACGCTGTAGACCGCCAGCCCCGGCCGTCCGGAGATCAGGTACGACACCAGGTTGACCACGCTGAGCACGGCGATACCGAGCAGCGTGCCGATCACCAGGCGGGCCAGCCGGGGCGTCGCGCGGATCACCCGGGCCCGGTACAGCGCCGCCATGCCGAGGAAGACGCCGAAGGTGCCGGCCACCGCCTGCACCACGATCCCGGGGTAGACCTGCTGGAAGGTCCGGCTGGCGACCCCCAGCAGCAGCCCCTGGAGCACCGCGTAGCCGACGATCGGCACCGGGTTGGTGATCCCCCGCAGCGAGATGACCAGGACCAGCACGATCGAGGCCAGGGCGCTGCCGGCCAGGGCCGCCCCCAACCACACCGCGTCGGGCACCACCGCCCAGGACACCGCGGCGGCCGCGCCGGTGAGCAGGAGCAATCCGACGGTACGCACCACCACGTCGTCGACGGTCATCGGCTCGACGTCGCGGGAGCTGACCACCCGGGACTCCAACCGGCCGGTCTCGTCCAGCCGGTTGAGCACCGGGTTGTTGCTGCGCACCGTCGCCTCCTTCGCCCGCGTACCCCTCGCAGTCACTCTGCCCCGGACGGCCCGGCGGCGGCGGCGAAACGGCGCGGACGACGGCGCCCGCCCCCGCGAGAGCGGGAGCGGGCGCCGGTCAGCGGGACGGACGAGATCAGTCGTCGCCCTGGAAGTAGCTCAGCAGGCGCAGGATCTCGATGTAGAGCCAGACCAGGCTGACCAGGATGCCGAACGCGGCCACCCAGGAGTAGCGCTGGGGCAGGCCCATCCGGACGCCGTCCTCGATCTCCTTGAAGCTGAGCACGAAGCTCAGCGAAGCGACCACGATGCAGACGAGGCTGAAGCCGATGGCGAGCGGGCTGCCGTCACGCAGACCCGTGTTGATGCCGAACAGCGCCAGCACCAGGTTGATCAGCATGACCGCGGCAAGGCCGATGATCACCGAAGTCATGACCTTGACGAAGACCGGGGTGGCCCGGATGATCTTCGCCTTGTAGATCATCGTCATCACGAAGAAGATGCCGAAGCTGGCCACGGCGGCCTGGAGCACGATGCCGTCGTAGGCGGACTCGAACGCCTTGCTGACCATGCCGACGAAGACACCTTCGACGACCGCGTACGCGATGACGAGCGCCGGGTTGGCCATCCGGGAGAACGAAATGATCAGGCCGAGCACCAGGCCGACGACCGCCGCGCCGATCCAGGCGGTGCCGACCAGCGCGTCGGGCACGAGCACCCAGGCGGCAGCGGCGGTGATGCCGAGGATGCCGAACAGCGCGACCGTCTTGACGACCACGTCGTCGACGGTCATCGGTGCCACGGCGGGCGGTGCGGCCGGGTAGCCGGCCTGGGACGGGTACTGCTGCGGAATGCCGGGCTGTCCGTACGGCCCGGCCGGTGCGTACCCGGCGGAGCGCTCCCGCTCGGCCGCCTGGCCGAGCCGGGCGAGCACCGGGTTCGAGGTCTTCACTGTCTGGCCTCCCTCAGGGGGTCGTTTGCACGTGAACGTGCACCCCAAGAGTAAACTGCCCGGCCCACTCCTGGTGATCACGATGGGAACGCGGACGCCGTGGCGGCTGGGTGCCCGGGGCGGGGGTCGAACCCGCACGCCTTTCGGCAGCCGCTTTTAAGGCGGCCGTGTCTGCCGTTCCACCACCCGGGCGGGTGGCACCCGCGCGCCGACACGCACGGTGCAGTGTCACCGTAGCCGGTCCGCGGCGACCCGGCGTACCCCGCCGGGCTGGCCACATTAGGGTCGATGCCGTGAGCAGCGCAGCCCCAACGGCCCCCGACGCCGCCCCTGACCAGGTCTTCCGTCTCGACGATCAGGTCAACCGCCGACCCCGGGCCGTCCGGCTGCTGGCCGCCGTCCGCCGCCACCGGGCGGATCTGCTGATCGCGGTGGTCTGGGTGGCGCTCGCCGGCTGGCTGACCCACGGCCTGTGGCCCGACCCGGGTGGGCGGACGTTGGCGCTCAACCCCGAGGACCAGACGCTCTACGAATGGTTCCTGGCGGTCGACGCGAGGGCGCTGCTCGGCGACTTCCACCTGCTCACCGACCGGCTCAACGCCCCGGACGGCGTCAACCTGATGGCCAACACCACTGTCATCGCGCTCGGCGTCGTCTGCGCGCCGATCACCCTCCTGCTCGGCGCGCCCACCACCTTCGCGCTGCTCGCCGCCGCCAACCTGGCCGGCACCGCCCTCGCCTGGTACCTGCTGTTCCACCGGACGCTGCGCGCCAACCGCCTCGCCGCCGCGCTCGGCGGCGGGCTGTGCGGGTTCGGTCCGGGCATGATCTCGCAGTCCAACAGCCACCTGCACATGACGGCGCAGTGGCTGGTGCCGGTGATCGTCTGGCTGGTGCTCCGGCTGCTCCGCGCGTCCGACCCCGGCCCCACGACACCCGACGCGACGGGCCGCGCCCGATCGGTCGGCCCGGACCGACGACGGATGATCAGCTCCGCTGCCGGGCTGGCCGCAGCCGTCACCGCGCAGGTCTTCATCGGCGAGGAGGTCCTCTTCCTCTGCGCCGTCACACTGCTGGTGATGGCGATCAGCTACACCGTCGCGGACCGGGACCTCGCCCGGCGCGCACTGCCCGGATTCGCCGGCGGGCTGGCGATCGCCGCCGGCCTGGCGCTGCTGGTGCTCGGCTACCCACTGTGGTTCCAGTTCGCCGGGCCGCAGGGCGTCGCCGACGGGATGTTCAGCCCGGCCTACTTCTCGGCCGACCTCAGCAGCTGGTGGGCGGTCTCCCCGTTGTCGGTCGCCGGCAGCGACGAGGCGTCCCGGCTGACCACCGGCCCCGCCGAATACAACACCTTCCTCGGCTGGCCGCTGCTGCTGGTCACCGCCGCCTGCGCGGTCTGGGCCGGCCGGCGCCGGCTGGTGCTCGCCTGCGTGGTGGCGGCGCTGGTGATGGGCGCGCTCTCCCTCGGCCCGGAGGTGGTGCTCGGCGGCACCCGCACCGCGCTGCCCGGCCCGTACGCCCTGCTGGCCGGGTTGCCGGTGATGGACGGCGCGCTGCCGATGCGGTTCGGCCTGGCGCTGCTCCCGATCGTGGCGACGGTGCTCGTCGTGGCCGTCGACCGGGCACTGCGCGGCACCGGCCGGGCGCGGCGGCTGGTGCCGCTCGCCGTCATCGCAGCCCTGCTGCCGATCTTCCCGACCCCACTGCCGACCGCCGAGCGGCCCGCCGTGCCGGAGTTCATCACCGGCGGGCACTGGCGGCAGTGCGTCCGCCCGGGCGGTGTGCTGGTCCCGGTGCCACTGCCCACCCCCAAGGAACCGTGGCCGATGCGCTGGGCAGCCGCCGCCGACGCCGGGTTCGGCCTGCCCGAGGGGTTCTTCATCGGCCCGTACGGGCGCGGTGGCACCGCCGCCATGGGCACCTTCAAGCAGCCCACCTCGGCTTTGCTGGCCGACGTCGCCCGCCGCGGCGACCAGCCGGCCATCGGCGACGAGCAGCGCCGGCAGGCCGCCCGGGACGTCGACTTCTGGGGCGCGTCCTGCGTGGCGCTGGCCGACGACGCGCCGCACGCCGACAGCCTGCGGGCGACCCTGGAGCAGTTGTACGGCCCGGCCACCCGCATCGCCGACGCCTGGATCTGGCGGGTCTGACGCCGAGTATCGCGAAAGGGCCCCTCCTGAGCAGGAGGGGCCCTTTCGTCCAGTTTGCTCAGACGCGCGGCGCGCCCACCGGCTGGGATGCCTCGACGAACTCCTCGCGCGGGTCGTGCAGCTGGCCCAGGGCGACGACCTCACGCTTGAGGAAGAACGCCAGCGACCAGTCCACCACCACCCGGACCTTACGGTTGAACGAGGGGATCCGGCTCATGTGGTACGTCCGGTGCATGAACCAGGCCGGCCAGCCGGTCATCTTGATGCCGTACACCTGGGCGACGCCCTTGTGCAGGCCGAGGCTGGCGACGCTGCCGGCGTGCTTGTGCTTGTAGTTGACCGGCTCGCGGCCGCGGATCACCGCGACGATGTTGTCGGCCATCCGCGCCGCCTGACGCACCGCGTGCTGCGCGCTCGGCGAGCAGAAGTTGCCCGGCTCCTTGGTCAGGTCCGGCACGGCGGCGCAGTCACCCGCGCTCCACGCGCCCTCGATGACCCGGTCACCGTCGACCACCTGGAGGGTGGGAATGCAGGTGACCCGCCGGCGCTCGTCACGCGGGAAGTCCGTCGCGTCAAGCATCGGCGACGGCTTCACGCCGGCCGTCCAGACGATCGTGTCGGACCGGAAGCTGTCCCCGTCGGAGAGCTTGACCACCCCGTCGACGCAGGACTCCAGGCGGGTGTCCAGCCGGATGTCCATGTTGCGCTTCATGAGCTGCTGCACCGTGTAGGCGCCCATGTCCCGGTCGACCTCGGGCAGCACCCGCTGGGTGGCCTCGACGAGCACCCAGCGCATGTCCTCCGGCTTCAGCTCCGGGTAGTAGCGCAGGGCGTCCCGGGCCATGTCCTCCATCTCGGCGAGCGCCTCGATGCCCGCGTAACCGCCACCGACGAACGTGAAGGTCAGCGCCGAGCGGCGCACCTCCGCATCCGGGGTCACGGCCGCGACGTCCAGCCGGTCCAACACGTGGTTGCGGAGGTAGATCGCCTCACCGATGGTCTTGAACCCGATGCCCTGTTCGTGCAGGCCCGGAATCGGCAGCGTCCGGGACACCGAACCCGGCGCGACGATCACGTGGTCGTACGCGATCTCCCGGGCCGGACCGACGATCGGCTGCACGGTGGCCACCTTGCGGTCGTGCTCGACCCGCGTGACCGTTCCCGCCACCACCTTGCACCGGCGCAGCTCCCGGCGCAGCGGCACCACGGAGTGCCGGGGGGAGATGTTCCCCGCCGCGGCCTCGGGCAGGAACGGCTGGTAGGTCATGTGGGGCTGGGGGTCCACGACGATGACCTCAGCCTCACGGGAGCTGAGCTTCTTTGACAGGCGCAGGGCCGCGTAGAGACCGACGTGCCCGGCACCCACCACAAGGATCCGCTTCGGATTCACGTCATCTATCTTTCCCCGCCGGGCTCAGGTAATCCCGCTCGCGCCCCCCATCTGTGACGGAACACAACCCCTGTGACCTGCATAACTCTGCCGCCTCAGGGGTTCACCTACGCCGCAGCAGCCAACCCAGCAACGCGACGAGACCCACCGCCACCACCAGCCCCAGCACGGTGACCCACTGATGACCGGCCTCCCCGCCCAGGCCCGCCGCCTGCAACAGCAGCACCCCCAGCACGGCCGTACCCAACAGCACCGCCGCCACCCGCAGCAACCACCGGGTGACCAGCTCCGGATCCACCATCGCGTCGTACGGCAGCAGCGCCGCCAGCGCGCACAGGGAGTGCCCCAGGTACAACAGCGCAGCGACGGCGAGCAGCCGCCACAACGCCACCGGTCGGCCGTATCCGTCGGTGGCGAGCAGCCAGCCGCCGGCCATGACCAGCGCCACGAACGTCGGCCACAGCCGCCGCGGACCCACCGCGGGCAGCAGCGCCGCCACCGCCAGGAGCAGCAGCGGCCGGCCGGTCAACACCTCGGCGGGAAACGCCAGCGCCAGCCCGGCCAGCGCGGTGACGAAGATCGCGGCCCGGACCATCAGCGGAACGGCGCTGATCCGTGCAACAGCATCCTGAGCAGCCCGAACCCGCCCGGTGATCGCGTCGATCATCTGCCCACACCCTCGATCCTCACCGGGAACCGACCCTTGGGGCCGTCGCCAGCCGCGCCACGTCCCGCAGCACCTGGTCCAGGCTGCCCGCGCCGGCCCAGCGCACGACGGGCACGCCGTGCTCCCGGAGCTGCCCGATCATGGTTTCCCGGTCCAGCCGCCACAGGCGGTACGCCACCTCGGCCCAACCCCGATCCTTCGGCGGCGTCAGGTTGGCCGGCAGCGTGTCGACCGCCACCACGAACCGGCCGGAGCGGGCCAGCCGCGCCAGCATCTGCGCCGACCGCTCGTCCAGCAGCGGGGTGAGGACCACCACCAACGCGTCCGAGGAGAGCTGCTGCGGGCCGAAGACCTGGTCGTACGGCTCGTGCTGGGAGGCTTCGGCGCGCACGTCGAGCAGCCACTCCAGGACGGTCAGGTACTGCCGGCGGCCGGCGGCCGCGCGCAACCGGCGGGCCCCCGGCCCGTACTCCACAAGCGACACCCGGTCGCCCCGGTGCAGGTAGTGCTCGGCGATCGCCGCGGTGGCCCGCACTGTGGTGTCCAGCACCGAGGCGGAGCCGTCCACGCCGCCGGAGCGCCCCGCCTCGGCGAGCACGTCGAGCAGCACCACCACCTCGGCGTCCCGGTCGGAGAGGGTGGCCGCCACGTGCAACTGCCGGGCGCGCAGCGACACCCGCCAGTCGACGCGGCGGAGCCGGTCGCCGGGGGCGAAGATCCGTACGCCGGCCAGCTCGCCGCCCTCACCGGGCCGGCGGGAGTGGTGCGCGCCGACCAGGCCGGCGGCGCGGGGCATCGCCTCCACCGCCTCGAACGGTTCGGTGCGCGGATAGACCCGCACCCCGACCGGCTCGGTGAACACCGCTCGGGAGACCAGCAGGCCACCCGCCGTGGCGACCCGCGCGCCGGCCGGACCGACCGGGTGCCGGCCCCAGCGCAGAGCCCGGCCGGCCAACTCGAGGTCCACCGCCGCGGCGGCGGGCACTGAGGTCACGAACGGCCGATCGGCGACGGAGCGGCCGGTGCGGGCGGACGCGCCAGCAGCGGGCGGGGCGTCGGCGGGCGGGGCGTCGTCGGCCGGGCCGGTGCCGGCGAAACCGGCACGGGTGATCCGCAACCACGGCGAGACCCGGGACCGCACCACCACGAGGTCGTAGTCGACCGCGTCCGGGTTGCCGACACTGACGGCGGCCGACACCTCGCCACCCTCGACGAGCGGTCCGTCGTCCCCGGCGGTGATCCAGACCTGCGGCAGCGTCGTGGGCCGGCGGCGCAGCGCGTACGCGGTGCCCAGCGCGAACGGGGCCGCCAGCACGACGAGATCGACCCGCCCCAGCAGGACCCCCGCCACCAGCAACAGGCCGGCGAGCAGCACCGCGCGGCCGAGCGCCGGGGTGGGCGCCCAGCCGGCGGCCGACTCCGGCTCGGTGGATCGCGGCGCGGGCGCGGTCGGGCCGGTCATCAGCGCCGGAGCCCGCCGGCGGCGTAGCTGGGCAGCGCACCGCTGGCCGGGGCGGGCGTGGCCTCCAACACCTCACCCACCACGAAGGCCGGGTCGACGCGGCGCAGCCACATCTCCGGGCGTAGGGTGATCCGGTGGGCCAGGGCGGGCGCCGCCACTTCCTTGACGTCCTCCGGCACCACGTAGTCCCGGCCGCCGAACACCGCGCGCACCCGGGCCAGCAGCAGCAGCGCCAACGAGCCACGCGGCGAGGCGCCGACCAGCACCGACGGATGTTCCCGGGTGGCCGCGGTCAGCGACACGATGTACCGGCCGATGGAGTCCTCCACCACCACGTCCTCCAGGGCGGCCTGCATCGCCCGCAGGGTGGCGGCGTCGACGACCGGTTTGATGTCCGCCTCCTCGCGGCGGCGGCCCATCCGACGGCGCAGCACCTCCCACTCCTCCTCGTGCTCCGGATAGCCGAAGGAGACCCGCAGCAGGAACCGGTCCAGCTGCGCCTCGGGCAGCGGGTAGGTCCCCTCGTACTCGATCGGGTTTGCGGTGGCCAGCACGTGGAACGGCTCGTCCAGCTTGTACGTCACGCCCTCCACCGAGACCTGCTTCTCCTGCATCGCCTCCAGCAGCGCGGACTGGGTCTTCGGCGGCGTCCGGTTGATCTCGTCGGCGAGGAGCAGGTTGGTGAAGACCGGCCCGGCGCGGAAGGTGAAGTCGCCGTTGCGCTGGTCGTAGAGGAAGGAGCCGGTGACGTCGGCGGGGAGCAGGTCCGGGGTGAACTGGAGCCGGCGGAAGTCCAACCCGAGCGCCTGGGCGAAGGAGCGCGCGGTGAGCGTCTTACCCAGGCCGGGCAGATCCTCCAGGAGCACGTGCCCACCGGCCAGGATCCCGGCGAGGACCAGCTCCAACGCGTCCCGCTTGCCGACCACGACGGTGCCGACCGCGTCCAGGACGGCCCGGGCCAGGCGACCGACCTCGGCGGCGGGCATGCTCCGGTCCACGTCGTTCATGAAATCTTCTCCAGTTCGGCGACGATCACCGCGAGATCGCGCGGCGACGGGGGGCGGCGGGGCGGGGATTCCAGGAACGTCCACAACCGATCGCCCAGCAGGGCACGGGCACGGGTCGGATCCGACTCGCGGGTCACGGCGTGCTTCAGGCGCAGCCGCTCGTCGGCCAGTTCCGCGAGCCGGGGCAGGATGACCCCGGTGAAGCGTTCGGGTCGCGTCGTGGACCAGTCCAGCGGGAGTTCCCAGCCGTTGATGGCGGCGCGCAGCGCGTCCCGGGCACCCCAGTTCCAGGTGCCGTCGTCGTCGTACTGGTGAAGCGGAGGACGGGACCTCGCCGCCGGTGGCGGCGCGAGCGCGGCAGCGACCCGGCGCACCGCGGACACCGCGAACACACCGGCCACCAGGATCACCAGCGACACCTGCAGACCGACCGCCCGCAGACCGACGACCAGCACGGCGACCAGGGCGGCGTTGCCGGCCAGAGCCCGGAAGACGCGCCCGGCGCGGCCACCCCGCTCACGCTCGGCCTGCCTCGGCCGCTCCTCCTCGAAGGTGAGCAGGTCGTCGATGCTGGCACTGCCGCTCACCGTCGCACCGTCCCCAGCCCGTTCACGACGGCACCTCGGAAGCGCCAGTCGTCACGATGGTGAGTTCACCGCGTAGCCGCCGCAGCGCGGCGCGGGCCTGGTCGCGGGTGCCCTCGTCGACCTCACGCGTGGCGTACCGGGCCTCGCGGTAGACGTGCGCGAACTCGGCCAGCACGTCGGCGCTGACGATCGCCGGGACCCCGGTCGACGGGTCACCCCGCAGCAGCCGGGTGACCAGGTCGGTCGGGGTGTCGCCGGGATGCCGGGGCACACCGGCCGCGGCGGCGGCCTCCTCGAGGCGTACCCAGCAGGCGATCACCGCGACGCGGGGATCGGTGGCCTGGTCGTCCAGCTCCACCAGGCCGGCGTCCAGGGCGGCGGCCACCTCGCGGGCGGTGCCCTCGGCCGTACGCCGAGCCCGCTGCGCCGGCAGCGCCCGCGAGGTGCGGCGCAGCGCGCCACGGAGCAGGAGCCAGCTGAGATAACCCAGCACCGCGAGGATGGCCAGCCCGAGCAGAACCATCGCCACGGTGGCGATCCACTGCGGGATGTGCGCCTGGGTGGCCTCGCCGGCGTCCCTCGGCTCGACCGGGATCGACGGCGGCGGCGACGGCGTATCCGTCGGGTACTCGGGCACCCAGGGGACGTTCTCCGCGGCCGGCGGGATCTGACTGGCGCCGATCGACGAGTGCGCCGAGGCCAGTGCGGCGGCCGCGAGCAGCGCCGCCACCGCACCCACCGGCCACCACCGGCGCAGCAGACCGAGCACCGGGCGGACCACACCCGACCCGGCGACCGGGGACGGCGTGGGCGGGCGCGTTCCGTTCGTCATCGCCACCACCCCACGCGTTCTCAGTCCACTTCGGCCAGCTGCTTGGCCCGGCCGAAGACATCGTCCAACATCCCCGGTGTCAGCCGCCCGGTGAAGGTGTTCTGCTGGCTGACGTGGTAGCAACCGAGCAACTCCGGCACGGCCGCGCCGGACCAGTGTGCCCCATGGCCGAACGCCGGTCGCGGGCTGGGCGGGCGCTGCCCGTACACCTGGCGCAGCACCGGCCACCACGCGGCCCAGGCGAACGCGCCCAGCGCGACCACGACGCGCAGGGTGGGCCGGATCAGCGTGACCTCGCGGTGCAGCCAGGGCGCGCAGGTGTCCCGCTCGTCCGGGGTTGGTTTGTTGTCCGGCGGGGCGCAGCGGACGGCCGAGAAGATGCGGGTGTCGCGCAGCGCCAGCCCGTCGTCGGCGGCGACGCTTGTCGGCTGGTTCGCCAGCCCGGCCCGGTGCAGGGCCGCGAAGAGCACGTCGCCCGAACGATCGCCGGTGAAGATCCGGCCGGTGCGGTTGCCACCGTGCGCGGCGGGCGCGAGCCCGAGGATGGCGATCCGCGCGTCGGCGGGGCCGAAGCCCGGCACCGGTCGACCCCAGTACTCCTGGTCGCGGAAGGCGGCCCGCCGGGTGCGGGCCACCTCCTCCCGCCACCGGACCAGCCGTGGACAGGCGAAACAGTCACTGACCGCCGCGTCGAGGTCGGCCAGGTCCGTTGCCCGCGCGGCGCGGGCGACGACCTGGTCGGGTGTACGCGGCTCAGCCAAGCTTGGCCCGGAAGAGTTCGAGGGTGCGGGCCCAGGCGCTGGCGGCGGAACGCTGGTCGAACGCCTCCGGCCGGTCGTCGTTGAAGAACGAGTGCGAGGTGCCCGGGTAGTCGTAGAGCTGGCAGGTGCCGCCGGCCTCCTCGATGGCCCGGCGTGCGGTCTGCACACCCTCGGCGGCCGAGGTGCCGTCCTCTTCGGAGCAGTGGATGACGGCCGTCTTGCCTGCGTAGTCGACCCAGTCGGGGCGCATCGACTCCCAGGGCAGCACGGGATAGAAGCCGGCGGTGGCGACGATCCGCTCGGAGAGGGTCGCCGACCAGAGGGCGAGGCTGCCACCGGCGCAGAAGCCGACGGCGCCGACCTTGCCGGTTACCTCCGGCCGCCCCGCGAGGTAGTCGGCGGCGCTGGCGATGTCCTTCGCCGCCTCGTCCATCCGCATCGCCAGCAGCAGACGCTGCGCTTCGTCCGGCTCGCTGGTGGTCTCACCGTGGTAGAAGTCCGGGGCGAGGGCGACGAAGCCGGCCTCGGCGAACCGGTCCGCGACCGACCGGATGTGCGGGACGAGACCCCACCGCTCCTGAATGACGATGACGGCGGGGCTGGCCGTGCCGCTGGCGGGTATCGCGAGATACCCCTCGCTCGTACCCCCGTTGCTGCGGTAGCTCACCATGTCGCCCATCGGCCGTCCTCCTAGCGGTCAGTCATCGTTGGCTGGTCGCCCAGTGGTCCTACGTGCCGGTAGCCTGCCATGCCGCGCCTCCGCCGGGAAGACGCCGGAACAGTGGCATTCACCTCCTGTTCGCCGGACGGTGACCGGGGTACGCCGACGGCGGCGGGGAACGCTCCCCCGCCGCCGTCATCGGTCTCTCAGCTCGGTCTGACCTTTTCGGTCAGGCCTTCTTGGTCAGGCAGAGCACGTAGCCCTTCTTGCCCGACTCGATGCTGGAGAAGACGTACCCGTCCTGGCCTTCCTTGAAGAACTCGTTGCAGGTGGTGTCGGCCTTGGCCTGGGCCTCGGTCTGCCCGTCGATCCGACCGACCACGTTGTACGCGGCGTCGGTGGAGGTGCACTCGACGACCTTGGCGCCGTCGACCTTCTGCTGCTTGTCGCCCTTGATCTCGGGCAGTTCCGCGATGCAGTCGCCGGCCTTGGCGTCGGCCGTCTCGTCCTTGTTCAGGAAGTTGCCGATCGCCGCGCCGAGACCGAACTTCAGGCCGGCGACGACGAGAAACACGACGATCGCGCCGATGATGCCCAGCGCCTTCTTCCCACCGGACTTCTTCGCCTCCGGCTCGGCCGGGGGCGGCGTCTCGACACCCGGCTGGGCGGGCGTCTCGACGGCCGGCTGCTGCGGCGCGGCGTCGGACGCGGGGGGCGGTGCGACCTGCTCTGACACGGGGGTTCCTTCCGAGGGGTGGATGAGCAGACGACACCGTAACGATCATTGATTTCCGGCGTCGTCCCGCTCGCCTCGTCCGTTCAGCTATTTCCCAGCATCGTGTGCATGATCTGGTTCACATCGCCCGTCAGCTCGTCGCGGTCGGGGTCGGGTCGCCACTCGGCGTGGCACTCGGCGTCACGCTCGGGCTCGCCGTGGTCGGAGTGGGTGTCGGGACCGCCGGGGTTTGGCTCGGTGTCGACGTGTCGGTCGGCTGCGGCTCGATTGTCGGCGGGACGGGCGCTCCGGGGGCGCGCGGGCCGAAGGGCGCCTGGCTCGGACAGTACGGGTACGGGCGCAGCAGCGGGTTGCCGTACTCGTCGACGCGGCCTTCGCAGCCCGGGTAGCCCAGGCGGATCGGATTGCCGTTCTGATCGAACAGCCGGGCGTTCTCCACCAGCCGGCCTTCACTGTCGTAGACGAAGACGTCCCGGACGTTGTCGTACGGGCCGTTGATCGACGTCGGGTCGATGCCGTAGTCGCCGTAGCGCATCCGGTCCTCGGCCTGCACCAGGGCGGAGAGCGCGAAGACCACCAGCACCGCACTGCCGACCTGCACCGCCGAGCGCGGCCAGCGGGTCAGCTGGGCCGAACGGCGACCGAGCCAGATCGAGGCGAGTACGAAACCGATCAGCATGATCAGGCCGGCCAGCAGCTCACCACCGAACCGGGGCAGCACGCCGAAGCTGCCACCCGTGGTGATCACGGTGAGCAGCATCGCCGCCAGATAGCCGCGTACCACCCACCAACCCGGGCGCAGCAGACGGAGGAAGTCGCTGGCTGTCGCGTACCCCAGGGGTGGGCCGAGCCGGGTGTCGATCGCGCGCAGCCGGCCGCGGAGCCGGACCACGGCGGTGGCGACCCGCTGGTCGAGGTTGCGCCCACCGCCCGCGCCGACGCCGGCAGCGGCGCGCAGCTCGGCGGCGTACGTCTCCGGCTCACCCAGCCGCTCGACGAGGGTGCCCTCGGCCTCGGCGGCGACCTCGGTGAGATGGTCGGCGAGATCCTCGGTCAGCTCGGTGAGCCGGTCGGGCGGCAGGTCGGCCAGAGCGGCCCGGACCCGCGCCACGTAGTCGGTGATCTCCTGCTCCGTGACGGTCATGCCGCCAGCCCCCGATCGTCGAGCAGAGTGTCCATTGTGGTGGCAAACGAGCGCCAGAGCTTGCCGGAGCGGGTCAACTGGTCACGCCCGGCGGCGTTGAGTGAGTAGTACTTACGGTGCGGGCCGGTTTCGCTCGGCACGACGTACGTGGTGAGCAGGCCGGCGGCGAAGAGACGGCGCAGCGTGCCGTAGACCGAGGCGTCGCCGATCTCCTCCAGGCCGGCCTCGCGGAGCCGGCGCAGGATGTCGTAACCGTAGCCGTCCTCCTCCCGAAGGACGGCCAGGACGGCCAGATCGAGCACGCCCTTCAACAACTGTGTGGTGTCCACGCATTGCACACTAGTGTGCAATGCGAAGTACCGTCAACGATCCGCCCCTCGCCGCGCCGAGCGGGTGATCGACTCCAGATCGGCGATGTGGGGGCTTCCGGCCAGCGGGATACCGCGACATCGCCGATATTGAGTCGATCATCGAGAACGCGGGGGGTCGTCCCGGTCTGCGGGATCAGCGGCACGACGCCCAGGGCTGGTCGGGTCAGACTCGGCCCCCCTGGCGGTCCAGCCCACGAATCTGGCGAACAGGTCGGCCGGGGATGGCGCCGGATTCGGATTGAGCTTGATCAGATCCGCAGTGGCCTCGAACAACAGGCCAGCCATGTAGACGCTCAGGCCGACCCGGTCACGTCGGTACTCCATGGTCAACAACAGCCGCGCCGGCTGACATGGCCAAGCGGCAGCGCACACCCGGCACAGCCACAGAGGTCGCATCGGCAGATGTGGGCGCATCGCCCGACGCTGGCGGTCGTGAACTGGGGAAACGTTGGACGCTGCCATTACTTAAGGGTGATCGCATCGTAGCCCCTAGTCAAGGCCCTAGTAGGGTGTTGCCCAACTAGGGCCTTGACTAGTATGGGCATGTCTAGCCTCCGAGGAATGGGCCGGAATCTCATGGGTGCATACGAGATTCGGATGCGGCTGGGCGTCAGCAGGCAGCGCGTGGAGCAGCTCATGAAGCGTCCCGACTGGCCGGAGCCGTATGAAGCGTTGGCCACGGGGCGAATCTGGCGCACCGAGGACATCGAGGCTTGGATCCGCGTGCACCGCCCTAATCTGGACGACGAAGACTGAAGAACGGCCCTACTCAGGCCGCTTACTGCCTGAAGGCGACGCCAAGCGCTTAGATCAACACGAGATCGCCGATATCGGGGTGTCCAAGTGTCCCGGATACCGCGATATCGGCGATGCGGAGTCGATCAAGGACGCGGGTGGCCTACTGGAGGCTCCAGGCGATGCCGTCGAGGATGTCGTGCTCCGAGGCGACCACCGAGGGCATTCCGGCCCGCTCCATGATCACGCGGAGCACGAGCGCGCCCGCCGCGATCACGTCGGCCCGGCCCGGGTGCATCACCGGAATCTCCAGCCGCTGCGCGCTGGTCCGCGAAAGCAGGTCCGCGGTCACCTGGGCCACCGCCTCGTACGACACCCGGGCGTGGTGGATGCGCTCCGGGTCGTACTCCCGCAGGCCCTGAGCGATGGCGACCACTGTGGTGACCGAACCGGCGAGGCCGACCAGGGTGGCCGCCTCGCGGCCGGGCACCGCCGCGAGCGCCCGGTCCACGACGGCGGCGATGTCGGCCTGCGCGGCGGCGATCTGCTCGGCCGTCGGCGGGTCGCCCGCCAGGTGCCGCTCGGTCATCCGGACGCAGCCGATGTCCACGGAGATCGCCGACCGCACGCCGGCCGCCCGGTCACCGACCACGAACTCGGTGGAGCCACCGCCGATGTCGACGACCAGGAACGGCTCCAACGCGTCGGCGGGCAGGCCGCGCACCGCACCGGTGAACGACAGCCGGGCCTCCTCGTCGCCGCTGACCACCTCGGGCTCGATCCCGAGGGTGGCCCGCACCATTTCGGTGAAATCGGCCGCATTCAAAGCGTCGCGGGAGGCCGAGGTGGCGCACATCCGCACCCGCTGGGCGCCCAACTTCTCGATGTCGGCGGCGTACGACGCCAGCGCCACCCGCGTCCGCTCGATCGCCTCCGGCGCCAGCCGCCCCGTCCGGTCCACACCCTGCCCGAGCCGGACGATTTCCATCCGCCGGGTCACGTCGGTCAGCGGGGCCTGCGGCCCGGCCGACTCGTCGGGCAGGTCGGCGACCAGCAGTCGGATCGAGTTGGTCCCGCAGTCGATGGCCGCAACACGCGTCGTCACTCCGCAACCCTACGACAGCCAGCCTTCGGCGGAATCTACAGGCGCAGCAGCATCCGGGTGTTGCCCAGCGTGTTCGGCTTGACCCGCTCCAGGTCCAGGAACTCCGCGACACCCTCGTCGTACGAGCGCAGCAGCTGCTCGTAGACCGGCTGCGGCACCGGAGCGCCGTCGATCTCGCGGAACCCGAACGAGCCGAAGAACCGGGTCTCGAAGGTGAGCACGAAGATCCGCGCGACGCCCAACTCCCGGGCCGCGTCGATCAGCTCACCCACCAGCCGGTGCCCGATCCGCTGGCCACGGCAGGACGGGTCGACGGCCACCGTGCGGATCTCGGCCAGGTCCTCCCACATCACGTGCAACGCTCCGCAGCCCACCACGACGCCGTCGTCGGGCCGGACCGCCACCCGGAACTCCTGCACGTCCTCGTAGAGGGTGACGGTGGCCTTGCTCAGCAGCCGCCGGTCGTCGGTGTACGTGTCGACCAACCGGCGGATGCCCCGTACGTCCCCGGTGCGGGCCCGCCGCACCAGGATCTGCCCCTCGGCCTGCGCTGTCATTCGGTCGAGGGCACGTCGACGCACGGGCCGCTCGCCCACCAGGGCTCGACCAGCGCCAACGTCTCGTCACCGAACGGGTTCACGCCGGGGCCGGCGCCCAGGGCGTGGCCGAGGTGCACGTGCAGGCACTTCACCCGGCCCGGCATCCCACCGGCGGAGATGCCCGCGATCTCCGGCACCTCGCCGATCGCCTCCCGGCGGGCCAGGTAGTCCTCGTGCGCGGCCCGGTAGTGGGCGGCCAGCTCCGGATCCGTCGTCAGCCGGTCGGCCATCTCCCGCATCAGCCCGGCCGACTCCAGCCGGCTGCACGCCGCGGTGGCCCGGGGACAGGTCAGGTAGTACAGCGTCGGGAACGGGGTGCCGTCGGCGAGGCGGGGCGTCGTCTCCACCACGTCGGGCAGGCCGCACGGGCAGCGGTGGGCCACCGCCCGGGTGCCTCGGGGCGTCCGGCCGAGCTGCGCCGCCACCGCGGCCAGGTCGGCCTCGGTGGCCGGCTCCCGCTGCGGCAGGGGTACGGAATCCGCCGCCGACTCCGGCGGTGGTGCGACAGTCACGGTGCTCGTCTCTCCTGGTGTGCTGGTCGGTGGTTCACTTGCCCGGCTGCTGGCTGTCCGCCGCCCGCACACTCGACCAGAGCGTGTCGTACCAGGTCGTCGGACCGGCCGGGGCGCCCGAGCCGGGCGACTTCCCGGCGTCGCGGGCGGCGCCCTCCGGGTCGTTCAGCACCACCATCATCTTCTCGCCCGGCCGGCCCATGAAGAACCGCTCCCGAACCTGCGTCGTGATGTACTCGTCGTCCTTCCACTTCGCGGCCTCGGCGGCGAGCTTGGCGATCTCGGCCTCCTGCGCCGCCTGGGCGGCCTCCATCCGCTCGATGTCGGCCTGCTGGTCCAGGTAGACGCGCACGGGATAGGTGTACGCGAGGGCGAGCGCGATCAGCACCGCGCACAGCACGGTGGCCCGGCCGGTGAAGCGACGGGGATGGGGTGCGGCGAGCCGCTTCACGGCGCCGCCCGAGGCGGTACGCCGAGCGGCGGCCGGACGGTTCGCCGAGCGCACGCCCTCGGCGCCCCGGACCGCGCCCGGCGCCCGACCGGCGGCGCCGCGCGGTTCGGCGCGTACGCCGGCGTCCCGGAGCGACCCACGGGTGGCCCGGCCAGCACCCGGCCGGCCGGACTGACCCGGTCGACGGGCGGGACGTTGACCACCCGGTGTGCGGCGCTGCATCGTCACACCCCTCCCCCGAGGCTCCATGCGTTACAGAGATTGCCGGGAAGCCCCGCGGTGGGGCTTCCCGACCACGTCTCAGGCCGAACGGTAGCGCGGGAACGCGCCGGCGCCCGCGTAGCGCGCCGCGTCGGCCAGCTCCTCCTCGATCCGGAGCAGCTGGTTGTACTTGGCGACCCGGTCCGAGCGGGCCGGCGCGCCGGTCTTGATCTGGCCGCAGCCGGTGGCCACCGCCAGGTCGGCGATGGTGGTGTCCTCGGTCTCGCCGGAGCGGTGGCTCATCATGCACTTGAAGCCGGCCCGGTGGGCCAGGTCCACCGCGTCCAGGGTCTCGGTCAGCGAACCGATCTGGTTGACCTTGACGAGGACGGCGTTGGCCGCCTTCTCCGCGATGCCGCGGGCGATGCGCTGCGGGTTGGTCACGAACAGGTCGTCGCCGACGATCTGCACCCGGTCGCCGATCGACGCGGTCAGCGTCTGCCAGCCCGTCCAGTCGTCCTCCGCCAGCGGGTCCTCGATCGACACGATCGGGTACGCGTCGGCGAGCTTGGTGTAGTAGGTGCTCATCTCCTCGGCGGACTTCGCGGCGCCCTCGAAGGTGTAGGTGCCGTTGTCGAAGAACTCCGTGGCCGCCACGTCGAGGGCGAACACGATGTCGGTGCCGAGCCGGTAACCGGCCTTCTCGACCGCCTCGGCGATCAGGTCCAGGGCTGCCGCGTTGGTGGGCAGGTTCGGCGCGAAGCCACCCTCGTCACCGAGCCCGGTCGACAGGCCCTTCTTCTTCAGCACCGACTTCAGCGCGTGGTAGACCTCCGCGCCCGAGCGCAGCGCCTCGCGGAAGGTGGGCGCACCGATCGGCGCGACCATGAACTCCTGGATGTCGACGTTGGAGTCGGCGTGCGCGCCACCGTTGAGGATGTTCATCATCGGCACCGGCAGCAGGTGCGCGTTCGGGCCGCCCAGGTAGCGGAAGAGGCTCAGCTCGGCGCTGCCGGCAGCGGCCTTCGCCACCGCCAGGGAGACCCCGAGGATGGCGTTCGCGCCCAGCTCCGACTTGCTGTCGGTGCCGTCGATGTCGAGCATCTTCTGGTCGATGAGCCGCTGCTCGCTGGCCTCGTACCCGATGATCTGGTCGACGATCTTGTCCTCGACGTTGGAGACCGCCTTCTCCACGCCCTTGCCCTGGTAACGGTCGGCGTCACCGTCGCGCAGCTCGATCGCCTCGAACGCGCCGGTGGAGGCGCCGGAGGGCACTGCGGCGCGGGCCACCGTGCCGTCGTCCAGGCCGACCTCGACCTCGACCGTCGGGTTGCCCCGCGAGTCGAGAATCTCCCGGGCGACGATTCCCTCGATGGTTGCCACTGAGTCGCTCCTCGTTGTTGTGATCCGGTCCGTGGGTGGGCCGCGACGGTGCGGCTGAGGCAGGTGTTGAACGCAGCGTATCGGGCGGCGGGAGCGGGCACGGCGTCGCCCGCGCACCCGAGTCGCCCCGCACTGACGGACATTCCCGGATTTCCGGGCGTCAACCGGCAACGGGTTTGCGCTGCGCCGACTTGATCCACCAGGCTGGTCGTCATGCCCGCCGCCTCGACCACCCTCCGCATGCTCGCCGTGTCGGTCATCGCGTCGCTCACGGTCACCGGCTGTCAGACATACGAGGACGCCGGCACCGCCATGGGTCGCTCGGATCTCGTCAACGACCTCGCCGCCCGCCTCGACCGGGCGCTGGAGTTGACCTACTCGGCCGACTACCAACTGCCCGGCGGCCAGAGCGCCGCGATCGTGCAGGCGCAGGATCCGGCCCGCTCCGCGTACACCTACCCGGGTGGGCGGCTCACCGTCACGCCGGACGCCGTCACCCGCTGCGCGTCGACCGGCGGTCGGATGGCGTGCACGCTCGTGGCGCCACCCACCCCGGGCACCAAGCCCACCGTGGCGCTCTTCACCGAGGCGAACCGGCAGGGTCTCGTCACCCCGCCGGTGGTGGTCGGGCTGCTGACCGCCGCCGCACTCGACCCGCAGGCGGTGATCAAGCAGAGCGACACCACAGTCGCCGGGCACCACGCCGCGTGCGTCGAGGTGCAGCGCTCGGACGGCGACTTCAGCGCCTGCGTGACCACCGAGGGCGTGCTCGGCAGCTTCCTCGGCGCGGTCGACGGCAAACCGATGGAGCTGGCGTTGAGCAGTTACTCCGAGACGGTGGAGAAGAACGCCTTCGACCCGCCCGCCGGAGCCGGCGTGGTGGACCGTCGGCCGGGCGGCTCCTGACCGGCTCGACCGAGCCGGGTCAGATGCCCAGCAGGGTGCGCAGGTGGCGCGGGGGCGGGCAGTCCTGGGCGAGCATCGCGTCGTGCCAGTCGCGCACCGACACCCCGTCCGGGCGGGCTGCGGCGATCTCGGCCATCTCGCTGTACCCCACGAAGTAGGTGGAGAGCTGCGTCGAGGTGAGCAGCGACCGGCGCCACTTGCCGGCCGCCTCGCCCTCCTCCTGGAAGCCGCGCCCGGTCATGAGCGCCATCGCCTCGGCCTCGGGCAGCTCCTCGGCGTGCACCAACTGGTCGAGCAGCGCGTTGATGGTCATCCGGAGCTGCATCTTGAGCTGCTGCAACCGCACCGGCAGGCCACCGAAGCCGAGCCCGGCCATCAGCTCCTCGGCGTACACCGCCCATCCCTCGACGAACGGGCCGGAGCGGGCCAGCGCCCGCACCCTCGTGCCGCCGACGTGACGCCGGGCGTGGGCGAGCTGCAGGAAATGGCCGGGCATCGCCTCGTGCACGGTGAGGTTGCGGACCATGTGGTCGTTGTACTCGCGGTAGAAGGAGTCCACGCGCAGCGCCGACCAGTCCGCCGGGGTGGGCGCGATGCAGTAGAAGGTCGGCAGGGCGGCGGTCTCCAGCGGGCCGGGCGCGTCGCAGTAGGCCACCGCGACCCCCCGGGCGAACTCCGGCATCTCCTGGATCACGCACCGGTCGTCGACCACTGTCACCAGGTCGTGCAGGCGGACGAAGTCGGTCGCCTCGTCCAGGGTCACGCCGGCCAGCTCGACGATTGTCGAGTCGTCCGGGTGCTCGGCGGCGAGCACGTCCAGCGCCCGGCGTACCGTCGCGTCCTCGGCCGGCCCGCCGACCAGCTCGACGGCCGCCGCACGGATCTCCGCGGTGACCCGGTCCAGGTTGGCCCAGGCGCGGCGCTGGATCTCGGCGGCTCCCAGCTCGGTGTCGAGGGTGTGCCAGAGCCGCGCCTCCCAGCGGCGGCGGCCCAGTCGCGGGTCGCGGCCGGGGCCCGCGTCGGCGGCCAGGCCGACGCGCAGCCAGGCGACGAACTCCTCCAGCGCGGCGATCGCGGCGGTGGCCGCCGGCTCGACCTTGTCGAGGCTGCCCGGCGCCTGGGCGATCAGCGGCGGCAGCTCGTCGCGGATCAGCGCGGCCGTGCCGGTGAACTGCCCGACCGCCGTCTCGGCGTGGATCCGCGGCATGTCCCGCAGCGTCGCGCGGGCGGTGGCGAGGGCATCCGGTACGGCGGCGAGCCGGCCGGCCAACTGCGTCAACCGCACCTCGGCCGGGGCGTACGGACGGGCCAGCAGCGGGTGCAGCAGCGGACCGGGATTGTGGTGCAGCGGATCCCACTCGTGCGACCGGATCTCGGTGAGCTCGAACAGCTCCCGGTCCACGAAGGAGGTGAGCAGCGCGTGATCCACCTGCTCGTCGACGTCCAGCGAGTCGGGGTCCAGTTCGGACAGCGCGTTCGCCGCGTCGGAGAGCATCACCCGATCGGCGGCCAGCGCGTCGGCGGACAGATCCGGCAGCCGGTCGTCGAACCGATGATCGCCCGCCGAGGTGGCAACCCCCGGCCGCGACTCCAGCAGAGCCTCAACAACCCGCTCCGCGAGTACCCCAAACTCCTCCACCGGCCCCACCCTACCCAGCCCCCCGCGCCCACCTCGGTGATCAAGAGGTTTGGGTCAGATCCGAGCCGGATCCTGACGCGAACCTCTTGATCACCGCGGGTCGACGGGTGGGGGTGGGGGTGCGGGCTGGGTTTCGGCGGCTCGGACGGCTTGGGCGTAGGCCAGGGTGGCCCGGCGGAGGGCCGCTTCGGGGTCGATACCCGCCTCGCGGGCCGCGACGACGGTTGCCAGCAGGCTCGCGCCCAGTCTCGCTTCGGCGTCCACCTGCGTGGCGGCCAGCGGAGGTGGGACCTCGATGCCGTTGCGGGTGGCGCGTTCCAGGATCTGCGCGGCCAGGGCCAGGGCGGGTTGGCTCAGCGCCACACCGTCCAGGACGGAATCGCGCGCCTTCTCGACCCGCTTGATCCGCTCCCAGTTGGCGGTGATCTCCTCCAGCGTGCCCGCCTCGGCGCCGGCGAAGACGTGCGGATTGCGCCGGATCATCTTGTCGACCAGGCCACCCGCCACGTCGTCGATGGTCCACCGCTCGCCCTCGGGCAGCTCCTCCGCGAGCCGGGCGTGCAGGACCACCTGCAGCAGCACGTCGCCCAACTCCTCACGTAACGAGTCGGTGTCGTCCGCGACCATCGCGTCGTACGCCTCGTAGCTCTCCTCCAGCAGGTAGCCCGCGAGGCTGCGGTGCGTCTGCGCCCGTTTCCACGGGTCGCCGCCCGGCGAGGCCAGCCGGTCCAGTACGGCCACCGCGTCGAGCAGCCGGGCCCCCGGCGGGTCCCACGAGCCGTACATCAGCTCCATCTCGGCAAGCCCCGGCTCCCGGGCCAGCCGCAGACCCAGCTCCCGGGCCAGGGCCTCGTCGCCGGCCGGGCCGGCCAACCAGACCGCCGTGCCGTGCGCCGCGACCGTGTCGAGCAGCGGCTGCGTCGCCGGGCCGTCCACGATCCTCACCTCGGCGCCCGCCTGACGCACGGCCGTGGTCAACTCGCTCTCCGCGCCGGCCAGGACCGGATGCTGGCGTACGGCGTCCCAGGCGGCCGAGGTCAGCAGGCCGGCCGGCAACCGGGGTGAGGTGACCAGCAGGACGATCCGTGCCGTCATGCTCAGCTGGCCGTGCCCTCGGCGGCCGGGTTGGGGCTCGACGGCACGGCGTCCGGGGTGGAGACGTCGGTGACCGTTCCGGAGCCCGCCTCGCCCAGCGGCACGCTCACCGCGGGAGCGTTGCCCTCGAAGGTCAGCACCGGGAACTCCAGCGGCCGGTACCGGGGGTTGACGGTCACGTCGTGGCTCTCGACCGCCTCGACCAGCGACCTGCGGGTCGCGAGCGCGGCGCGCAACTGGTCGCGCGACTGCTCGCCGTCGAGCTGACGGGCGGCGTCCTCGTCGCTCACGTTTGCCGGGATCTTGGCGGCCTTGCGACCCGCCGCGATCACGTCGGCCAGCTCCTTGTCGGTCGGGGCGACCGCCTCGCCGGACGGCACCCCGGACAGGCAGGTGTAGAGCTCGGCGACCGAGCGCACGTACCGGGTGTCGGGCGAGAGCCCGAACTGCTGGGCGGCCTGCTCGGGCGACACCTGGGCCCGCGGCTGGTAGTTCTTCTCCTTGGACACCCGCCCGCACACCTCGCCCAGCACCAGCACGCTTGTCACCTCGGCCGGGCCGGGCAGCCGGGGCTGTTCAGCGGCGGACGGGTCGTTCGCCGGGGGCGTCGGGTTCTTCGCCCGCAGGTCGTCCAGCATGGCGGTCACCGCATCCTGGGTGATGCGGTGATCCCCGACGTAGGCGGCGACACCGGGCTCGGCACGGCAACCGGAGAGGGCGACGATGCCGACCGCCACGGTGGCGACGGCGACAAGACGGCGAGCACGCATGACCGTCACTCTCTCACGCCATCACCGGGCGCTGTGACGCCCCCCACCTCCACCCGCGCGCTCGGCACGGCGACTCCGACGCACCCGCACCTGGGGGTACGACGGAAGCGCCGTGCTCACCCGGCCGCGGCGACCAGCGGGGCGGGGGCGCCCAGCACGTCGGAGAGCAATTGCGCGCACCACTCGAGCAGCGCCTGGTCACGCAGCGGCTCGCCGCCGATCCGACGGGTGGTCGGTCGGGGCACACTGACCTGGTCGGTGGCCTGCTTGTAGACGGCGTCCGGGTGGTAGCGCTTGAGCCGCATCTGCTTCGAGTCGGGCAGCGGCAGCGGCCCGAACCGGATGTGCTTGCCCTGCATGGTCACGTCGCTCAGGCCGTACCGGCGGGCCAGCAGGCGGAACCGGGCCACCGCCACCAGGTTCTGCACCGGGGCCGGCGGCTCGCCGTACCGGTCGGTCATCTCGGCGACGACCTCGCGCAGACGCTCCTCGTCGCGTGCCTCGGCGAGCTTGCGGTACATCTCCAGGCGCAGCCGCTCCACACTCACGTAGTCGTGCGGCAGGTGGGCGTCGATCGGCAGGTCGATCTTGACGTCGGCCTCCTCCTCCGGCCGCTCACCCTTGAACGCGGAGACGGCCTCGCCGACCATGCGCACGTACAGGTCGAAGCCGACGCCCTCGATGTGCCCCGACTGCTCGCCGCCGAGCAGGTTGCCGGCGCCCCGGATCTCCAGGTCCTTCATGGCCACGTACATGCCGGCGCCCAGCTCGGTGTGCTGCGCGATGGTGGCCAGCCGCTCGTGGGCGTGCTCGGTGAGCGGCTTCTCCGGCGGGTAGAGGAAGTAGGCGTACGCCCGCTCCCGCCCCCGGCCGACCCGGCCGCGGATCTGGTGCAGCTGGGCCAGACCGAGCAGGTCGGCCCGCTCCACGATCAGGGTGTTGGCGTTCGGGATGTCGATGCCCGACTCGACGATCGTGGTGCAGACCAGGACGTCGAACTCCTTCTCCCAGAAGCCGACCATGACCTTCTCCAGGGCTTCCTCGCCCATCTGGCCGTGCGCCACCGCGACCCGCGCCTCGGGGACCAGTTCCCGCAGCCGCCGTGCCGCCCGGTCGATCGACTCGACCCGGTTGTGCAGGTAGAAGACCTGCCCGTCGCGAAGCAGCTCACGGTGGATGGACGCGGCGACCTGCCGGTCGTCCTGCGCGCCGACGAAGGTGAGCACCGGGTGCCGCTCCTCCGGCGGGGTGGCGATGGTGGACATCTCCCGGATGCCGGTGATCGCCATCTCCAGGGTGCGCGGGATCGGGGTGGCCGACATGCTCAGCACGTCGACCGAGGCCCGCAGCGTCTTGAGGTGCTCCTTGTGCTCGACGCCGAACCGCTGCTCCTCGTCGACGATCACCAGACCGAGCTGCTTGAACCGGGTCGCGGTCTGGAGCAGCCGGTGGGTGCCGATGACGATGTCGACGGTGCCGTCGGCGACCATCTCCAGCGTCCGCTCGGTCTCCTTCGGGGTCTGGAACCGCGACAGCTGCCGGATCTGCACCGGGAACTGGCTCATCCGCTCGGCGAAGGTGTTGTAGTGCTGCTGCACCAGCAGCGTCGTCGGCACCAGCACCGCCACCTGCTTGCCGTCCTGCACGGCCTTGAACGCCGCCCGGACCGCGATCTCGGTCTTGCCGTAGCCGACGTCGCCGCAGATCAGCCGGTCCATCGGGACGGTCTGTTCCATGTCCCGCTTGACCTCGTCGATCGCGGCGAGCTGGTCCGGCGTCTCCTGCCACGGGAACGCGTCCTCCAACTCCCGCTGCCACGGGGTGTCCGGGCCGAACGAGTGGCCCTTGGACGCCTTGCGGGCGGCGTACAGCTGGATGAGCTGCGCGGCGATCTCCCGGACCGCCTTGCGAGCCCGCGCCTTGGACTTCTGCCAGTCCGAGCCGCCCATCTTGTGCAGCGTCGGCTGCTCGCCGCCCACGTAGCGGGAGAGCTGGTCGAGCTGGTCGGTCGGGACGAACAGCCGGTCGCCGGGCTGGCCACGCTTGCTGGCCGCGTACTCGATGACCAGGTATTCCCGGCTGGCGCCGTTGACGGTGCGCTGCACCAGCTCGACGTACCGGCCGATGCCGTGCTGCTCGTGCACCACGAAGTCGCCGGCCTTGAGCTCCAGCGGGTCGATGGTGTTGCGCCGACGGCTCGGCATCTTGCGCATGTCGCGCGTCGAGGTGCCCCGACCGCCGGTGACGTCGTTGCCGGTGAGCAGCACGAAACGGGACGCCTCGTCGACGAACCCACTGCCCAGCGCGCCGCAGGAGACGACCAGCTCGCCGGGGGCGGGCGCGGTCGGCACCTCCTCGGTCAGCCGGGCGCCCAGCCCGGCGTCGCGCAGCACCTCCACCGCCCGCTGGGCGGGGCCGTGGCCCTCGAAGACCAGCGCGATCGACCAGCCCTCGCCGGCCCAGCGCTTGAGGTCGTCGACCACCCGCGCGGTCTCGCCGTGGTAGAGCGGCGCCGGCTGCGCGGCGAGGGTCACCGCGATGGCGTCGTCCGGGGTGACCACGGCCTGCTCGGGCGCGTCCTCCCAGGGCTGGCGCGTCTCGGCCGTCTCGGCTTCACCCAGACCGAACGGGGACAGCGTCCACCACGGCTGGCCGAGGTCGGCGGCGGTGGCGCGGACCTCGCCCAGGGTGCGGAAGGCGGCGGCGCCGACGTCCACCGGGGCCTGGCCACCGACCGCGGCGGCGGCCCAGCTGGCCTGCAAGAACTCCTCCGAGGTACGCACCAGGTCGTGCGCCCTCGTGCGGATGCGCTCCGGGTCGCACAGCAGGACGTGGGTGCCGGCCGGCATGGCGTCCAGCAGCAGCTCCAGCGAGTCGGGGCCGACCAGCACCGGGGCCAGCGACTCCATCCCCTCCACCGGGATGCCCTCGGCCAGCTTGTCCAGGATCTCGGCCAGCTCGGGGTGCTGCTCGGCCAGCGCGGCGGCCCGCTCACGGACCGCCGGGGTGAGCAGCAACTCGCGGCAGGGCGGCGCCCAGAGCAGCGGAACCTGCTCGATGGTCCGCTGGTCGGCGACGGCGAAGGTGCGGATCTCCTCCACCTCGTCGCCCCAGAACTCGACCCGGGACGGGTGCTCGTCGGTGGGCGGGAAGACGTCCAGGATGCCGCCGCGCACCGCGAACTCGCCGCGCTTGGTGACCAGGTCGACGCGGGCGTACGCCATGTCGGTCAGCCGGCGGGCGACCTCCTCCAGGTCCGCCTCCTCGCCGGCGGCGAGCTGCACCGGCTCCAGGTCACCGAGGCCCTTGAGCTGCGGTTGCAGCAGTGAACGGACGGGTGCCACGACCACCCGCAGCGGCCCGGTGCCGCCGTGCGCGTCGGTCGACTCGGGGTGCGCGAGGCGGCGCAGCACGGCCAGCCGGCGGCCCACCGTGTCGGAGCGGGGAGAGAGCCGCTCGTGCGGCAGCGTCTCCCAGGAGGGGAAGACCACCACCTGCTCCGACGGCAGCAGCGCACCCAGCGCGGCGGCCAGGTCGTCGGCCTCCCGGGTGGTGGCGGTCACCGCCAGCACGGGTCGCCCGGCCCCGCCACCGGCGCCGTCGGGGTCGGCCGCGACGGCGGCCACCGCGAACGGGCGCAGCGCCGCCGGAGCGGTGATGTCGAGGCCGTCGACCTGGGCGGCACCGGAGCGCGCCAGGTCACGCGCCCGGGTCAGCCCGGGGTCGGCCAGGGCGGCGGAGAACAGACCGGTGAGCAAGGGAATCCTTCCAGGGGAGTCGGCGCACACCACGGCGGCCCCTCGTCCAGCCGGACGGGGGGTGCACGCCGACAAGCCTATCCCCGTCGACCGACAGCCACCCCCTTCCGCCCAGGTCGCGTCGCCCCGCGCCGCGCACCCCCGGCCCGGGTCCGCACCCCGGCCCGGGTCCGCTCCCGCGCAGGCCACCCCTCGTCCCAAGATCCACGCAACTTCCCGGAAGTTGCTTCCGGGGCGTGGGAGGCAGCAACTTCCCTGATGTTGTGCGGATCTTGCCGCAGAGGGCGGCGGGCGAGCGCTGACCGGGCCCCGAGGCGGTCGGAAACGGGAAAGATCTTGACCGCCGCCGGCAGGCGTGGTCGGGTTTCGGGATGGGTGAGCAGTGGCGCGCACAGTTCGACGCGGAGGTGAGCTTCGCCAACGGCGGCGGGCTGCGCACCGAGGGCTTCCGGCTGGACATTCCGGGTCGGGAGATCACCGACGACGATCTGGCGGCGTTGTTCGTCCGGCACCTCGGGCTGCTGATGGTCGCCGAGGTCCGGATCAGCGCGAAGACGATCATCGAGGAGCCGCACAAGGGCGGCCGGGGCGTCGACGCCTCCGGCACCGATCGCCGGCTGGTCGAGCTGAGCCACGTGATCCGCGACGGGATGACCACCCTGCCGGGGTGGCCCGCTCCGCGGCTCACCGACTGGTTGACCTTCGCGGCATCCCGCGAGCGGTACGCGCCGGGCACCGAGTTCCACGTGGCCCGGATCGACATGATCGCCAACACCGGCACGTACGTGGACACTCCCGCCCACCGCTGGTCAGGCGGCGACGACCTGACCGGGGTGTCGCTGGACCGCCTCGCCGACCTGCCCGGGGTGCTGGTCCGCGTACCGGCCGGCACCCGAGCCGTGGACCGGCTGATGCTGGCCCCGTACGAGGTGGCCGGGCGCGCGGTGCTGCTGCACACCGGGTGGGATGCGCACTTCGGCACCGAGCGGTACGGCGGGCCGGAGGCGCCGTACCTGACCGGGGACGCCGCCCAGTCGCTGGTCGACGCCGGCGCGGCCCTGGTCGGCATCGACTCGATCAACATCGACGACATGAGCCCGGCGGCCGGAGGCGTACGCCCCGCGCACAGCACCCTGCTCGCCGCCGGTGTCCCGATCGTGGAGCACCTGACCGGCCTCGGGGCGCTGCCGCCGAGCGGGTTCCGCTTCACCGCGGCCCCACCGATGGTGGCCGGCATGGGCACCTTCCCGGTCCGCGCCTTCGCCGTCGTCAATCCCTGATCCACGCCAACTCTCCGACCCGCGGACCCCAGCCGACGAGCCTGGCGACCGAACCGGCCCAGGTCGGCCGGCACCGGCCGGACAGACCCGCAGAGCCGGGTCGGAGCGATCCGCCGCTCGGGGTGGACCAGGGGTTGGCGAGTGACCAGAATCGGGCCGGGTAGTGACAAGGTCGCCGCGCCAAGGGGGGACGATGCCCGCTGAGGGAGTCGGCAGTGATCCGCGTCGCCGCACAACGCCCGCCCGGTGGCGGGTGCTGGGGCATCCGGACGGAATGCTGATCTACCAGGTGCGCTGCATCGTGGAGAACCACGGCTGGACGGAGACGGTCGCGGAGGACCGGCACAAGATCGTCCTGGGGCGCTCCTCCAGGCGCGCACGAAGCGGCCCGCGACAGGTCCGGCCCAGGCGTCGGACCTCCCCGAACAGGCCCGCGTGCCCCGATCCGGCCACCCCGGACGGGTGGCTTCCGGACCAACGGGGACCATCCTTGCGAGAGGCACCCCGGACGGTCTTGAAGAAAATTGCTCACCTTCGCCGCTCGCCGGGAAATGCCGCAAACAGGTTGAATGTCGCCCTAGGCTGACGTGGTGGACGAGGCGCCGGAGGTCCGGGTACGCGACTGGCTCCCCCGCACCGCAGGCCTGCTGCTCGGCACCCTCGCGCTGGCCGCCGCCTTCATCGCCGCGTACGTCGGCGCCCTGCACCAGCCGCACCCCCGGGACGTGCCGGTCGGGGTGGCGACGAGCGACCAGCCCGCGCGCACGGTCCTGGCCGCCGTCCGTGACCGGACCAACAAGATCAAAGCCATCGAGTACGCCGACCCGGGCGCCGCCGACGACGGCCTGACCGGCCGCGAGGTGTACGCGGTGCTCAGCTCCGCCCCCGACGGCGGCCTCGTCCTCACCACCGCCAGCGCCAGCGCACCGTCCGCCACCGACCTGGTCATCCAGGTGCTCACCAGCGCCGCCCAACAGGCCGGACTGCCGTTGCGGGTGACCGACGAGGTGCCGGTCGCCGGCACCGACCCCCGCGGCCTGGTCCCCTTCTACCTGGCCATCGGGTACGTCCTCGGCGGATACCTGGCCTCGACCGTGCTCGGCATCTCCGCCGGCACCGCCCCGCGCACCCTGCGCCGCGCCGGACTGCGCATCGGGGCGCTCGCCGTCTACAGCGTGGCGCTCGGCATCGTCGGGGCGGTGATCGTCGGCCCGGTGCTGGACGTCTGGCACCACGACCTGCCGGCCGTCGCCGGTGTCGGCATGCTGGCCGCCTTCGCCGCCGCGATGGTCGCCGCCGCGGTCCAGGGCTGGCTGGGCGTGCTCGGCACCGGGCTGGTCATCCTGTTGCTGGTGGTGCTCGGCAACCCGGGCTCCGGTGGCATCTACGCCCCCGAGTTCCTGCCCACCTGGCTGCGCGGAATGCACCGGTGGAACGTGCCCGGCCTGGCCACCGACCTGATCAAATCGGCCGTGTACTTCGACCGACGCTCGATCGGCTGGCCGGTGACCGGTCTGGTGCTCTGGGCGGTGCTCGCGCTGGCCGCCCTGCTCGGCGCGACCCGGGTGCGGGGCCGCCGGGCGACCGACCGCGCAAGGCCCTGAAGTGATCTCCGAGGTGTTCCGTGTCACGGCACGGCATGCGGAGAGCCCCTCCTGCCAGCCGGCCCGACGCGGATACCATCCAGGGAGTCGGACAGCGCTGTCCTTCGTACTCACGTAAGGAGCGCATCGTGACCGACCAGCACGACCACGACGGCCCGGACGCCGCGCTGCGCGCTGACATCCGCCGACTCGGCACCCTCCTCGGCCAGACCCTGGCCCGCCAGGAGGGCCGCCCGCTGCTCGACCTCGTCGAGGAGATCCGCGCCCAGGTCCGCTCCGACGTCCCGGCCGCCGCCCAGCGGCTCGGCGGGCTCGACGTGACCACCGGCACCAAGCTGGCCCGCGCCTTCTCCACCTACTTCCACCTGGCCAACATCACCGAACAGGTGCACCGCGCTCGGGACCTGCGTCGCCGCCGCGCCGTGCAGGGCGGTTGGCTGGACCAGGCGGCGAAGATGATCGCCGAGCGGGGGGTGCCGGCCGAGGAGATCGCCGCCGCGGCCCGCCGGCTGGCGGTCCGGCCAGTCTTCACCGCCCACCCGACCGAGGCGGCCCGCCGCTCGATCCTGTCCAAGCTGCGGGCCATCGCCGACGAGCTGGACACCGAGACCGCCAACGCGATCCTCTACGGCGCCAGCGACGAGGGCCCGGCCAACCGCCGGCTGGCCGAGTTGCTTGACCTGATGTGGCAGACCGACGAGCTGCGGCTCGACCGGCCCGACCCGACCGACGAGGCCCGCAACGCCATCTACTACCTGCGCGACCTGTACGCCGAGGCCGCCCCGCAGGTGCTCGACGACCTGGCCGACACGCTGCGCACCCTCGGCGTGGAGACGTCGCCGACGGCCCGCCCGCTGAGCTTCGGCACCTGGATCGGCGGCGACCGGGACGGCAACCCGTTCGTCACCCCGGCGGTCACCCGCGAGGTGCTGACCATCCAGCACGAGCACGGCATCGCGGCCACCGAGAAGGCGATGGACCACCTGATCAACGAGGTCTCGGTGTCCCGCCGACTGCGTGGGGTGTCGCTTGACCTCTCCGCCAGCCTCGCCGCCGACCTCGACGCGCTGCCCGAGGTGGCCCCCCGGTTCCGTCGGGTCAACGCCGAGGAGCCGTACCGGCTCAAGGCACGCTGCGTGAAGGCGAAGCTGGCCAACACCCGGCAGCGGCTCCGCCAGGGCACCGCCCACGTCCCGGGCCGCGACTACCGCGGCTCCGCCGAGCTGATCGCCGACCTGGACCTGCTGCGCGCCTCGCTGGCCCGCAACTCCGGGCAGCTCACCGCCGTCGGCCGGCTGGCCTCCACCATCCGGACGGTCTCCGCGTTCGGCCTGCACCTCGCGACCATGGACGTTCGGGAGCACGCCGAGGCGCACCACGCGGTGCTCGCCCAGCTGTACGAGGCCGTCGGCGAGGTGTCCGACTACCCGGCGTTGAGCCGGTTGGAGCGCACCAAGCTGCTCGCCGACGAGCTGACCGGCCGCCGGCCGCTGTCCACCCTGGACACCCCGCTGACCGAACCGGCCCGCAAGACGTTCGACGTGTTCAGCACGATCCGCGAGGCGCAGGACCGGTTCGGCACCGAGGTGATCGAGTCGTACATCATCTCGATGACCCTCGGCGTGGACGACGTGCTCGCCGCCGTGGTGCTCGCCCGCGAGGCCGGGCTGGTCGACGTGCACAGCGGCCGGGCCCGGATCGGTTTCGTGCCGCTGCTGGAGACCCCGGGCGAGCTGAACGCCGGCGGCGAGATCCTTGACGAGCTGCTGTCGCTGCCCGCGTACCGGGCGCTCGTCGCGGCCCGGGGCGACGTGCAGGAGGTCATGCTCGGCTACTCCGACTCCAACAAGGAGGCCGGGATCACCACCAGCCAGTGGTCGATCCACCGAGCCCAGCGCGCGCTGCGCGACGTGGCCGCCCGGCACGGCGTACGCCTGCGGCTGTTCCACGGTCGCGGCGGCACGGTCGGCCGCGGCGGCGGCCCGACGCACGAGGCGATCCTGGCGCAGCCGTACGGCACGCTTGACGGCGCGATCAAGGTGACCGAGCAGGGCGAGGTGATCTCCGACAAGTACACCCTGCCCTCGCTGGCGCGGGAGAACCTGGAGCTGACCCTCGCCGCGGTGCTCCAGGCGACGCTCCTGCACACCGCGCCCCGGCAGCCGGCCGAGATGCTGGAACGCTGGGACGCGACAATGGACGTGGTCTCCGAGTCGGCGTTCCGGTCGTACCGGTCGCTCGTCGAGGACCCGGACCTGCCGGCGTACTTCTGGGCGTCCACCCCCACCGAGCTGCTCGGCGCGTTGAACATCGGCTCCCGGCCGGCGAAGCGCCCCAACACCGGCGCCGGGCTGTCCGGGCTGCGGGCCATCCCGTGGGTGTTCGGCTGGACGCAGACCCGGCAGATCGTGCCGGGCTGGTTCGGCGTCGGCTCCGGCCTGGCCGCCGCCCGGGAGGCCGGTCTGGCGGACGTGCTCGCCGAGATGCACCGTAACTGGCACTTCTTCCGCACGTTCCTGTCGAACGTCGAGATGATGCTGACCAAGACCGACCTCAGCATCGCCCGCCGGTACGTCGAGACCCTCGTGCCGAAGAAGCTGCACCCGATCTTCGAGCAGATCGAGCGGGAGTACGAGCTGACCAAGCGCGAGGTGCTGGCGGTGACCGCCTCCCCCGCCCTGCTGGAGAACTCGCCGGTGCTCCAGCGCACCCTGGCCGTCCGGGACACCTACCTGGAGCCGCTGCACCACCTTCAGGTGGCGCTGCTGCGGCAGTACCGGGAATCCGGCGCGGCCGGCCGTGCGGTGGCCACCGCCCCGGGTGGCCGACGCGCCCCGAGCGACGGCACGGCCCTGGAGCGGGCGCTGCTCACCACGGTGAACGGCATCGCCGCCGGCATGCGCAACACCGGCTGATCAGGCAGCACGGCAACGGGCCCCGGTCGCCACGACCGGGGCCCGTTGCGCATGTCAGCCAGCGGGTTCAGAGGTCAGCGGCCCGCCGCTCACCAGTCACCGCTCTCAGTCAGCGCCCTCGGCGCTCACCAGTCGCCGCCGCCGAAGTCGCCGCCGCCGAAGTCGCCGCCGCCGAAGTCGCCACCACCGAAACCTCCGCCACCGAAGTCGCCGGCGGCATAGTCACCGCCGCCGAAGTCGCCCGCCTGGTCGGCGCCACCGAAGTCGCCGCCCTGGTCGCCGTAGTCGCCGCCCTGGTCGCCGGCGTCGCCGCCCTGGCCGTCGGCGTAGTCGGCGCCGTCGCCGAAGCCCTCCTGGTAGCCCTCGTCGTACCCGTATCCCGGGTCGGCGAAGGCCGGCGAGAACAGCGCGTCGGCGATCAACATGCCGCCGAGCACACCGGCCCCCGCGCCCAACGCGGTCTTCCACCACGGCGTCGAATACCAGCCCGCCGGCACCGGCCGACCCTGGTAGCGGCCACCGGGGTAGTAGTAGGGCGTCTGCCGACCGGGCTGCGGGCCGGCCCGGAAGGTCTGCCCCTGCACATCGACCTCGCGCTCCTTGGTGAGCTGCCCGACGCCCCGCGCGGCGGCCAGCGCCGGCACCTCGGGGCCGGGGTCGATCCCCAGCGCGGTCCGCGCCGCCCGGATGTACGCCAGTCCCTCCAGCGCGGTCTCCCGGGCGAGCGCGAACTGGTGCGGCGTACGCGCCTGCTCCAACTGCGAACCCGCCGCGTTGTACCGCTCACCGGCGTCGGCCAACGCCTGACGGACCGCCGGCTCGTCGCCCTGGAGGGTCAACAGCTGACCACCGAGGCGCTCGTACCAGCGGTGCGCCTCGGCGCGGGCGTCGCCCAGCTCCGTACGCCGACGGGCGGTGCCCTGAGCGCGGATGAGCGCCGCGGCACCGAGCGCGCCGACCAGCACGATCGCGAGGCACAGCACAAGTTCCATGTCATCGAACGTACCCCCGGGTGTCACGTCGTACCCGTCTGGCAAGCTCCGGTGATGGACGTCTCGACGCTGCTGGTGGTGATCGTGTGCCTCGGTGCCGGCGGGGCGGTGGGCTGGCTCGCGGCCCGGTCCCGGTCAGCGGCCGACATCGCCAGGCTGGATGCCACCCTGACGGCGACCCGCGAGGGCGAGGGGCGGCTGGAGCAGTCCATGCGGGCGTTGAGCTACGAGGCCACCGCGCAGTCGCAGGAGGCGGTGGCCCGTGCCGTGGCGCCGCTGCACGACAGCCTGCGCCGCTACGAGCAGCGGGTCGCCGAGCTGGAGCACGACCGGGTCGACGCCTACGCCGAGCTGCGCGAGCAGGTCCGCTCGATGAACGCGGTCTCCGGGGAGCTGCGCACCGAGACCAAGCAGCTGGTCGCCGCGCTGCGCGCGCCGCAGGTGCGGGGCCGCTGGGGCGAGCACCAACTGCGCCGGATCGTCGAGGCGGCCGGCATGCTGGAGCACTGCGACTTCTCCGAGCAGGTCACCGCCGCCACCGACGACCAGGTCGTCCGCCCGGATCTGGTGGTCCGCCTGCACGGCGGCCGGTCGGTGGTGGTGGACGCGAAGGCGCCGTTCGACGCGTACCTCACCGCGATGGAGGCCCGCGACGAGCGCGGCCGGGACACCCACCTCGACGCGCACGCCCGACACCTGCGGGGGCACGTCGACGCCCTGGCCGCCAAGTCGTACTGGACGGCGTTCGACAGCTCGCCCGAGTTCGTGGTCCTGTTCGTGCCCGCCGACCCGTTCCTCGACGTCGCGCTCCAACGCGACCCGACGCTGTTGGAGCACGCGTTCGCCCGCAACGTGGTGCTGGCCACGCCGGCCACCCTGGTCGCCCTGCTCCGCACGGTGGCCTACTCGTGGCGGCAGGAGGCGCTGGCCCGCAACGCGGTGGCGGTGCACACCCTCGCCCGGGAGCTGTACGGCCGGCTCTCCACCCTCGGTGACCACGTGGGCAAGCTCGGCTCGTCGCTGGCCGGCGCGGTGACCGCGTACAACAGGGCGGTCGGTTCGCTGGAGGCGCGGGTGCTGGTCAGCGCCCGCAAGCTCGCCGAGCTGGGCGTCTCGGACGACGAGCTGGCGGCCCCCGCCCAGGTCGAGCTGACCCCCCGCCAGCCGCAGGCGCCGGAGCTGCTGGACGACGCCGACCGCTGACCGCTGAGTGGGCGCCGAGGTCGCTAGCGGCGGTTGGCGTTCTCGACGACGAACGGCGTGCCCTGCTGGCAGGTGGTCATCATGCCGGTCTCCACCCGGCCGGTGACGGTGACCCGGGCACCGGCGGCCAGCACGTCCCGCGGGCCGCCCACCAGCAGGTAGCCGTCGAGCAGCAGGCAGTTCGGCTCGACCCCGGCGGTGATCGTGCCGGTGAGTTCGGTGGCGCCGACCGGTGGCGGGACGCTGGGCCCGCCCGGCGACTTGAGCGGCGGGGAGGGCGTGATCGCCGGGGCGGGGCTGCTGGGTGACGCCGGGGTGGGTTGCCCAGCCGTTGCCGACGGCGCTCCGGGGGTGGTGGAGCCGTCCGTCCCCCCGCAGGCGCTCAGCGCCGCGCAGACGACCAGGGCGGGGACGACGAGCCGAAAGGTCCTCATGCCGCCTTCGACGCACCGGGACGACGCGGCGTTCCCACAGTGATCCGCGCGCTGGACCACCGGCGGCACGGCCTGCCCGCCGTGATCCGGCACCCGAACGTGCTCAGCCGCGGGTCGCGGCGGCCTTCATGTCCCGCTTCAGCTCCTGCGGAAGCGAGAAGGTCAGCCGCTCGTTGGCGGTGGTGATCTCCTCGACGTCGGCGAACCCGCGTGCGGCCAGATGCGCCAGCACGTCGTTGACCAGGTCCTCCGGGACGCTCGCGCCGGAGGACACCCCGACCGTGCGGGCGTCGGTCAGCCAGGCGTCGTCGATCTCGTGGGCGAAGTCGACCAGGTGACCGGCGCGGGCGCCGGCGTCCAGGGCGACCTCGACCAACCGGACGGAGTTTGAGGAGTTCGTCGAGCCGACGACGATCACCACGTCGCACTCGGGGGCGATCTCCTTGACGACGTGCTGCCGGTTGGACGTGGCGTAGCAGATGTCGTCGCTGGGCGGGGACTGGAGCAGCGGCAGCCGGGACTTGAGCCGGGCGACCGTCTCCAGCGTCTCGTCCACCGAGAGCGTGGTCTGGGAGAGCCAGACGACCTTCTCCGGGTCACGAACGGTGACCTTGTCGACGCCGTCCGGGCCGTCCACGAGCTGGATGTGCGCGGGAGCCTCACCGGCGGTGCCGATGACCTCCTCGTGCCCCTCGTGGCCGATCAGCAGAATGTCGTAGTCCTCGGCGGCGAAGCGCTTCGCCTCCTGGTGCACCTTGGTGACCAGCGGGCAGGTCGCGTCGATGGCCTTCAGCGAGCGCTCCCGGGCCTGCTCGTAGACCTCGGGCGCCACGCCGTGCGCCGAGAAGATGACTGTGGCGCCCTCGGGCACCTCCTCGTTCTCCTCCACGAAGATCGCGCCCTGGGCCTCCAGCGTCTGCACGACGTGCTTGTTGTGGACGATCTGCTTGCGCACGTAGATCGGGGCGCCGTAGAGCTTCAGCGCCTCCTCGACGGTCTGCACGGCGCGATCAACACCCGCGCAGTAGCCGCGGGGCTTGGCCAGGAGCACGCGCTTGCCGGTCCGGAGATCAGTCACCCCCCCATCGTACGTGCCCGCCGACAACCCACCACGGCCCACAACCCCGGGCTGCATCCCGTTGATCATGAAGTTATTGCCACGACACGCCGCCACCCAGCGCAATAACTTCATGATCAACGGGGTCCAGCGGGGGTGGTCGTAGGGTGGGCGGGTGAGTGGGGTTGGTGGGGACGCTGCGCGGAGCAGCGCGGAGGAGCCTTGGCCGGTTCGGGTCGTCTCGCAGAAGGTCGGGGCGTGGATCGCCAAGCTCGGCTGGGTGTGGGTGGACGGGCAGGTGGCGCAGATCAGCCGCCGTCCCGGGGCCACGACTGTCTTCCTCACCCTGCGTGATCCGTCGGCCGACCTGAGCCTGACCGTCACCACCAACCGCGACGTGCTGGACGCCGGCGCTCCGGAACTGCGCGAGGGTGCCCGCGTGGTGCTGCACGCCAAGCCGGAGTTCTACGCCGCGCGGGGCACGCTGAGCCTGCGGGCCGACGAGATCCGGCAGGTGGGGCTCGGTGAGCTGCTGGCCCGGCTGGAGAAGCTCAAGAAGCTGCTCGCCGCCGAGGGGCTGTTCGACCGGGCGCGCAAGCGCCGGCTGCCGTTCCTGCCCGGCCGGATCGGACTGATCACCGGCCGCGCGTCGGCCGCCGAGCGGGACGTGCTGACCAATGCCCGGCGGCGCTGGCCGGCCGTGGAGTTCCGGACGATCAACGTGGCCGTGCAGGGCCCGTCCGCCGTGCCGCAGATCGTCGACGCGCTCAAGGTGCTGGACGCCGACCCGAGCATCGACGTGATCATCATCGCCCGGGGCGGTGGCGGCATCGAGGACCTGCTCCCCTTCTCCGACGAGGCGCTCTGCCGGGCCGTGTTCGGCTGCCGTACGCCGGTGGTCAGCGCGATCGGCCACGAGACGGACGCGCCGCTCGTCGACTACGTCGCCGACCTGCGGGCCTCCACCCCGACCGATGCGGCCAAGCGGGTGGTCCCCGACCTCACCGAGGAGGTACGCCTCATCGGTCAGGCCCGGCACCGACTCGAGCGGGCGGTCCGCAACCTGGTCGACCGGGAGTCCCACCGCCTCGACGGCCTGCGGTCCCGGCCGGTGCTAGCCCGGCCCCAGGTGATGGTGGAGCACCGCGCGACGGAGCTGGCCGGGCTGCGTCAGCGCGCCGGCCGTTGCCTGGACCACCGGCTCGCCGGCGCCGACGACGATCTGCGGCACACCCTGGCCCGGCTGCGCGCCCTCTCCCCCGCCGCCACCCTGGACCGGGGGTACGCGATCGTGCAACGCGCCGACGGGCACGTCGTACGGGCGGCGGCCGAGGTCGGCAAGGGCGACCCGCTGCGGGTCCGCCTCGCCGACGGTGAGCTGGCCGCGACGGTCGACGGCGACGTGGCGACGCGGTGACCCGGACGGGGGTGTGCTGAGATGGACGCGATGACTGACGACACGAAGGCCGGGCCGGACGAGCGGCTCAGCTACGAGCAGGCCCGCGGCGAACTCGCCTCGGTGGTGGAGCGGCTGGAGGCCGGCGGCACATCCCTGGAGGAGTCGCTGGCGCTCTGGGAGCGCGGCGAGGCACTGGCGGTGATCTGCCAGCGCTGGTTGGACGGCGCTCGGGCGCGGATCGACGCTGCCCGGCAGGACCCCGCGTCCTGACCGCGGACGGGGTGGCCGGAACCGCCGGTGGGGCGGCCGGAGCCACCCCACCGGCGTACGACGATCAGTTGAACAGGCTGTAGAGCTCGGCCGGCGCCTCGACGACCTGGTCCGCCGGCGGCTTCTGCGCGGCGGTGGCGGAACCGTAGTCGGAGTACGTCATCTTGATCTCCTGGGCGGCGGTCTGCCCGGCGGCCGGGAGTTGCAGCACCAGCTCGCTGAGCCGGCCCTGCGGGTCGACCTTCGCGGTGAACGGGACCGTCTTCGCCTGGGTGCCCAGCGCGGCGATCGTGGCGGCGTTCAGCGAGCCCGCCTCGGCGGCCTTGGTGACGTCGATGGTGCCGGCGTACGTGCCGGTGCCGGTGCTGCGGACCTCGGTGATGCCCTGGGTCAGCACCGCGCTGCCGGCGGGGTCGACCTTCTCGAAGTCGAAGCCGAGGTTCTTGTTGCCCTTGATGCGGGCCTGGTCGAGGTGCTGGTACTTGCCGAGGTTGAGCTGCTTGATGGCGGGCAGGCTGTCGGCGGTGGGGCCGGTCAGCTCCAGCTTCACCCAGCTGTCCGGCTTGGCGTGGATCACGTCGAGCTTCATCGCCAGGTCGGAGGAGGGGCCGCCGATGGAGAACTTCATGGCGGCACTCTGACTCGGCTGGTGCACCTGCCCCTCGGCGGTCGAGCCGGCGCCGGAGAGGGTGAACCGGAAGTTGCCGTTGCTGATCTCCTTGGTGGAGTCCAGCAGCGCCTGCTTGGCGTCGCCCGGCACGGGCGTACCGGCGGACGCGCTGGGTACGCCGGACGCGCTCACCGTGGGGGACGCGGTCGATCCAGCGGTGCCGGTCGTACCGCCGGCGCAGGCGGCCAGGGCGGGCGTGAACAGGGCGGCGGCTACCAGGCCGGCACCGAGTCGTCGAACAGTCATACGTGTCTCCCAAGGGGGTCACCCGACGGCCTGGTCGGCGCCGGAAACCGGGCGACGCGGCAGCCCTTCGGCCACGCCGCGCGATCCGGGCCGAGCAGCTCGCCCGGATCACTCCCTCTTTGTTCCCTGTCGACGCGTCCGACAATCGCCCTTGACGTCCGGTTGTTCGCGGTGACCGGTGCGGAAAAGCCGGATCGGGGCGGCCCCTGGGCCGCCCCGATCCGTCGTGCCGACCTACTTGAACAGCTCGTACGTCTCGGCCGAGGCCTCGATGACCTGGTCCGCCGGCGGCTTCTTCGCGCCGGTGCCGGTGCCGTAGCCCGCGTACCCGATCTTGATGTCGTGCGCGGCGGTCTCGCCAGCGGCCGGCACCGAGATGACCAGCTCGGTGAGGCGGCCCTGCGGGTCCAGCTTGGCCGTGAAGGGCAGCGCCTTGGCCTGCGCGCCCAGCGCCTTGACCACGTCCTCGTCGAGGGCGACCGACTCGGTGGAGGCGCTGATGTCGATCTTGCCGGCGTAGGTGCCCTCGCCGGTCTTCTGCACGTCAGTCACGCCCTTGACCAGCGTCTCGCTGTCGACCGGGTCGAGCGTCTCCGGGTCGAGCTGGAGGTCCTTGATGCCCTTGACCTTGGTCTTGTCGAGGTGCTGGTACTTGCCCTTGTTCTTCGCCATCTCGGGCACCATGGCGGCCATGGCACCGCCGATGTCCATCTTCACCCAGCTCTCCGAGTCGATGTAGATGAGGTCCATCTCCATCGACACGTCCTGGGAGGCGTCACCCAGCTTCATGGTCAGCTGCGCGCTGTTGCTGGGCTTGTGCACCAGGCCGCCGCCGGTCAGGTCGGCGCCGGTCAGGGTGAAGGTGAAGTCGCCCTTGGCCGCCTCCTTCGTGGAGGCGAGCAGCGCCTCCTTCGGGTCGGCCGGTACGGCCGGGGCGGACGGGCTGGGCGCAGCTGCCGGCTCGGCAGCGTCGGACTTGCACGCGGCCAGGCCGGGGACGAGCAGGGTTGCGGCGAGGAAGCCGAAGCTCCACCGTCGAATGTTCACTGAGGTCTCACTTCACAGAGATGGACATGGCCCGGCCGCAGCGTGCGGACCGGACCGAGCCGAGGGAGCCTAACGGATACGCCCACCGGCGATGCGTTGGGCGTATCGATGTCGGACTGTCAGCGCAACGCGCCGGCGAGGTCGCGCAGCTCGTTGTCCCGGGCGTCACCGACGACGAGCACCGTGCGGGTCGGTTCCAGCAGCACCAGCGCCTGCTGGTTCCCCCGGGCCGTGTAGCGCTGCCAGGTGCGCCCGGCCAGCTCTGTCGGGCCCTGTGGCTGGCTCTGGTCGGTCAGCTCGGCGGGGAGCAGCTGCTCCGCGGGCACGTTGCTCTGTAGCAGCTGGACACCCCGCCCCTCCGGCGTGAGGTAGCCGATCCGCAGGTTCGCGCCGCCCTCGACGGTCTGGTAGCGGGCGCTGACCGTACGCCAGCCGGAGCCGAGCCCCTGCGGCTCGCTCACCGGGAAAATGTTCGCCGACCGTGCCTGCTCGATCGCCGGGGCCGGATCGACAGTGGTGGCCTGATCGCCGCCGAGGAAACCCCGGTAGAACGCCAGCAGCAGCGCGATCGGGATCAGCAGCACCAACAGCGAGATCGCCATGTCCTTGGGCGACCGCTCGGCCTTGGTCGCCGCCGCTGCCACCCGTGGCGGCGGCGCGGACCGCTCACCGGTCCCGGTGGCGTCGTCGGGCCCACCGGCGGCGTCACCCGGCACCGGCCGGGCCACCGAAGGCTGCACCGACGGGTCCGGCGCCGGCTCACCGGCAGCCGACGCCGGCTCACTGGCGACGAGGGCCGGCTCATCGGCAGCCGGGGCAGGCTCACCGGCGACAAGGGCCGGCTCGCCGGTGGCCGGCGCCGTCGGGCCGGTCGCGGCGGGCTCGGTGCCGGCGGGTTGGTCGACCGGCGGCTGGCCACCGGGCGGCGTGCGGTCGGCGGGTACGCGGTCGGCAGGCTGTGCGGGTTCCACCCTGCCATCTTCGCAGCCGCCCGACCGGCGGTATCCGGCCCATCACCGCCCCGCGCCGACGCCCGGTCGGCCATCGTGTGAGGATCAGCGACAAAGCCGGCAGCGGGACCGCTCCGCCGCCGGCCGTCCCCGCACCGTCGCGAGGAGGAGCAGCCGTCATGACGAACACCAGGACGCGGATCCCACAGGATCTCGACCGTAACCTGGCCCTCGACCTGGTCCGGGTCACCGAGGCCGCGGCGATGGCAGCCGGCCGCTGGGTCGGCCGGGGCGACAAGGAGGGCGGCGACGGAGCCGCCGTCGACGCCATGCGCAAGCTGATCAACTCCATTCAGATGCGTGGCGTCGTGGTGATCGGCGAGGGCGAGAAGGACAACGCCCCGATGCTCTTCAACGGCGAACACGTCGGCGACGGCACCGGCCCCGAGGTGGACGTCGCGGTCGACCCGGTCGACGGCACCACCCTGATGAGCAAGGGCATGCCGAACGCCCTCGCGGTGCTCGCCGTCTCCGAGCGGGGTGCCATGTTCGACCCGAGCGCGGTCTTCTACATGGAGAAGCTCGCCGTCGGTCCCGCGTACGCCGACGTGATCGACATCAACGCCGGGGTGGCCGAGAACGTGCGCCGGATCGCCAAGGTCAAGGGCACCGACGTGTCCGAGGTGACGGTCTGCGTGCTGGACCGCAGCCGCCACGACGACCTGGTCACCCAGATCCGCCGGACCGGGGCGGGCATCCGGTTCATCTCCGACGGCGACATCGCCGGCTCCATCGCGGCGGCCCGGGGCGAGTCGGACGTCGACGTGCTGATGGGCATCGGCGGCACGCCGGAGGGCATCATCTCGGCCTGCGCGTTGAAGTGCATGGGCGGGGCGATGCAGGCCAAGCTCTGGCCGCGCGACGACGAGGAGCGGGAGAAGGCGCTCGCCGCCGGGCACGACCTGGACCGGGTGCTCAGCACCGACGATCTGGTCACCGGGGACAACTGCTTCTTCGTGGCGACCGGGGTCACGTCCGGGGACCTGCTGCGCGGGGTGCGGTACCGGGCCGGCGGCGCGTACACCCAGTCGATCGTGATGCGCTCGAAGAGCGGCACCATCCGGGTGATCGATTCGTACCACCGGCTGGAGAAGCTGGCGCTCTACTCCGCCATCGACTTCGACGGTCGACCGCTGGCCGAGCAGGAGTGACCACCACCGGCACCGCGACACCGCAGACCCTCTCCGCGACCCGTCGGACCGCCGGTGTCGCGCTGGCGTCGGTCTCCGGGGTCGCGGTGGCGGTGCAGTCCCGCATCAACGGCGAGTTGGGCGTACGCCTGGCCGACGGCTTCGCCGCCGCGGTGGTCTCGTTCGGGTTGGGCCTGCTGGTGCTGCTCGTGCTGGTGCCCGCCACCCCCGGCGGGCGACGGGGGCTGGTCACGCTGCGGCGTGCCCTCGCGGCCGGCGCGCTGCGGCCGTGGCAGTGCCTGGGCGGCATGTGCGGCGCTTTCCTGGTGGCCTCGCAGGGGCTCACCATCGGCACGTTGGGCGTGGCGGTCTTCACCGTGGCCGTGGTCGCCGGCCAGTCCGGCAGCAGCCTCGCCGTGGACCGGGCCGGCATCGGCCCGACCGGCCGGCAGCCGATCACCCGGCAACGGCTGGCCGGCGCGGTCCTCACCGTCCTGGCGGTCGGCCTGGCGGTCGGTGACCGGCTGAGCGCGCCGGGCGCGCTGGCGCTGGCCCTGCTGCCGCTGCTGGCGGGGGTGGGCACCGCCTGGCAGCAGGCCGTCAACGGCCGGGTCCGGGCGGCGGCCGACCACACGCTGACCGCCACGCTCGTCAACTTCGCCGTGGGTGCGGCCACCCTGCTCGTCGCGTTCGCCATCGACCTCGCGGTACGAGGCTGGCCGACCGGACACCTGCCGAGCGAGCCGTGGCTCTATCTGGGCGGCCCGATCGGCATCGTGTTCATCGCGATCGCCGCGGCGATCGTGCGGTTCACGGGTGTGCTGCTGCTCGGCCTGGCCACCATCGCCGGTCAGATCGTGGGGGCGGTCCTGCTGGACCTGGTGCTGCCCACCGCCGCCTCCCACCCCGGCGTGAACACCCTGCTCGGGGCCGCGCTGACCATGGTGGCCGTGCTGATCGCCGCGCTGGCACCACCCGGCCGCCGCTGACCGGTTGTCACTCCACGAGGTCTGGCCGGTTGGCGGCGATCCACTTCTCTACGTCACGCCGACGCCACACCTTCCCCATGACCAACTGCGCAACGGGATCAGGGAAGCCCTTCTTGTTAGCGATGATGTTCGCTCGCTGACGGGAGATACCACCGAGCATCGCCCGTATCTCCGCAAGCCCAACGAGGTCCATACCTTGACGGTAGGCAACTGCCTGTGTTATCGCTCGACCAACGTTTCGAGTAGTCGGCTCGGGTCGTTGACTCGCGACAACTGCCGCGAGACTATGGTGAGCATGTCGTCGCGCACCGCAACGCCTGCTCATCGCCTTCCGATCGCCGCTGGGCACGCGCCCGTCCGCCCGATCTGGGTCTGTCGGCGCGGCTGCGGAACCTGGCCGTGCCCGGCCGCCCGGCTGACCCTGCGAGCGGTGTACGACGACGACCCGGTCGGGCTGGCCGTGGAGATGGCGGGTTACCTGTTCGACGCGACCGGGGACCTGGTGCGGCTCAACCCCGACGAGATGCCCGGACCAGAGGCGTTGTTCACTCGGTTCGTCGGGTGGACCAGGCGCACACCGTTCACATAAGTGATCGATTCCAAGGGCCTGACCGTCGAACGCCCGTTGATCGGGGACCTGTTCGCGGCGAGTTGACCTCCGCTGACCACAGGGACCGGATGCTCCCGGGCGGCACCGACCTCGGGCCGCTTCACCCGCCATCGCTGGCGATCTTGGACACTTTCCGTTAGCTGCTAACGGAAAGTGTCCAAGATCTACCCGGTCAACTGCCTCCCGCCCTGACACAACCCGCCCGCCGATACGTCCAGGGCCGCATCAGGCGTCAGCGGAGCGGAACCCGCGGCGGCAGGGGTTGATGGGGCGGATAGGCCGGCGTGCCACGCCGGTTCTTTTCACGAGCCGGGTCGGCCAGCTTGGCGAGCCGGACGGCCAGCACGAGTCCCGGCACGGTGGCCAGCAGGGCCAGCGCGACCGCCACCCGGATCTGTGCCGGGTTGCCGTTCAGCCAGCCGGCCAACGGCAGTCCGGCCAGGATCGCGGTGAGCAGGAGGTCGCCCGCGGTCCACCCGACCCAACGGCCCGGCGCGCTGCCGAGCCACGGGACGAGGAGCAGCACCGCCACCGCCAGCGCGGCCAACGGCACGACGCCGACCAGCACCGCCAACACGGTGCTCATGTCGTCGTGGCGGGACCAGGTGGCCTCCAGCACCATCCCCGCCAGCAGTATCGTCAGCGCACCGGCGATCCCCCACCAGCGACGACCGCCGCCACGGCGGATCGCCAGGTGACCGGCGACCACGGCGACCACGCAGCCGAGCAGCAGCGCGAGCACGATGGCGAGCAGCAGATCCGTCTCGCGTTGCACCGGTCCGCCGTCGTCCAGCGGAGGCAGTTCGTCCGCGCCGATCAGTCCGCTGTGCTCGCCGAGGAAGCCGTCCCGCCGCCACCCGCCGTCCGCCAGACGGCGCAGGAATCCGTCCCGACCGTTGGCGACCAGCACCTCGTGGCCGCCGCCGGCATGCGGATAGACGGTCAACTCCCGTGAGGAGAAGTGCTGGCGGACGTCGCCGGGGCTCGGGTACCGGCGGGCCAGCTCCTCGCGCTGCCCGTCCGACACCTCCCAGGCCACCTGCCAGGTCACGCCGGCGTCGTCGCTCTGCTCCACCCGTAGATGCCCGCTGGCCACCCGGTAGCAGCGCCGGGGCTCGTCCGGTGCGCACGCCTGCCGGCGCGATGGGTCCTGGGCGTCCAGTCGTTCCGTCTCGCCGTCGGTGGCGAGCCGCCAGGTGGTCGCCCCATCGTCGCTGACCGACCACTGGCCGTCGGCCGGTTCGTCCGGCCAGCTCGTGCCGGAGCCGTCGCCGACCGAGATCGCCGGGCGGCCGTCGAGCGTCGTGGTGCCGAGCGCGTAGGGGTAGCGGACCGCGCTGGTGGCGGCCACCGCCAGCACCGCCGGTGGCAGGACCACCAGCAGCCGGACCAGCCGAGCCGTCCGGCGCCGCACCGGTCGCCGCCGGGCCCGCGTCCACGCCCACCACGTCACCCCGAGCGCCGGCAGGGTGAGCAGATCGGTCCCATCGGCCCGGACCAGCGACGGCCCCGCCAGCGCGGTCCACGCCGAGGAGGCCAGCTCAGCGGCGTACCCACTGGATTTCACCATCGCGAACCCGGCGCCTACCGCGACCAGGCCGACCCACGCGGCCGCCCGGGCCGGCAGCCGCGGCATCAGCAGCGTCAACAGCACCGCCACCAGCGGCGGAGCGAGCACCAGGCCCGCGACGTCGCTCAGCTTGCCGGTGAGCAGGCCGGGAAACGCCGCCTTCAACACGTGGTCGTTGACCAGCAGCACGACCAGGGCCAGGAGTGTGGCCGGGTGGCAGAGCCACGCCAGCGTCGTGGGTGCGCCGTCACGCGATGTCTCGGGCCCCGTCATAACCTCAGGATCGACCCGGCGCGTCTCGGTCCGGACACGCGCCGGTGTGTGTCCGATACCGACGGTCAGCCCGCGTCGGAGGAGTGCCCGGGGAACAGGTGCGCGTCCGGGTCGATGGCCACCGCCGCGTTGTTGACCGCCGTCGCGGCCTCCCCGAAGCCGGTGGCGATCAGGCGCACCTTGCCCGGGTACTCGGTGATGTCGCCGGCCGCGAAGACCCTCGGCAGGTTCGTCGCCATCGCGCTGTCCACCACGATGTGCCGGCGGTCGAGCCGGAGGCCCCACTCGGCGAGCGGGCCCAGGTCGGCGGTGAAGCCGAGGGCGGCGACCACCGTGTCCACCGGAAGGGTCTCGGTCGCGCCACCGCGTACGGTCACCTCGGCTCCGGTCACCGTGGCGTCCCCGATCAGGCGGGTGACCTCGGCGTTGACCACCACCCGCACCGGCAGCGACAGCACCCGGGCGACAGTCGAGGCGTGTGCCCGGAACTTCTCCCGCCGGTGCACCAGGGTCACCGAGCGGGCCAGCGGTTGCAGGGCCAGCGCCCAGTCGAAGGCGGAGTCGCCGCCGCCGACGATGAGCACGTCCCGGTCGGTCAGCTCGGCCGGGTCGGTGACGAAGTAGACGATGCCGGCGCCGGGAGCGCCGTCGGCGCAGGGCAGTGGCCGTGGGCTGAAGCTGCCGAGCCCGCCGGTGACCACGACCGCGCCGCAGCCGAGCTGCTCGCCGCCGGCCAGGCCGAGCACCGGCCGGTCATCGGCGTACGACAGCTTCTCGGCCCTCGTGCCGAGCAGGTACTGCGGGCCGAAGGGTGCCGCCTGGGCGACCAGGTTGGCGACCAGGTCGCGGCCCTTCACGGCGGGGAAACCGGCCACGTCGAGGATCAGCTTCTCCGGGTACATGGCGGTGACCTGGCCGCCCGGCTCCGGAAGCGCGTCGATCACCGCCACGGACAACCCTCGGAACCCGGCGTAGTACGCGGCGAAGAGGCCGGCTGGACCGGCCCCGATCACGGCGACATCGACCTCGCGCATGGCGTACCGTCGCTTTCCGCTCACGGATCAACGCTTGCTGATCTCGACGGTAGGCGGGGCGCAGCGGTCCGGCAAGCATGTCCCAGGGGCGCGCCGAGGAGCAGGTCAGGGCAGGCTGAGGGTGGACCCCGAGTAGTCCGGGCCGTCCACGGCCGGCCGACGACGGCGGAACAGGATCGCCGCCACCACGCCACCGAGCAGCCCGAACAGGTGGCCCTGCCAGGAGATCCGCTCGTCGGTGGGGAGGATGCCGACCAGTTGCCAGCCGTAGAGCAGACCGACGAGCAGGAAGACGGCGAAATTCCACCAACTGCGCTCGACGATGCCCCGGGTGAGCAGGATGCCCAGGTACCCGAAGATCACCCCGCTGGCGCCGACCACCACCGAGTTGGGCGAGCCGGTGAACCAGACCCCGAGCCCGCTGACCAGGATGATGATCAGGGTCGACCAGAGGAACCGGCGGGCACCGGCGGCCAGCACGAAGGTGCCCAGCAGGATCAGCGGGATGCTGTTGCTGTAGAGGTGGTCGAAGCCGTGGTGCAGGAACGGCGAGAAGAAGACCCCGTCCAGGCCGTCGATGCGGTGCGGGATGATGCCGGCGGTCGCGTCCAGGCCGAACGCGAGCCCCTGGTCGACGGCTTCGATGAGGAACAGGAACGGGACCACCGCGCACATGGCGACGAAGGCCCGGCCGAGGGCGGCGTAGAACGCCTCGGTGCCGAACCGGTAGGGGTCGCCGTTGGGCGGTGGGAGGGTCACCCCCCAACTGCTATCAGCAAAAGGGGCCGACCGCCACTCGCGTCCCGCCCACGCACCGGGCGTACGCACGGCGGCGGGGCGGGTGGTCGCCCACCCGCCCCGCCGTTCGGCGACGTCAGTAGTTGCCGTTGTTCTGGAAGTTGCTCCAGGCGCCACAGGGCGTCTTGTACTTGCCCTTGATGTAGCCCAGCCCCCACTTGATCTGGGTCGCCGGGTTCGTCCGCCAGTCGTCCGCGATCGCGCCCATCTTGCTGCCCGGCAGGGACTGCGGGATGCCGTACGCGCCGGAGGAGGAGTTGCTGGCCTTGTGGTTCCAGCCGCTCTCCTTGGTCCAGAGCTTCTCCAGGCAGGGGAACTCGGCGATGCCGAAGCCCGCCTCGATCATCAGCGCACAGCCGATCTTGCGGTTGCCGCTGTACTCCTCGCAGGACGCCGGGATCCGCCCCTCGTACGGCTTGGCGACCTCGTTGGCGGCGGCCTCGCGCTCGCGCTTGCGCGACGCCGCGGCGGCCTCGGCGCGGCGGGCCCGCTCGGCGGCCTCCTTGGCGGCCTGAGCCGCCCGCAGCTTGGCCTGGTACTCGGCGGCCCGCTGCCGGGCGAACGCGATCTGGTGGCTGGCCTGGCGCTCGCGCTGGTAGGCGAAGTCGATCCGGTCGACCTCGACGCTCTCCTGCGCGGCCAGTCCCTGTTGCTGGGTTTCCCGGTCTTGGCCCAGATAGAAGCCACCGGCTACGCCCACGGAGAGCAGCGCGACAGCGGCCGTACGGGCGCCCAACCGGCTCCACAGCCGACTCACGAAGTGGTCCCTTCGTTGGGGGCAAGGACACGACGCGGCGCCAGGCCAGGTGGCCCTCAGCCGTGCCGTGAGCGCCCCGACCGGTGAGCCGGTCGCGCCGACGCACCGACCGTCACCGATGCCGCCCAGAGCTGGACGAACGATCACCAACGATGCCTGTGGTGCGTGGGCGCTCGTGGGACACCATCGCGCACAGTGAGACTGATGGGAAACCAACCGGCACGTTTGTGATCTGCGCCACATCTAAATTCCGGACGAAAGCCTATAAAGCTCCCATCACAACGGGATGTCCTCCAGGAGGTCAGTCACCATCGCGGCGATCGGCGAGCGCTCCGACCGGCTGAGCGTGACGTGGGCGAAGAGGGGATGACCCTTCAACGCCTCGATCACCGCCGTCACGCCGTCATGTCGGCCGACCCGCAGATTGTCCCGCTGGGCGACATCGTGGGTGAGCACCACCCGGGAGCCCTGCCCGATCCGGGACAGCACGGTCAGCAGCACGCCGCGCTCCAACGACTGGGCCTCGTCCACGATCACGAAGGCGTCGTGCAGGCTGCGCCCCCGGATGTGGGTCAGCGGCAGCACCTCGAGGATGCCCCGCGAGGTGACCTCCTCCAGCACGTTCTCGTGCACCACCGCGCCGAGCGTGTCGAAGACCGCCTGCGCCCACGGCGACATCTTCTCCGACTCCGACCCGGGCAGATAGCCCAGCTCCTGGCCGCCGACGGCGTACAGCGGGCGGAAGACGATCACCTTCTTGTGCCGGCGACGCTCCATCACCGCCTCCAGCCCGGCGCAGAGCGCCAACGCCGACTTGCCGGTGCCGGCCCGCCCACCCAGCGAGACGATCCCGATCGTCTCGTCGAGCAGCAGGTCGAGGGCGACGCGCTGCTCGGCCGAGCGGCCGTGCAGGCCGAACGCCTCCCGGTCGCCCCGAACCAACCGGACGGACTTGTCCGGCAGGACCCGGCCCAGCGCGGAGCCGCGCGACGAGTGCAGCACCAGACCGGTGTGGCAGGGCAGACCCGCCGCCTCGTCGACGTCGAGCGTGTCGCCGGCGTACAGCGCGGAGATCTGCTCCTCGCCCAACTCCAGCTCGGACATGCCGGTCCAGGTCGGGTCGCTGGCCTGGCCGTGGCGGTACTCGTCGGCGCGCAGACCCACCGAGGCGGCCTTGACCCGCAGCGGCATGTCCTTGCTGACCAGCGTGACGTGCCGGCCCTCGGCGGCGAGGTTGAGCGCCACGGAGAGGATCCGGGCGTCGTTGCTCTCGGTGCGGAACCCGGGAGGCAGCACGCCGTCGTCGGTGTGGTTCAGCTCCACCCGCAGCGTGCCGCCGGCGTCGTTGGCGGGTACCGGCGTGTCCAGCCGGCCGTGCCGGATCCGCAGCTCGTCCAGCATGCGCAGCGACTGCCGGGCGAACCAGCCCAGCTCCGGGTGGTGCCGCTTGCCCTCCAGCTCGGTGATGACCACCAGCGGCAGCACCACCTCGTGCTCGGCGAAGCGGTGGAACGCCGCCGGATCGGACAACAGCACGGACGTGTCCAGAACGAACGCCTGGCCCGCTGGTCGCGGCTCCTTGGGGTCGGCCGGCGCGGTTGCCGCGCTGCGGCGGCTCCGGGGGGCACGGCGGGTCGTGGCAGTCGCGGCCGGGGTCTGGTCGGCACCGGCGGTGGTACGGCGAGTCGTCACAGGCCTGCTCCGACGGATGGGCACCCGGCCACCCGTGTTCCGCCTCGTCCGGTGCCCGGGGACACGGGGTCGGATGCGGAACCCCGTGCGCGAGGTCGCAGATCCGGGCGGACCGGCTGGCTCGGGAGAACCCCGTGCCATGCCTAGACGCTAGCGGCGGCGGACCGTCCCGGCTAGGGGCGATCGTGGATCTCCGGCAACGGCGACCCGCGGAGCCGGCGGCACGGCGCGGCGAGCCGGCCGGGATGCATGCCCCCTGCGCGCATCCCGGCCGGCGGGGCCACCGTCACCGGTCTGACGTGGCCCCGACGGTGCGTGTCCGCCGCGGACGACGCACCGCGTTCCTCGGCGCCGGTCGGCGGGACCGCTCGCGGCGGCCCGCCGGCCGGCTCAGCCGGTCCGTCGAACGAGCGTGCCGGTCGGGTGCCGCCCGGTGATGGGGGCGGCCGGCGCGGTGAACGACGAGCCGGTGTACGTGGTGCCGGGGCGGGCCACCGTGCCGGCGGAGCGGACGGCCCCCGCCGAGGAGACCGACAGGGCCGAGGCGATCGCCGCCTGGGCGTCGCGTCGACGCCGGTTCCAGGCGCCCCGGTCACCGTCGAAGTAGCCCTGCCGGTAGCCGAAGCGGTAGCCGATGCGGTAGCTGAGCTGCCCGTGCAGCCGGCCGGCCGCGTAGCTGGTGGCACCGAGCACCAGGACGAGGAAGACCACGAGGAACGGGCTCATCGGGCGGCCCCGACCCGGCCCGGACGCCGCATCATCGTTCCTCCGGCTCGACCGCGGTGGGGTCGATGGTGGGATCCGCGACCAGCAGCCGGTCCAGGTCGTCCGTGCTGACCTCCTCGACCAGTTCGACGCTGATCCGGCAGCCGTCCACCACGACCTCGGCGACGGAGGAGCGGCGAATCTCCCCGCCGGCGTCGTAGACCCGGACGCTCAACTCGGGGCAGCCGAGGTGGGTACGCCAGGCGTTCCACTCGGTGCGGTCGCCCACGCTCAGCGACAGGTATCGGCAGCCTCGGGCGAGATAGAGGCGCCACGGGGCACTCAGCCCCGCGGCCACTCCCTCGGCGATCAGCCCGAAGGCCTGGGCTCGGGTGGCGAGCTCGGTCACCACACCCCCTCGGCGCCGGGGGCGTGACGCATGCGAGCACCAGTCGTCTCATGCACGTGACACACCGTAGATTGTCCCATGAGCGTGACAGTATCAGCTTTTCGTCCGCTTACATTCGCCACTACGGGCATCTATTCTGCCCGGGTGACACCCCTCCAGAGCGGCGCTGGATCGTTTACCGCGAATCCGAGAGAACCGTCACGTCTGCGTGACAGCAGCGTGCCTGGGCGTACGCCCGAGCCAGGCTGGCCGTACCGTCACGGGGTGACCGAGACGGCCAATGCGCGAAAGATCGCCTTCGCCACCTTCGTCCGGCGCGCCCTCGACGAGGCGCGGGCGACGCGGGCCTGGAGCGGCACCGAGGTGTCCCGACGTACCGGCGTCTCCCGGCAGACCATCAACCGGTGGGTCCGTGGGGACTGGGCGAGCGACCCCGAGGCCGAACGTGTCGTCGCCTTCTGCGAGGGCCTGGGCCTGAATCCGGCCGTCGCCTTCGCCGCGCTCGGCTGGGACCGCACCGCGACCGGCCCCCGCGCCGGTCAGCCGGCCCCACCGATGGACCCGGACGTGGAGGCCCTGCTGCGCCGCCTCGTCGACCCGAACGTGTCGGACGCGGAGAAGTTCCACATCCGCGAAACCATTAGATACCTCGCATACCGCCCAACGTTGCCGGTCGATGTCCGAAATAGGGGCAATCAGGCAGGCTAGTTCCTCAGATGGCGAAAGAACGCCTGGTCAGGTTCATTCGTTTCGCTCCGGGGTCGGAACGGGCACGCTAGCGTCCGTACTCGTACTGCTTGGGCTCGTCATCGGCGGGGGGACGGGACAAGGCCGAACCCAGCCCTGCGGGACATAAGGAGGGGTCTGTCCATGACCCTGAAGTGGTGGGCAGTCGTGGTCGCCACGGTGTCGATGACACTGTGGGCGACCGGCAACGTGGTGACCCTCGCGGTCAACGGTGGGCAGCTGCCGCTGCTCGTCAACCTTCTCGCGCTCATCAGCGCCGGCACGGCGGTCATCCTGGCCGTCGTCGCGGAGCTGCACGAACGGCTCAACGACCGGATCAGCGCACTCACCGAGTTCCTGGTGGCACGGCTCACCGAGATCGAGACCCGCACCGGGGACCGCAACACCGGCTTCGTGGAGGGCTACCTGCTCAGCCACGGGCAGGATGCGGCGGTGGTGCCGTTCGGACGCCGCGGACGAGGAGCCGCCGAACGCTGATCGCGCGCCGCCGAGCGGTGGTGCTCGGCCAGGAATGAGCCCTCAACGCCGGGGTACGCTGACGCGCGTGCCGCCGTTGAATCTGGGCAACCACCAGCCGAGGACCCCGTTGAACGCCGATCAGGCATGGCAGGTCACTGCCGGCCGGGCGGCGGGGACCGTGCTCTTCTTCGACTTCGACGGCACACTCGCGCCCGTCGACGACGACCCGACGGCGGTCCGCCCCGCGCCCAACGCCCTCGCCGCGATCGAGGCGCTGGCCCCGGTGGTGCAGCGGATCGCGATCGTCTCCGCGCGGCCCGTGGAGTTCCTTCGGGACCGCCTCGGCGAGCTGAGCGGCGTCGACCTCTACGGTCTCTACGGGCTGGAGCACAGCCACTCCGGTGGCGAGACCGTCACCGAGCCCACCGCCCTGCCGTGGGTGCCGACCATGGCCGAGCTGGCCGACCTCGCCCGGGCGGAGCTGCCACCCGGCACGCTCGTCGAGTTCAAGCGGCTCTCGGTCGCGCTGCACTGGCGTACCGCGCCGCAGCTCGGCCCGACCGTGCAGCAGTGGGGGCAGGCGCAGGCCGACCGGCTGGGGCTGCGGGTGCAGGCCGGGCGGATGGTGCTGGAGCTCAAGCCACCCGTCGACCGGGACAAGGGCATGGTGATCGGCGAGGTGGTCCAGGGTGCCACCGGCGCCTGGTACTTCGGCGACGACGTCTCGGACATCAAGGCGTTCGCGGCGCTACGCGCCCGCGCCGAGGCGGACCCGGACTTCTTCGGCGTCTGCGTGGCCGTCGCCAACCCGGAGACGGGTCAGGAGGTGGCCAACGCCGCCGACCTGACCATCGAGTCCCCGGCCGCACTGGGCGACTTCCTCACCCGGGCCCTGACCCGGCTGCCCTGACCGGGCTCTCCTGCGCCCGCAGCAGGGTCAGGCGCCGTACCGGCGCTGGCGGGTGGCGTACGAGCGCAGCGCGCGCAGGAAGTCGATGTGCCGGAAATCCGGCCAGTTGAGCTCGCAGAAGTAGAACTCCGAGTGCGCGGACTGCCAGAGCATGAAACCGGACAGCCGCTGCTCCCCGCTGGTGCGAATGACCAGGTCGGGGTCGGGCTGGCCGCGGGTGTAGAGGTGCTCGGCGATGTGCTCGACGTCCAGCACCTCGGCCAGTTCCTCGATCGTGCCGCCCGAGGCGGCGTGCTCCAGCAGCAGCGAACGGACCGCGTCGGTGATCTCCCGCCGGCCGCCGTAGCCGACGGCGATGTTGACCTCCGCGCCGCCGCTGCGGTCCCGGGTGCGCTCCTCGGCGCCCTTGAGCGCCGCCGCCGTCTGGGCGGGCAGCAGGTCCAGCGCGCCGACGATGCGCAGCCGCCAGGGGTTGCCCTCCTCGGCCAGCTCCACCACCAGGTCCTCGATGATCTGCAGCAGCGGGTCCAGCTCGCTGGCCGGGCGGCGCAGATTGTCGGTGGCCAGCAGGTAGAGGGTCACGTGCCCGATGCCGGCCTGGTCACACCAGCCCAGGACATGCTTGATCTTCGCCGCGCCGACCCGGTGCCCGTCGTTGGGGTCGACGAAGCCCATCTCCCTCGCCCACCGGCGGTTGCCGTCGCACATCACCCCGACGTGTCGGGGCACCGGCTTGCCCGCGAGCTTCGCCGTGAGCCGGCGCTCGTACACGGAGTAGATAAGGTTCCGCAGCGTCATCACCTAGCAGCGTAGCGACCCGCCAGCGGGATCACCCCTTCGGAGGCCGATCCCCGCCGGACAGTTCGATGCCGATCATGCCCAGCGTACGGGCGGTGAGCCGCCCGTCGCCGAGTCCCAGCTCGACCACATCGTCGAACACGCGGTCGTCCCGGCGGGCCGCCCGGACCGCCGCGTCGACCACCCGCCGCCGTCGTGCCAGCCATGCGGCGACCGAGCTGTGCCGCAGGTGGGTGCCGAGGCGACGACGCAGGCCCACGGCGTAGCGACGCGCCGCCGCCTCGGGCGCCCGGGCCGCCGCGGCGCCGGCCAGCGCACCGGAGAGCAGCGCGTAGAAGATGCCCTCCCCGGTGAACGGGTTGATCAGCGACAGGGCGTCGCCGGCCAGCAGGGTGCGGTCCCGGCCCGGTGCCGGCCGGTGCGTGGACAGCGGCAGATGATGGGCGCGCAGCGCGGTCACCGTCGACAGGTCGGTGCCGGGCAGCAGCGCGGCCAGCCGGTCCAGCAGGTACGCCCGGCTCAGAGGCTCGCCGCGCAGCACCTCCCCGTACCCGACGTTCGCCCGCCCGTCGCCGATCGGGAACGACCAGGCGTACGCCGGCCAGCGTGCCTTCGAGGTGACGATGAGCTGCTCGGGTGGGCCGGGCAACGCCGGGGCGTAACCCCGGATGGCCAGTGCCAGGTGCCGGTCGGGGTTCACCGGGTGGCCGAGGGCCCGGCGCACCACCGACCCGGCGCCGTCCGCTCCCACCACCACCCGGCCGGACAGCTCCCCGTCGAGCACCACCCGGTCGGAGCGCGGCTGGACCCGGCGGACGCTGTGCCGGCGCAGTTGCGCGCCGGCTGCCACCGCAGCCGCCACCAGCCGCGCGTCGAAGACCTCCCGAGGCACGGTGTACGCCGGCCGGGGCAGCGCCCGAGCGACCGCCTGGCCGCCCGGGGAGACCATCCGCAGCGCGGGCAGCGCGGCGTAGCCGGCCACCGCCTCGGTCACGCCCAGCTCGGCGAGCACGTCCACCGAGTGCGCGGCGATCCCGTCGCCACAGGCCTTGTCCCGGGGAAAGTCGGCCCGGTCCAGCAGCAAGACACTGGCGCCCGCCCGGCGCGCCGTCAGCGCCGCGGCCGCCCCGGCCGGCCCCGCCCCCACCACCACCACGTCGAACTCGTCGCTCACCGCGCGCCTCCCTCCGACCGGGGCGGCGCGGCTCGTACCCGTCCCGCCCGGCGATCACCTGGGCCGTCGACACCGGCCACGGTGACCGACATCACCCGCCATCCTGCCCCCTGCCCGCCCGCCCGCACCGCTGCCGCACGGCCGGGCCGCACCGAAGCCGAACGACCTCGCCGAGCCGAACACCCCAAGCCCCGAAGGCAGCCACGAACCGGCGGTCGCGGTCGCGCGGCCACGACCCGGCGGCCCCAGACCGACAGGCCCCAGACCAGCGGCCCCCAGACCGGCGGCCCGAGACCGACGGCCCCAGACCGGCGGCGACGGTCGCGCGGCCACTAACTGGCAGCCCCGCAGCGACGGCCACAAAACGGTGGCGACGAAGCGGACGCCTGGAGCGGCGAGTCCGGAGTGCCACCCCCTCGCCGCCTGCTGCGTTGCCTGTCGAGCTGCCCCGTTGGTGGGGCAGAGTGGCTCCGATGGCTGCCGTCAGGCATTGATCGACTCGGGATCGCCGATATCGGGGGTCCACGTCGCCCGATCACCCCGACTTCGGCGATCCCGAGTCGATCACGGCCGGAGCCACGCCCGCCGCCCACCCAGGCGCCAGATCCCCGCCACTGCCGGATCGGCATGCACGGGGTACGGATATAGCCGGCCCATATCCGGGGCAGCTCGACAGCACCCGCCAAACCCCCGCCAGCCGCAAAGCCAGCCCACACCCGGGGCAACCCGACAGCACCCGCCGACCCCCGCCAACCACAAAGCCAGCCCACACCCCGAGGCAACCCGACAGCACCCGCCGACCCCCGCCAACCACAAAGCCAGCCCACACCCCGAGGCAACCCGACACCACCCGCCAAACCACGCCAACCACAGAGCCGGTCCATATCCGGGGCAGCTCGACAGTGCCTGCCAACCCCCTCTCAGGTCGCGCACCGCTCGAACCCGGGGCTTAGTCTGCCGGGCTCTCAGACCGGGGCGGCGGCGTCTGGGGCGCGGGCCGCCCGGCGCAGGCCGTACAGGGCCAGCGCGGCGGCGGCGAGCAGCGGGGCGCCGTCGCGGATCAGGCCGTCCACGCCCAGCAGCCACCAGCACAGTGGCAGGTCCACGGCCAGGACGGCCAGCGTGACGACGACGAGCAGGCCGCGTGCCCAGTCCTTGCCGCGCATCAGGAACGCGGTGCAGAACAGCACCGCGTAGCTGGCCGCGATGCCGGCGCCGAACCAGAACAGCACGGCCGGTACGGCGGACAGACGGTCGTCCAGGATCGCGCCTCCGGCCACCAGCGCCGGCACCAGCATCAGCGGGCTGTAGGTGAACGCCGCGACTCGGCTGGTCAGCAGCCAACCGCTGGCCTGCGGCCGACGCGGCGGGGTCTCCCGCCAGGAGATGCCGGCCTTGTCGATGACGAGCCGCGGCCGGTGCCGGACGAGATGCCCAGCGAGCGCCGACGAGCGGTAGAGCATCCACACCACCGCCACACAGAGCGCGGTGAGCACGCCGAAGCCGAGCAGCCCGGGCAGCGGCGGCACCCCCTGCCGGGGCACGATCAGCCGGCCGACGGCGAAGATCGTGGTGACCCCGAGGATCAGCCCGAAGGGACGGGCCACCGTGCGGCCCCGGCGGACGTGCCCGATCAGCAGCAGGAAGCCGAACGAGCGCAGCATCGCCCAACCGGTGCGCACGGCCAGGCCGAAGCCCTGCTCCGGGGCGTACCACCAGTTGAGCAGCTCGACCACGACGGTGGCCGCCGCCGTCGTCGCGAGCAGGAAGGTGAGCACCCGGACGGCGGACGGCCGCCGGACCTCGGTCTCGGCGGCCGTCCTCATGGGATTCCTTGTTGCCCGCGGCGGGCGATGTTCACACCTAGCGCTGCGGCTGTACGGCATCCAGGCGGGCGCGCAGCGCGTCCAACTCGGCCCAGAGCACGCCGGGCAGCTTGTCACCGAACTTCTCGAACCACTCGGTGATCAGGGGCAGCTCGTTGCGCCACTCCTCCGGGTCGACCTTCAGCGCGATCCGGACGTCCTCCGGGGTCATGTCCAGGCCCTCGACGTCGAGCGCGTCGGCGGTCGGCACCATGCCCACCGGGGTCTCCACCGCGTCGGCCGTGCCCTCGATCCGCTCGACGACCCACTTGAGCACCCGGGAGTTCTCCCCGAAGCCCGGCCAGAGGAACGAGCCGTCCGGGTCCTTGCGGAACCAGTTGACGTAGTAGATCTTCGGCAGCTTCGCCTCGTCCCCGTCGGCGCCCTTGCCCATCTCGATCCAGTGCCGGAAGTAGTCACCGGCGTGGTAGCCGATGAACGGCAGCATCGCCATCGGATCCCGCCGAACCACGCCGACGGCGCCGGACGCGGCGGCGGTCGTCTCCGAGGAGAGCGTGGCGCCCATGTAGACGCCGTGCACCCAGTCGCGGGCCTCGGTCACCAGCGGGACGGTGTCCTTGCGGCGTCCGCCGAAGAGGATCGCGTCGATCGGCACGCCGTTCGGGTCGAAGTACTCGTCGGCGAGGATCGGGCACTGGGTGATCGGGGTGCAGAACCGGCTGTTCGCGTGCGAGGACAGGCCGTCGCTCTCCGGCGTCCAGTCGTTGCCCTTCCAGTCGATCAGGTGCGCGGGCGGCTCACCCATGCCCTCCCACCAGACGTCACCGTCGTCGGTGAGGCCGACGTTGGTGAAGACGGAGTTGCCCCGGTCCAGGGTGCGCATGGCGTTGGCGTTGGTCTTCCAGTCGGTGCCGGGCGCGACGCCGAAGAGGCCGTACTCCGGGTTGACCGCGTAGAGCCGGCCATCCGGGCCGAACCGCATCCAGGCGATGTCGTCGCCGATCGTCTCGACCTTCCAACCCGGGATGGTCGGCTCCACCATGGCCAGGTTGGTCTTGCCGCACGCGGACGGGAAGGCGCCGGCGATGTGGTGGACCCTGCCCTCGGGGGAGGTGATCTTGAGGATGAGCATGTGCTCGGCGAGCCAGCCCTCGTCCCGGCCCATCACGCTGGCGATCCGCAGCGAGTAGCACTTCTTGCCGAGCAGCGAGTTGCCGCCGTAGCCGGAGCCGAAGGACCAGATCTCCCGGGTCTCCGGGAAATGCGAGATGTACTTGGTCTCGTTGCACGGCCACGCCACGTCCTGCTGACCGGGGGCGAGCGGCGCGCCGATCGAGTGCAACGCGTGCACGAAGTCCGCGTCGTCCCCCATCGCGTCGAGGACCTTCGCGCCCATCCGGGTCATGATGCGCATGGACGCGACCACGTACGGGCTGTCGGTGATCTCGACGCCGAACATCGGGCTCTCGGCCTCGACCGGGCCCATCACGAAGGGGATGACGTACATGGTGCGCCCGCGCATCGAGCCGCGGTACAACTCGTTCATCGTCCGCTTCATCTCGGCCGGCGCCATCCAGTTGTTGGTGGGGCCGGCGTCCGCCTCGTCGACAGAGCAGATGTAGGTGCGCTCCTCGACCCGGGCGACGTCCGTCGGGTCGGTGCGCGCGTAGAACGAGTTCGGCTTCTTCTCCGGGTTCAGCCGGATGAGGGTGCCGGCCTCGACCAGCTCATCGGTGAGGCGCCGCCACTCCTCGTCCGACCCGTCCACCCACACGACCCGGTCGGGGGTGGTCAGTTCCGCGACCTCACGGACCCAGGCAAGCAGTTTCGGATGGGACGTCGGGGCCTGATCGATACCCCGCACTACAGCCGGAGCAACCATGACACATCTCCTTGTGGTCGACGCTGACCGATCTATGGGATGCACGAGTGTCAGCGACGCCATGCGCCGCCTTCGTGGAAACCTGGGATTGGCCTCAGCGTAAACCGGGCAGCCTTCCGAGTCAGTGGGACTGGTTGTGAAGAACTGCACAAGGTACGGCCACGCTGCGGCATCACGATCTGATACCCGCTTTCCTGCGCAGTTTCACGCAAATCTTGTCGTGCACCCCCGGTCGACGCGCTTGGCGGTCGGGCCGCCAACCCGCCCGGCCGACCGGTGCGGGGATTCCCGTTCCGGGGCGCGTCAGTCCTCCCCTCTGGTCACGCTGCGTTCAACTGCGGCGTACCGGGCGAAAGGGCCGGCACGAGCGACGATGTCCGGTCGCCGTTGCTACCCCGCCGACTGGCCGACAGCCGGTAGGCTCGCCCCGTGGCCGCCACGATGACCGGGGAGCAACCGGGTCCCCGGCAGACCCGACCGGGTCTGGTCCGCGGACTGCTCGACCGTTTCGGTCACCTCGTGCGCGAGCTGAGCAAGTTCGCCACCGTGGGCGGGATCGCCTTCCTCATCGACTTCGCGCTCTTCAACTACCTGACCACCGCGCGCGGCATGGAGCAGCTGACGGCGAAGACGATCTCGACCGTGCTCGCGGCGACCTTCGCCTTCCTCGGCAACCGGTTCTGGACCTGGCGGCACCGCCAGCGCAGCAACCCCGCGCGGGAGTACGCGCTGTTTTTCTTCTTCAACGCCGTCGGCCTCGGCATCGCGGTGGCCTGCCTCGCGATCAGCCGGTACGGGCTCGGCAGCATCTGGCCGGGCGTGTTCCAGACGCAACTGGCCGACAACATCGCCAGCTTCGTCGTCGGCACGGGCCTCGGGACACTGTTCCGATTCTGGTCCTACCGGCGGTTCGTCTTCGTCGAAGCGGGAACTCCGACCGTTCCGCAGGCGGAGCACGACCGAGACCACGGTGCGTGACCTGCCGCCCACCTCGTCCGGCCGGTGATCGCCGGCTTCACCGACTGCCCTAAGGTGTTTCGCATGCGTCTTGTCCGTCTGCTGCCTGAGCGTTGGCAGAAGTTCATCCACGAGGCGCTCAAATTCGGCATCGTCGGCGGCATCAACACCGTCATCAATTACGCGGTGTTCAATGTCCTTGCACTTACCGTTTTCGTCAACGGTCAGTTGAAGGCGACCGTGATCGCGACCGTCGTCGCAACGATCACGTCGTATCTGATGAATCGCCACTGGACGTACCGGGATCGCCCGAAATCGGCGCTTCGTCGGGAGTACGTCCTGTTCTTCCTGCTCAACGGGGCCGGCCTGCTCATCGAACTGGGTGCCGTGGCCGCAGCCAAGTACGGGCTCGGCGTGCACGGTCTGCTGGCGCTGAACGTGGCGAAGACCGCCGGTGTTCTGCTGGCCACGCTCTTCCGGTTCTGGTCGTACCGGACCTTCGTCTTCCAGCCTGTCTCGCCGACCGAGGACGAGACGAAGGCCGAGCCCACCTGGCACGACATCCCCCGCGACGAGTGGGACACCATGGCCGAGATGGACCCGGTCGCCGAGCTGGCCGAATCCGTCTCCGAGCTGGAAGAGGCGGAGTCCAGCGATCGCCCCGACGCGACGCCCGGCCCGACCGGCGCGGCTCCCGCCCAGCAACGGCCCACACCGATGACCGCCGGCCTCCCCGCTGACCTGGACGCGGAACTCGCCGCGGAGCTGCACGCCGGCACCCGTCGCGCGCCCCGCCGGTGACGCCTCCCGCCATCCGCTCCGGCACCGGGGCGCCCGCCGAGCTGTTCTTCGAGGATCTCGTCCCGGGGCTCACCGTCGATCTCGGGACGGTCACCGTGGACGGCGACGAGATGCTGGCCTTCGCTCGTCGCTTCGACCCGCAGTGGTACCACGTCGACCCACAGCTGGCCGAGGCCAGTCGGCACGGCGGTGTGATCGCCAGCGGCTTCTACACGGTCAGCCTGTTCATGCGGGCGTACGTCGATCACCTGCTGTCCCGCGCGGCGGCGGACGCCTCCCCCGGTCTGGAGGAGCTGCGGTGGCTCGCCCCGGTACGCGCCGGGGACCGTCTCGCCGTCCGGGTCGACGTGATGGGCGCCCGCCCGTCGGACGCCCGCCCCGGGCTCGGCACCGTCATCCTCACCGGCACCATGCTCCGCCTCGGCCCGGACAACCGGCCCGATCAGGAGGTGCTGCGGACCCGCTTCCGTGGCTGGTTCGCGCTACGCCCGGTCGAGACGAACCCCGAGGCCACACCAGGCGAGAGCGGCCCGCCGGAAAACGGACCAGCCGAGGCCGGAGCGGCGGAGGCCGGACCGTCGGAGAACGGGCCAGCCGAGGCCGCGTCGTCGAAGGGCGGGCCGTCCGAGGCCGGACGGCCGTCGGCGGCCGCAGGGCCCGTGGTCGAACAACGCGCCTGACCGCCCCGGCGCTCGGGCCGGGACGGTCAGCGCTGAGCGGGATCAGGTCGTGGTGTCGCGCAGCGGCTTGCCCTCACGCATGTCGGCGAGGATGTCGCGCATCTCCCCGTCGCCCAGCGAGTGCTTGTCGTGCTGTGCCTCGACCAGCTCGTAGAGGGTGGTCTGCACCCGGCTGACACCCGGCACGTCGGCGAGCACCGACTGGCCGCGTTCACCAGCTGACTCGATCGTGAGGGTGCCGCAGCCGAGCAGCCGCTCGAAGAAGTGCTGGTTCATCGAGTGGTCGTTGATCCGGGTGAGCGGAAGGTCCCGCCGGTCCCGGGAGAAGACACCCTGCTGCAACAGCACGCGCTCGTTGGTGAACAGGTAGTGGGTGGTACGCCAGACCAGGAACGGCCACAGACCGAGCCAGAGGACCGCGACCAGGGCGATCACCCCGATCACGGCCAGCGCGATCGAACCACCGCTGCTCTCGGGCAGCAGGAGCACGCCGACCACCACCGCGGCGATGGCCAGCACCAGCACCGCGATCGGCCGGATCAGCGCCTTCCAGTGCGGGTGCAGGTGCAGCACGACGTGCTCGTCCTTCGTGAGCACGTCTTCGGGAAACGCCACGACAACCTCCAACGCCTTTTACTCGACGCGCCGACCGTAAACCCCCCAAGCCCCGCCACAACATCCGCCACGCGGCCCCACTCCGCCTTCCGCGATCTTGCACTTTCGGTCGCCGTCACGCGGCCTGAGACCGTCACGCCACGACAGAGACCGCACGATCGCGGGGGCGGAGGGCGCGGGGCGGGTTAGCGCAGGTGGAGCACGTCTCCTGCGGCGACGACGCGGGTTCCGGTGGGGGTGGTGAGCTGGAGCTGGCCGTCGTTGTCCACACCGGTGGCGGTGCCGGTCAGGTCGTCGCCGCCGGGAAGCAGGACGCGTACCTCGCGGCCGATCGTCGCGCAGGCCGCCAGGTAGGCGTCGCGCAGGCCGCTGGCCACGGCGTCCCCACCGGCGGCACGCCAGCGGTCGTACCAGTCGGCCAGTGCCCGCAGCAGAGCCCGCAGCAGCGGATCCCGGTCGGTGGCCGCCGCACCGGCCAGTTGCAGCGAGGTGGCCGGCAGCCCGGTCGGGTTCACCGGCAACTCGTCGGCGCGCAGGGTCACGTTGAGGCCGACGCCGAGGACGATGGCCGGCGGTTGGGCCGAGGAGCGCCCCGGCACCGCCTCGGCCAGCACGCCGGCGCACTTGGCGTCGCCGATGAGCAGGTCGTTGGGCCACTTGAGGGCGGCCTCCAACTCGGCCAACCGGGCCACCGCCTCGACCAGCGCGACGCCGGCGAGCAGCGGAAGCCACCCGTACCCGGTGGACGGCACCGCGGCCCAGCCGCGGTCCGGCACGGCCTCGCCGGGCCGCAGCAGCACGCTGGTGGCGATTCCGGCGCGCGGCGGTGACTGCCAGACCCGGCCGCGCCGGCCGCGCCCGGCGGTCTGCCGCTCCGCGACCACCACCAGGCCCTCCGGCTCGCCCGCCGCGGCGGCCTCGGCCACGTCCGCGTTGGTGGAGCCGGTCTCGGCGTACAGCTCCAGGCGGGCCCACGGCCCGTTCGGCGCGACCAGCGCGCGCCGCAGCCGGGCCGCCGACAGCGGCGGTCGGTCCAGATCGGTGTACGGGGAGCCCGGCATCCCGTCAGCCTACGGCGGTGGCCACGGGAGGTATTGAGGCGTACTGCACAGCAGCACCGACCTGAACCATCGTTATATTCCCTGGGTGACTACCGAGACCGGGACCAACATCCACAGCACCGCGGGCAAGCTGGCGGACCTGGAGCGCCGGGTCGACGAGGCGGTGCACGCCGGGTCGGCGCGTGCGGTCGAGAAGCAGCACGCCCGGGGCAAGAAGACCGCCCGCGAGCGGATCGAGATGCTGCTCGACGAGGGCTCCTTCGTCGAGCTGGACGAACTGGCCCGGCACCGGTCCACGGCCTTCGGGCTGGAGCGCAACCGCCCGTACGGCGATGGCGTGGTGACCGGCTACGGCACGGTGGACGGCCGGCAGGTGTGCGTCTTCGCCCAGGACTTCACGGTCTTCGGCGGCTCCCTCGGCGAGGTCTTCGGCGAGAAGATCGTCAAGGTGATGGACCTCGCCATGAAGATCGGCTGCCCGGTCGTCGGCATCAACGACTCCGGCGGCGCCCGCATCCAGGAGGGCGTGGTGTCGCTCGGCCTGTACGGGGAGATCTTCTTCCGCAACGTCCGCGCGTCCGGGGTCATCCCGCAGATCTCGCTGGTGATGGGGCCCTGCGCCGGCGGTGCGGTCTACTCCCCGGCCGTCACCGACTTCACCGTGATGGTCGACCAGACCTCGCACATGTTCATCACCGGCCCCGACGTGATCAAGACGGTGACCGGCGAGGACGTCGGCATGGAGGAGCTGGGCGGAGCCCGCACGCACAACACCCGCAGCGGCAACGCGCACTACCTCGCCACCGACGAGGACGACGCGGTCGACTACGTCAAGGCCCTGCTGTCGTACCTGCCGTCGAACAACCTCGACGAGCCGGTCGTCTTCGAGGCCCCCGCCGACCTGACGATCACCGACGAGGACCGCGAGCTGGACACGCTCGTCCCGGACTCGGCGAACCAGCCGTACGACATCCACACCGTCATCGAGCACGTCCTGGACGACGGGGAGTTCCTGGAGGTCCAGCCGCTCTACGCGCAGAACATCGTGGTCGGCTACGGGCGGGTGGAGGGACGCCCGGTCGGGGTGGTGGCCAACCAGCCCATGCACTTCGCCGGCACCCTGGACATCGCCGCCAGCGAGAAGGCCGCCCGGTTCGTGCGCACCTGCGACGCGTTCAACATCCCGGTGCTGACCTTCGTGGACGTTCCCGGCTTCCTGCCCGGCACCGGCCAGGAGTGGGACGGCATCATCCGCCGGGGCGCCAAGCTCATCTACGCGTACGCCGAGGCGACCGTCCCGAAGGTCACCGTGATCACCCGCAAGGCGTACGGCGGGGCGTACGACGTAATGGGTTCCAAGCACCTCGGCGCGGACCTGAACTTCGCCTGGCCGACCGCGCAGATCGCCGTGATGGGCGCGCAGGGCGCGGTCAACATCCTCTACCGCTCGGAGCTGGCTGGCGCCGAGGACCCGGCGGCGGTCCGGGCCGAGAAGATCGCCGAGTACGAGGACACCCTGGCCAACCCGTACGTGGCCGCCGAGCGCGGGTACGTCGACTCGGTGATCCCGCCGCACGAGACGCGCACCCAGATCGTCCGGGCGCTACGGGTCCTGCGCACGAAGCGCGAGACCCTGCCGCCGAAGAAGCACGGCAACATCCCGCTCTGAGGCGCGACGCCCTGCTCGCTTGGTCCGCGCAACTTCGGGGAAAGTGCCTCCCGGCCCCGGGAGGCAGCGACATCCCTGATGTTGTGCGGGTCAAGAAGGGTCAGCAGGCCGGGTTCGCGGCGGCACACATTCGCCGGGCGGCCGTGCGGCCCAGCGCCTCAAGATCCGCGTCGCGTAGGCCCAGGTCCGGATTGGGCTCCAGTACCGTGATCAGGTCGCCTACCCGGACCACGACGGTCATCCCGAACGGCCTGGAGCGCTGCAGCGTCCTTCCGGAGGCCGGGCCACGGGGAGCGAACGGCACGTGGCGCACCAGAATCGACTCGTCACCTGCGAAGTTGCTCGCCGCCGTCTCCCAGGCGTGCTTGCTCTCGTTCGGCGTCGTCTCGCCCGCCACCACGATGGACTCGGCGAGATGCCACTCGGGGCAGGCGTCGAGCAGCGCCCTCAGATGAGTGAAGACTCGCGCGCCCACCAGCGGATCGAGGCGGTAGACGTCTTGGCTGAGTTCGACCCGCACCGGCGCGGCGCCGTCCTTCGTCGGCGACAACAGGGTCTGCGACCGCGAGTAACGGGAGTACGCGGGAACCCCAGGCACGCCCCGGTCGTCGCCGCACCTCTGCAGCGTCGGGTCCAACCGGACGGCCTCACCGAGGCCGGCTTCGCCGAGCTGCACGGCGCTCTTCACCGGCACCTCGGTGACAGTCAGCAGGGAGTCAAGTGGGATCTCCGCCCGGGCGGGGCTCTGCGTCGCCGCAGGCAAGGCAGCAGTCGGCGGAGCCGACGTGCGTTCCGTCATGGCGTACGCCGGGCCGGTCACCGCCGCGAGCACCGCGACCGCCGCCAACGCGACAGTGCGACGCCTACGCCTGCGGGCGGTCGCCCGGATCTCCTCGGGCTCCGGCCACCTGACGTCACGTAGGTCCCGGTGGACCCGTTCGACGAATGCCAGGTCGTCGTCACGCATCGGTTGCCTCCTCCAGATCAGAGACGGCGAGCAGACCGGCGAGCGCGGTACGCCCCCGGGAGAGTCGGGCCTTGACCGTGCCCACCGGGGCGGCGGTCTCCCGCGCCACCTCGGCGACCGGCATGCCCATCAGGTAGTACAGGGCGATGGCGGTGCGCTGCTCCTCGGGCAGTCGACGCAGCGCGGCGACCACCTCGACCGTGTCGGTGCCCGGCCCGGGCACGGTCTCGGTCGCCCCGTGGCGCAGGTACGCGCGGGCGCGACTGCGCAGGCTGCGCCAGCGGCTGACCGCGATACGGCTGGCCACCACCCGCACCCACGCCTCCGGGTCGTCGTACCCGCTGATCGTCGACCAGCGCTGCCACGCCCGGATGTACGCCTCCTGCACCGCGTCCTGGGCCTCGACCCGGTCGCCGGTGAGGGCGTAGACGAAACCGAGCAGCCGTTGTCGACTCCCCCGGTAGAACTCGTCGAACCCGTCGACGTCCGGCACCCGCTACCTCCCCGTGTCGGTCGCAGGGAACACGCGCCGGGCACGGCCGTCGGTTGCCCGGGTCAGGCGATCATCTTCTCCAGCTCGGCGAGCGGGAACGCGCCGGCCGCGATCCGCTCCCGGGCGGCACGCCGTACCGCCCGCTGCACGGCCACGTTGGCCGGCGTCGGTACGCCGTGCAGCCGGCCGAGCAGCGCGATCTCTCCGTTGAGGTGGTCGACCTCGGTCGAGCCGGCGCCCCGGGCGAGGCTCTGCCAGGTGGATCCACCGGAGCGGCCCGCGCCGTCGACCGGGCGCTGCTGGACCAGGTCGCCGCGTTCGGCCTTCTCCTCGTCCGGGGAGGTGTGCGGGATGCGCGCGGCGGCGAGCGCGGCGACGCCCTCGGCGCGTACCCGCTCGGCCAACGCGTCCGGGATGTCCTGCCCGAGCAACGCCTGGAGGCCGTTGCCGAGGTTGCTGAGCAGCTTGCCGTACTTCCAGCGCAGCACGTCCTCGCGCACCGGCGCGACGAAGCCGGCGGCGGTCAGGTCGGCGGCGATCGCCCGGTCGGCGTCGTCGGCGCCGCCCGGGTACCGGCCGATGTGGAGCATCCCGGGGTGCGGGTGCCCGTTGGCCACCACCACGCCCGGGTCGAGGTGGGTGGCCGGCAGCCAGACGCAGATCGGGTGCACGTCGGCGAAGAGCCGCAGGGCGGCCCGCTCGTTCGCCACCCCGTTCTGCGCGGTGACCAGTGGCAGCCGCTCGCCGGCCGTGCCGCCACCGGCGACCGGCGCGTCCACCCACGTCGCCAGCGCGGCCTCGGTGTCCTGCGACTTGACGGTGAGCACCAGCACCGTGTCGGCCGGCAACGGTCGGTCGCCCGGGCCGTCGACGGCAGCCAGCCGGGCGGTCACGTCGCCGTCGGGCTGCCGCAGCGTCAGACCGCGCTCCCGGATCGCGTCCAGGTGCGCGCCGCGCGCCACCACTGTCACGTCCCGGTCGGCCTGTGCCAGCCGTACGCCGATGGTCCCGCCGACCGCGCCCGCCCCGATGATCACGTATCGCATGGCCTCATTCTGCCCCGGCAGGGTCAGAGCGTCAGGCCGGCGTCGGTGAGGATGGAGCCGGTGAGCAGAAGCGCGCCGGCGACCAGGGCGGCCAGGTTGACCAGGGCGAAGAGGACCACCCAGAAGAACGCCGGGAACGGGGTCAGCCCGGCGAGCTGGTCGGCGTCGGAGGCGGGCATCCGGCCGCGGGAGCGCAGCCGTTGCAGCTCCACCACCGGCCGCACCCCGCCCAGCAGCAGGAACCACACCCCGGTGTACGCGAACGCGGCCTGCACCTGCGGCGTGGCGTACCACGAGACGGCGAGCACCAGCGCCCCGGTGACCAGCAGCGACACCACGCCGAAGGCGTTGCGGATCATGACCAGCATGGCGAGCAGCAGCGCCACCGCCACCCAGAGCAGCAGCGTGATCCGGTTGCCGCCGAGCAGCCAGGCGCCAGCCAACCCGACCAGCGGCGGGGCGACATAGCCGGCGAGCAGCGTGAGGATCATGCCCGGCCCGGTGGGCCGACCGGCGGAGAGCGTCAGGCCGGAGGTGTCCGAGTGCAGCCGGATGCCGCGCAGCTTGCGGCCGGTGAGCAGGGCGACCAGCGCGTGCCCGCCCTCGTGCGCGATGGTGATGGCGTTGCGGGCGATCCGCCAGGGCAGCCGGGTGGACACCACCACCAGCGCGACTGCGGCGGTTATCAGCACCAGCAGCGGGGGCGGGTCCGGCTGAGCGCCGAACAGCGTGTCCCACTTCTCGCCCAGCCCGTCGATCGACATCATGGGGCGCGAGCCTACCGGCGGCGTTCCGTGTCGTTCCCGAGGCACCGGCCCGTATCCTGGGAGACTGATCGGGTGGCGAGTCGAGCGGGAGGTGAAAGCGGGTGAGCGCAGCGCCCCTGGAGCCGCACATCGGCCTGTGGACCGAGGCCGACTACTTCGCCTTGGGCGAGACGCCTGACCGCATCGAGCTGCTCGACGGGAGCCTGATCGTGAGCCCTGCCCCGAGCAAGCGGCATCAGTTGGTGTCGTGGGAACTCGTCTACAGCCTGCGCCGAGCGGTGCGGGCACAGGACCTCCTCGTCTTCGAGGCGGTCAACGTGCGGCTCGGGGTCGATCGGATCGCCATACCGGACGCCATCGTCGCCAATACCGACGACGAGGGCACGGTGGTGGAGGCGGCCGAGGTGGTGCTGGTCTGCGAGATCGTCTCGCCCGGCAACGCCGCCGCCGACCGGCTGGTCAAGATGCAGCTCTACGCCATCGCGCGAATCCCCTGGTATCTGCTGGTCGAGCAGGACGGCGACGGTCACTCGCTTCGGCTCTACCGGCTGGACGGCGAGCACTACGTCGAGGACCAGGTGGCCAAGGCCGGCGAGACCTTGAGCGTCGTCGAGCCGTTCCGCTGGCAGCTCGACCCGGCCACCCTGCGCTGAGCGTCTCCGCACCGCAATCCTCGGGAGCCACCGACAGCCGTCGATGAAAGTTTTCTCGACAACTCTTGTGATCTAGGGCAGTAAGCTCCAAAGATGGTCGTCAATAGACCGGCGTTCCTGGAGGCACTCATGGCCCGTACCCGATCATCGCTGCGCCGCGCGCTCGCGGCCGGCCTCACCGTCCTCGCCGCCGCGGCGGCGACCCTGGTCGCGACCTCCGGCCCGGCGGCGGCAGCCACCACCGCCGGCGTCGACGTGTCCAACTACCAGGGCAGCATCAACTGGACCAGCGTCCGCAACGCGGGCATCGAGTTCGCCTTCATCAAAGCAACCGAGGGCACCAGCTACAAGGACCCGAGCTTCAACGCGAACTACGTCAACGCGTACAACGCCGGCGTGATCCGCGGGGCGTACCACTTCGCCCGGCCCAACATCTCCGCCGGCTCGACCCAGGCCAACTACCTGGCGTCCAACGGGGGCGCCTGGTCGGCCGACAGCCGCACCCTCCCGGCCGCGCTCGACATCGAGGCCAACCCGTACAGCGGGGGCTACTGCTACGGGTTGAGCACCACCGGGATGCGCAACTGGGTGCAGGACTTCCTGAACACCTACCGGTCCCGCACCGGCCGGTACGCGGTCATCTACACCACCACCAGCTGGTGGAACCAGTGCACGGGCAGCTGGACCGGCCCGTGGGCCAACCACCCGCTCTGGCTGGCCCGCTGGTCGAGCACGCCGGGCGCCCTGCCGGCCGGTGCGCCGGTGTGGAGCTTCTGGCAGTACACCAGCAGCGGCGCCGTCTCCGGGATCAGCGGCAACGTGGACCGCAACTACTGGAACGGTGACCGGAGCCGACTGATCGCGCTGGCCAACAACACCTGATCGGGCGGTTGGCGGCAGCGGGATCGACGGTCACCTCACGGTCGACAATCGGTCCGGCTGCCGCCACGCCACCGCGTACGGGTCAGGCCCGCCGACGGCTCATCGCCGGCACCATCACCGGAGCGTCCTCGCGGACGACCGCGTCCCGCCGGCTGAGCCGCCGGACGCCCACCGCACCAACGGCGATGGCGACGACGCCGAACAGCGCGACGAGTACCGGAAGCCCAACGCTGATCAGCAGCAGTGCCACATCGCCGAGTGCGACGAGCATCCACAGTGCCAGCCGGGGCTGGGCGTTCCTGTATCGGTAACCCATGTCGCACCTCCCTCCGTCGTTGGAGATCAGATACCCCGAACGACGCAAGAACATGCGAGAGAGGTTCGTGCAGGTGCGGAACGCGGGTCAGTTGACCCGGTCGGGCTTGAAGCCCTTGACGATCTGGTCGAAGTTGGCGAGGTTGGCCTGCCAGTCCTTTTCCGCGATCTCCCACCGGATGGCGTAGCCCCGGTTGCTGGCGGTCACGAAGCCCCGGTTGCGCACGTGGATGCGGGTGTTGTTCCGGGTCTCCAACCACTCCCAGTCGGCGCAGGTCCGATACCAGTCGCAGGCCTTGATGCTGCCCACCAACTGGTAGTTGCTGACCAGACCCCGACGGTACGGTTCCTGGCCCTTCCAGTCGACGACCGCGTCCTTCTTCGGGCTGGGGGTCCACTGGACCAGCATCTTGCCAGGCCCGCCGGACTGGTTGAAAACGACCGTATCCGAGTTGGTCTGACGGCCGCTCCAGCCGGGTGGAAGCGGGATGGACAAGGTCGGCCCCTTGTACAGCTTCCAGCCGGCCGGCAGCGCGTTCGGGTCGGCCGACGGCGTGGCCGAGGGCGTCGCACTCGGTGCGCCCGGGGTGGGTGGAGGCGCTGCCGGAGCGGAGGATTGCGCCGGGGCCGACGACGCGGCCGCCCCGGTCGTCGCGTCGGCCTGCGGGCTCTCGGTGTCGTCGCCCTTGGTCAGCATCGGCACGATCACCACGAGGCCGACCAGCAGCAGGGCCACCAGCGCACCGATCAGGACGTTCCGGCGGGTGTTGTTCGGCTTCGTACCGTCGAACACCGGCACCGCCGCGCGCCCGGCCGGACTCACCGGCGGCATGACCGACGTCGGGGCCGACGGTTTGCGCTGCTCCGGCGCCACCGGCGGCCCGTCGACGGCCGTCGGCTCGTCGTCGGCGTCCGCCGTACCGTCGTCGGGATTGTCGTCGGCGGCCGCCACCGTCGCGGTCGGGTCGGCGGCCGGCGTGGCCGGGCGGTCGATCGTCGCGGTCGGCTCGGCCGGCACCGCCGCCGTCGGGTCGGCGTCGGCCGGTACGACCTCCGTCGGCGAGGCGTCGACCGCTGCTGGCCCGGCCGCGGCCGCGGCGACCGGCGGCGGGGTACGCGGCGCAGGCGGCGACACCGGGCGGGCGGCGCTCTCCTCGGCGGGGCGCGGCGCCGGCACGAGCGGCGGGCGCGGCTCGCGTGGACCGTTCGGCCCCGGCCGGCGTACGCCATCGAGCAGTGAGATCCCCCGCGCCCGCTTGCCTCCGGCGCGGCGCAGCAGCCGCTCGGCCACCTCGGCGGTGATCCGCTCGTTCGGGTCCTTCTGGAGCAGCCCGTTGAGCACCGCCTTGAGCGGCCCGGCGTTCTTCGGCGGCGGCATCGGCTCGGTGGCCAGCGCGGCAAGCGTGGCGATCGCGGACGGCCGCGCGTACGGCGACTTGCCCTCGACCGCCGCGTAGAGCGTCGCGCCCAACGACCACAGGTCGGCCTCCGGCCCCGCGGTGCCCTCCCGGGCCCGCTCCGGCGAGATGTACGCGGGCGAACCGAGCACCATGCCGGTGCGGGTGACGTTCGGGTCGCCGGGGATCGTGGCGAGACCGAAATCGGTCAACACGACCCGGCCGTCGTCGCCCAGCAGCACGTTGCCCGGCTTGACGTCGCGGTGCATGACGCCCGCCTTGTGGGCCGCGTTGAGGGCACCCAGCACGCCGAGACCGATCTCGATGGTCCGGGCCACCGACACCGGCCCGTCCTCGGCGAGGGTGTCCTGCAGAGACCTCGACGCCACGTACTCCATGACGATCCACGGGTCGCCATCGGTGCGCAGGACGTCGAAGATGCGTACCACGTTGACGTTGTTGAGCCGGGCGATGGCCCGCGCCTCGCGCAGCGAACGCTCCCGCATCTCGCGGCGTTCTTCGTCGGTGAGGCCGGGGGGCGGCACCAACTCCTTGATGGCGACGTCGCGGTGCAACACCTCGTCGCGCGCCTTCCACACCCGACCCATGCCGCCCTGGCCGAGCGGCGACAGAAGCCGGTATCGGTCAGCGACGAGTTGGGGGAGCGCGTTCGACATCGCTGAGACGGTACCCGGACCCGCCGACGCTCACACCGCCGGCACGCCACTGTTCGCTTCGGATGACTTCGGGCCGCGTACCCTGGCGGCATGTCTGCCGAAGAGCCGCTGTTCCGGGTCGTTCGCGGCGTGCCCACCGCCGAGGAGTTGGCCGCTCTGGTCGGTGCGGTCATCGTGCGGTCCCGCCCGGCCGCCGCCCCCGCGCCACAGACCGCGTCCGCGTGGGCCCGCAGCGGCCGGCCGGCCCGCCCCGACACCTGGCGTGCCTCCGGCCTTCCCCGCCTTCCCCGCCTTCCTCGCTGACCCGGGCCGTCCCGATGGGGGCTGCCAGGATGGCGTCCAGCCGTTAATCTCACTCAGGGAAACGGTGCCGTGACGGATAGGGAGGATCGATGATCCCCGAAGAGGACCAGCCGGCGCCCTGGCTGCACAGCTACGGCGGCATCGAGGCCGACATCCGCCAGCTCCGCGAGTTCGCCGACCGGCTCGCCGCCGAGGTCGAACGCAACTACGCGCCCCACCTGTCGTACATCGCCGACGACATGTCCGCGAAGGTGCCCAACCCCTGCGACGCGTTCATCGAGCTGGTCACCTTCCTGCACGCCCACCACGAGACGCAGCAGGCCACCGCCGACATGGTGTACGCCGTTCGGGGCGCAACCGGCCACCTCGCCGCCGTCGCCGACCGGGTCGCCACCCAGTACGCCGACAGCGACGCCTTCTCCGCCGCCCGCGCCGTGGACGTTCAGCGGGCCCTCGCCGACCCCGGCACCGTCCTGCCCGGCGGCCGGACGCCGACGCTGACCGACCCCACCGGTCCCGAGAGCCAGAGGCCGGTGGTCCTGCCATGATCGAACGAGGTGGCGGCCGCACCTCCGGCCAGACCGACTGGCACCTGATGGACGTCAACAGCATGTGGGCGTGCCTCCAGGACCACGACACCACCAACCACTGGAAACAGGTCGCTGGGTGGCGCAAGGTCTGCGACCTGGCCCAGATCCACCTCGGCCGGCTCCAGGAGTACCGGCGCGGGCTCGCCGAAGCGTGGCCCCCGGAAACCAGCGCCGCCTCCGGCACGTACCTCGCCCAACTCGACGACCTGATCGCCAAGGTGCGGCACACACACGACGCGGCCGCCGCGAACTACACCGCGCTGTCCGCCGCCACCCAGGCCATCGGCACCACCCGCGCCGAGCTTCGCAAAATCCACGAGGAGTACGCGACCAAGCTCCAGCAGAAGCAGGCGTACGACGCCACAGCCGCCGACCCCAAAGCGATCATGGGTAGTCGGGTTGTCGAGTCACCGGTGACGGACAGCGACTTGGAACGGCTGAACGTGCAGGCGCGGGCCATGATGTTCAACCTCAGCGGCGAACTCCAACAAGCCCAAGCCACCCTCCAAAAACCCCCGCCGCCGCCTCGCCGAGCAGGCCACCAGCCAAACGACGCAGATGCTTACGGCACCAGCACCCAAGGCCCGGCCATCCCTCCCATCGTCGCCGTACCGATGACGCCAACGAACCCTCCGAGGTTGCAGGTGGGGAACGGGCCTTCCTCCGGGCATACGCCTGTTCAGACTCCGTCAGGAGTGGGGCCGGTACTAGGTGGAACGAGTTCGGCTCTGACCCCGGCCACAGCGAGCCCGAACTCGCCCGTAGCCGGCACTCCTCCATTAGCGCCACCCGCAACGTCTCCGGGCCTGGCATCCGGCTTCCCAGTCGGGCCTGTCAGTGACCCGACGTCACGTCGCTTTGGAGCCACGAAACCGCAGATCGGAACTGGGAACCTTCCGAAGGGCCCGACACCACCGACTGCCAGCCGACCCATGTCACCGGGCCTCATTGGGGGCATGTCAGGGATGGGCGTCAACCAGCCTGGCCCCACCCAAAATTCGCCTCGCCGAGTAAACCCAATCGGCGGTGTCATCGGTGGCGGAGGAGCGGGCACAGCGCCGAGCGGGGGTGCGGGTTCTCGACCTGGAGCCGGGCGCGGGCCGTCGGCAACGCTGGGCATTTCCCCGGTGGGCGGCGCGCCTGGACTGACAACTCCCCCGGGCATTCAGTCGACCGCTCTTCGGCCGAATTCTCGAAGGGGGGCAGACAACGACAATGCGCCTCCTTGGGATCCCGATCATCCATGGGAGACCGATAAGGGCGTAGCGCCGGTGGTCCGTCCACCGAGCGATGAAGGACCTATTGACCCAGGGCCAGCAATCGGCTTTAGTCGATAATGTCAAGTTTTGCCAAGTCCATGGCAGCCGCGTTGATCCTGCAACTGTCACTCGCGGGATTCACCCTAGCGTTATCTCCACGTTCCACGCACGCCGACCCGATGCCCGCTGACGTCGAACGAATCCGGAACGATCAATGGCATCTCGCATTCTTAAAGGTCACCGAAGCGCAGTTAATTAGCAAGGGCGAAGGGGTCGTTGTCGCCGTGCCCGACACCGGCGTCGACCCCCATCCCGACCTCAGCGGAAACTTGCTGACGGGAGCCGACATTGTCGCTGGCGGCTCAGGAGATGGTCACAAAGATTCGAACAGCCACGGCACGAGCATGGCAGGACTGATCGCAGCGCATGGCAGGACTGCAGGAAAAGGCGCCCTGGGCATTGCCCCCCGATCTAAAATCCTCCCTATCATGGCCTCCGCGTCGGACAATTTCGGAGAAGCCGATGACCTTGCTGCGGCTATCGAATTTGCGACATCCAAGAGAGCTCAAGTCATCAATATATCCAGCGGAGGGGCATCAACGCCGCGACTCATCAGGGCAGTAGAAGCCGCCCTCGCCGCGAACATAATTGTGGTGGCAGCAGTGGGAAATACGCCTTACCAGCCTGGTTCATACCCAGCGACCGAAGAAGGCGTAATTGCTGTTGGTGGCGTGGACCGCGACGGACAGCATGCTGCCGTTTCGGTGACCGGCCCAGAGATCGACGTGGTCGCACCCGCGGTCGATATCTACAGCACCAGCTACGGCGGAAAGTACTCGAAGGGCACGGGTACTTCGAGCGCGACGGCGATTGTGGCTGGGGCGGCGGCGTTGATCAGGTCGAAGTATCCCTACCTGCCGGCCCAGGAGGTAGCCCATCGGCTTACGGCCACGGCCATCGACAAGGGTCCGCCAGGCCGGGACGACGAGTACGGGTACGGCGTGATCGATCTTGTGGCAGCGCTGACGGCAGACGTACCCCCGTTGGGGTTTGAGTCGGTGAGCGCTCCGGCCGCGACTGGCTCGACCGCGGCGGCCGGCGATCGGCCTGGTGAGGGCGGTGATGGCGCGACAGCTCGCGGCCTGGCCACTCTCGCCGTGATCGTGGCCGTCGGGGTCGGATGGGCGCTGGTGGCGCGGCGTCGGCGGCGCGGTGATGATCCGCCGCCCAGAATCAGTCGCTGATCGAGCCGGGGCGCGTTGATCGACTCGGGATCCTTGATATCGGGGTGTCCGGGCGAGCGGGATACCCCGATATCCATGAAGTCGAGTCGATCACGGTGGTGCCGACAGGCTGATCGACTTCATATCGGCGATGTGGGGCTTTTGTTGCTGGTTGATAGGCCGATATCGGTGATGTGGAGTGGATCAAGAGCGCGGGCCGTGTGGGCATGAAGAGCACGGCGTCGAGCGCGGCGCGGCCGGGTGGACCGGTGTGGTGGGTGGTGAGCCGGTAACGTCGGGCTGGTGTCTGATTCTCTGCCACTCCGCCTCGTGCTCGCCTCGGCCAGCCCTGCCCGTCGTAAGTCTCTCCAGGCCGCCGGCATTGAGCCGGACGTGCTGGTCAGCGGGGTGGACGAATCCCTGGTGGTGACCGATCGGGCCGAGGACCTGTGTCTGGAGTTGGCTCGGCTCAAGGCAGAGGCAGTGCTGAGCCGGCTGAGTCCGGCCGCCACGGCAACCGCGCCAGCCGGCACCAGCACGGAAGCAGGCACCAGTCAGCGGACCCTGATCATCGGCTGTGACTCGGTGCTCGCGTTCGACGGGGAGATCCTCGGCAAGCCGGCGGATCCGGCGGACGCCACCGCGCGTTGGCTGCGGATGCGGGGGCGCAGCGGTGTCCTGCACAGCGGGCACTGTCTGATCGACGGTGTCAGCGGGCGGCGCGCGGAGGCGGTTGCCTCGACGACCGTCCATTTTGCGGACATCAGCGACGACGAGATCGCCGCCTACGTCGCCACCGGTGAGCCGCTGGCGGTGGCCGGCGCGTTCACGATCGACGGGTTGGGCGGGCCATTCGTGGAACGGATCGAGGGCGACCCGGGGACCGTGGTCGGATTGTCGATGCCGCTGCTGCGTCGGCTCCTCGCCGAACTGGGGCTGCAGATCACGGACCTGTGGACAAAGGTCGCGCCGGGCGGCCAATCGGTCGAGCCGCTGGGTAACGTCCGCTCATGACCACGAAGTCGATCCCGCTCACCGACGAGTTGCACGCCTACCTGGTCGCGCACGGCGCCCCACCGGACGAGATCATCCAGGATCTGGCCGAGGAGACCCGGTCGGTGCTGCCCGAGCACGCCTCCATGCAGGTGGCGCCGGAGCAGGCCGCGTTCCTGACGTTCCTGACCCGGCTGCTGGACGTACGGCAGGCCGTCGAGGTTGGCACGTTCACCGGCCTGTCGGCGCTGGCCATCGCCCGGGGGTTGCCCGAGGGCGGGAGGCTGACCTGCTTCGACATCTCCGAGGAGTTCACCGGCATCGCCCGGCGTTACTGGGCCCGCGCCGGCGTGCAGGACCGCATCGACCTGCGGATCGGCCCGGCCGGCGAGACGCTGCGGGAGTTGCCGCACGAGCGTCACCTGGACTTCGCGTTCATCGACGCGGACAAGACCGGGTACCCGGTCTACTGGGCCGAGCTGGTGCCCCGGATGCGGCCGGGCGGGGTGATCGCCGTCGACAACGTGCTGCGCGGCGGGCGGGTGATCGCCCCACGGGACGCCAACGACCGGGCGATCGCCGCCTTCAACGACGAGGTGCTCGCCGACGTACGGGTCGACCCGGTGATGCTGCCGATCGCGGATGGCCTCACCCTCGCCCGGGTGCGCTGACCGCCCCCACCGCTGACCGCCGCCACCGCTCAGCGCCGCCACCGCAGAACGCCCCCACCGCTCAGCGCCGCCACCGCAGAACGCCGCCACCGCTGAACGCCGCCACTGCTGAACGCCGACGAAACGCCGGCAGCCCACCGAACGCGCAGCGCCGACAGCACGAATTCGGGGTGCCCCCTCAGGAGGGGGCACCCCGAAGCCAGCGTCAGCGGACGCTGCGGGCGAACTGGCGGGCGGCCCAGAAGACCCCCAGCGCGGCGAGGACCGCCGTGATGGTGAGGCCCTGCCAGACCTTGTCGCTGGCCAGGTCGCCGGCGAACAGCGCGCGCGTGCCGTCGACCGCCCAGGAGAACGGGTTCCAGTCGGCGATGCCCTGCAACCAGCCCGGTGCGAAGGTCAGCGGCAGCAGGATGCCGGAGAGCAGCAGCACCGGCTGCGCCACGGTGTTCATCAGTGGGGCCAGCGCGTCCTCGCTCTTGACCTTGAGTGCGACGCCGTACGAGACGGCCGAGGTCATGAGCGCGATGAGGGCGAGCATGAGGTACGCCAGCAGCAGGTCACCGATGAACACCCGCAGGTCGAACAGGAGCGCCAGCAGGGTGATGATGACCGCCTGCACGATGAGCGAGACCACGTCGCGCAGCGAGCGGCCGAGCAGCAGGGCGAGCCGGCTGATCGGGGTGACCCGGGACCGTTCGATGACGCCGGCGCGCAGCTCGGCGATCAGGCCGAAGCCCTGGAACAGGCCGCCGAAGATGGCCAGCAGCACCAGCAGACCCGGCACGAAGATCTTGTAGGCGGCGGCCTGGGTGGGCGCGTTCAGGGCCGGCTTGAGCAGCGGGGCGAAGAGCAGCAGGTACATCACCGGCTGGAACACGCCGACGAAGACCCAGACCGGGTTGCGCAGCAGGAGCTGGATCTGCCGTTGGAAGATCAGCCACGTGTCGCGGGCGAATTTCATCGGTCGTCTCTCCGGTGGTCAGGACTCGCGCAGCGAGCGGCCGGTCTTGGTCAGGAAGACGTCGTCCAGGCTGGGCCGGTGCAGCTCGATCGAGCGCAGTTCCAGCCCGGCGTGGTCGAGTCGGCGCAGCACCTGGGGAATGGCGGTGGCGCCCTCGTCGACGTAGAGCCGCAGGCCGCCCTCGTCGGCGGTCTCCAGCTTGTTGACGTACGGCTCGCCGTCGAGCGCCTGGGCGGCCTGCGGGGTGGCGGCCAGGTCGAGACCGACGAGCACGACGTCGCCGGAGATCTCCCGCTTGAGTTCGGCCGGGGTGCCCTCGGCGACGACTTCGCCGTTGTCCATGATCGCGATGCGGTCGCAGAGCGCGTCGGCCTCGTCCAGGTAGTGCGTGGTGATGAAGACCGTCATTCCGTCGCTGCGCAGTCGCCGGATCTCGTCCCACATGTGGGCGCGGCTCTGCGGGTCGAGGCCGGTGGTCGGCTCGTCCAGGAAGACGATCTTCGGCTCGTGGATGATGCCGAGCGCGATCTCGACCCGCCGGCGCTGGCCGCCGGAGTAGGTCTTGCACTTGCGGTCGGCGTACTCGGTGAGCTGGAAGGCGTCCAGCGCGCGGGCGGCGCGCTGCTGCGCGTCGGCCTTGCCGATGCCGTACATCCGGGCGTGCAGGACCAGTTCCTCACGGGCGGTGGACTCGTCCCACGTGCTGCCGCCCTGCGGGACGTACCCGATCCGGCGGCGGACCTCGGCCGGATCCTTGCGCAGGTCGGCCCCGGCGATGGTGGCCTCGCCGCCGTCGGGCTCGATCAGCGTGGCGAGCATCCGCAGCGTGGTGGTCTTGCCGGCGCCGTTGGGGCCGAGGAAGCCGAAGATCTCGCCCTCGGCGACCTGGAGGTTGACGCCCCGCACGGCGTCCACCGTCTTCGTCTCTCGACCCGCGCGGGAGCGGAACGACTTCCGCAGCCCCCTGGTCTCGATCATTTCTGCTCCTGGTCGGTCGGGCCGGCCGTGCCGGCCGTCGAGTGGGACGACGCCGGACGGCGCACTCCCCCGCTGTGCCGCCAGCAGGCTAACGCGATATAACTCTTTTAGTCAACGTTGATTATTCCGCCTCGGTCGGCGGCCTCGACTCCTGGCGCTCTTTCCACCCCGACCAGCCCTCGACGTTCTCCAGCTCAGCAGGCAGGTACGACACTCCAGAGTCGATCCGCTCCGCGATCCGGTCGCACCACCCCATCTCCGCCTCCGCCCGCACCGCCCACAGCTCGAACATCCACCCCACGTGCACCGGCTTGCGGTTTCGCACCCAGTCCGACTCCAGGGAGGCACGCATCGACTCGACACCGGCGCGCAGCAGATTGGCCCGGTTGCGCAGGGCCGCGGCGGCCTCCGCGCGCGGCATGGCGGGCAGGAAGGAGAAGGCCACCGCGAAGGGGTCGGACGGCTCGCTGAGGTTCCACCAGAAGTTGCGCAGCAGCGTCTCGAACTCGTCCTCGCCCTTGGGGGTCACCTCGTAGGTGGTCCGGGCCGGACGGGCGCCGACCTGCTCGGTGGCGACGGCACGGAGCAGCCCTTCCTCGGTGAGCTTGCGCAGCGCGTGGTAGATCGAGCCGGGCTGCACGTTCGCCCACTTGTCGGCGCTCCAGCTCAGCAGCTCGCGGCGCACGTCGTAGCCGTGCACGGGCTGCATCCACCGCACCAGGCCGAGAATCATCATCCGAGTCGCAGACACCACACAAGCGTAATAGCCAAGTTTGACTAAGGTCAGTGCCACATCCCACACTGAGCGATCGTTAGGGCCATCACGGGTGGCCGATACACTCCCGGTCAGTAACTTCCCGGGAGGAGCCACGAGGTGCGCAAGGTACTCATCGCCAACCGCGGCGAGATCGCCGTCCGGGTCATCCGCGCCTGCCGCGACGCCGGCCTCGGCAGCGTCGCCGTGTACGCGGACTCCGACCGGGACGCCCTGCACGCCACGCTCGCGGACGAGGCGTACGCGCTCGGCGGGGACAGCGCGACCGACACGTACCTGCGCATCGACAAGCTGCTCGACGTCGCCGCCCGGGCCGGCGCCGACGCCGTACACCCGGGTTACGGCTTCCTCAGTGAGAACGCCGACTTCGCCCAGGCGGTCATCGACGCGGGGTTGACCTGGATCGGCCCCACCCCGCAGGCGATTCGCGACCTGGGCGACAAGGTGACCGCCCGGCACATCGCCCAGCGCGCCGGCGCTCCGCTGGTCCCCGGCACGCCGGACCCGGTGGGCAGCCCGGACGAGGTGATGGCGTTCGCCGTCGACCACGGGCTGCCGGTCGCCATCAAGGCCGCGTTCGGCGGTGGTGGACGCGGCCTCAAGGTCGCCCGGACCATGGAGGAGATCCCCCAGCTCTTCGAGTCGGCCACCCGCGAGGCGGTCGCGGCGTTCGGCCGGGGCGAGTGCTTCGTCGAGCGCTACCTGGACCAGCCCCGGCACGTCGAGGCGCAGGTCCTCGCCGACCAGCACGGCAACGTGATCGTGGTGGGCACCCGGGACTGCTCGTTGCAGCGGCGGCACCAGAAGCTCGTGGAGGAGGCCCCCGCGCCGTTCCTCACCGACGCCCAGCGTGCCCAGATCCACGACAGCGCCAAGGCGATCTGCCGGGAGGCCGGCTACCACGGCGCCGGCACTGTGGAGTACCTGGTCGGCAAGGACGGCACGATCTCCTTCCTGGAGGTCAACACCCGACTTCAGGTCGAGCACCCGGTCACCGAGGAGACCGCCGGCATCGACCTGGTCCGGGAGCAGTTCCGGATCGCCGACGGCGAGAAGCTGCGGATCACCGAGGACCCGACGCCGCGCGGGCACGCCATCGAGTTCCGGATCAACGGCGAGGACCCGGGCCGCAACTTCCTGCCCGCGCCGGGCACCGTCACCACGCTGCGCCTGCCCAGCGGCCCGGGCGTCCGGGTGGACGCCGGCATCTCAGCCGGCGACGTGATCGGCGGCAACTTCGACTCGCTGCTCGCCAAGGTCATCATCGTCGGTGAGACGCGGACCGAAGCGTTGGAACGCGCCCGCCGCGCGCTGGACGAGATGGTCCTCGACGGGATGGCCACCGCGCTGCCGTTCCACCGCCTGGTCGTGCGGGACGAGGCGTTCACCGCCGAACCGTTCACCGTGCACACCCGGTGGATCGAGACCGAGTTCCACAACACCGTGCCGCCGTTCGCCGCCGCCGCCAGCGCCGCCGAGGCGCCGGCCGAACGCGACACCGTCGTGGTCGAGGTCGGCGGCAAGCGCCTCGAGGTCAGCCTCCCCGCCGGCTTCGGCGGGAGTACGACCACCGCGGCACCCGCCTCCCGTAAGCCGACCCGGCGCGGAGGCGGGGCCAAGGCGGGCGCCCCGGTCGGTGGCGACGCGCTCACCTCTCCCATGCAGGGCACCATCGTCAAGATCGCGGTCGCCGAGGGCGACACGGTGGCCGAAGGCGACCTGGTGGTGGTGCTCGAGGCGATGAAGATGGAGCAGCCGTTGCACGCCCACAAGGCGGGTACGGTCAGCGGGCTCACCGCCGAGGTCGGTGCCGTGATCACCGCCGGCGCCGCCATCTGCACCATCGCCTGAGGGGCGAGCGCGAGACCCCTGTTGCTGGCGAGGCAGCCGCGGGGCTGGCTCGGCGCGGAGTCGGTTACGCGGTCTGCGGCAGCGGCGTGCGCACGTTCCGGACGGCGTATCGATGGAGAGTGACGCCCTCGTCGAAGCGCGCCTGCTCCAGCAGGTCCAGCTCCAGCGGCTCGTCGTGGCTGTCGAACAGTGGGCGGCCGGTACCGAGGATGACGGGGTGCGTGAAGAGCAGCAGCTCGTCGAGCAGCCCTGCCCGGAGCAGCGCCGTAGCCAGTGTGGCGCCACCGACGCCGATGTCACCGTCGGTGCGCCGCCGTAGCTCCGCGAGCTCGCCGACGGCATCGTCGCCGCCGATGATCTCGGTGTTGTGCTCGGCGCTGGTACGCGTGCGGGAGACCAGCACCTTGGGCTTCGAGGTCCAGATCTCGCCGTACTCGCGCAGGTAGCCGGGCGACGAGTCGTCGTCGCGCGCTGCCGGCCAGAATCCCTCCATCGTCTCGTAGATCGTGCGCCCCTGGACCATGAGCGACAGCGCCCGCGCCCGCGCGTTGAACTCGTGGTGCAGTGACTCCCCGATGCGCATCCAGGTGCCGCCGCCCTGCTCGCCATGAGCACGCTCGATCAACAGATCGGCGGACACGTTCATCCAGTACACGAATCGCCCCGACATGGACCCTCCCTCAGTGATAGCGATATGCAACTGCTTCGACCTACCCTAGGATGAGGTGATAGCAAGATGCAATCACTTGCGAGGAGGGCTTGATGGATTCGGCGCCACGCTCGGGTTGCCCGATCAATCAGGCGGTCGAGGTCCTGGGCGATCCGTGGGTGATGCTCGTTCTTCGGGACATCATGTTCGGCAATCGGCGGCACTTCCGCGAGCTGCTCGCTGGCAGTGAGGAGGGCATCGCGCCGAACATTCTCAGCAGCCGCCTGCGGCGCCTCACCGCCGCGGGCCTGCTCACCCGTGAGGACGCCCGACGGGGGCAGCGGGCCGCCTACTCACTCACCGAGGCGGGCATTCAGACAGTGCCGATCATGGCAGCGCTCGGCTCGTGGGGGCTGGCCCATCGCGGTGGCGACCGTCGCCTGCGGGTGCGCGCCGAACTGCTCCGCGACGGCGGCCCGGAACTGCTCACCCGCTTCATGGACGACCTACGCGAGGTGCACCTCGGCGTCCCCCGGCCCGACCCGCACGCCCGACGAGCGGTCGACGAGCTTCGCTCGGCCTACGAGGCAGCCACCCGCGACTGACCCGATCCGCCGGGACCGCCCGCTTCGCGACGGACCGGCCCACGACGGACCGGCCCACGACGGACCGGCCCACGACGGTGCCGGGCCCACGGCGGTGCCGGCGTAAGCGGCGGGCCGGGCCCACGACGGCGCCGGCGTACCCGACGGACCGCAGCCCACGGCGGCGCGGGCGCGCGCGACGGACCGCAGCCCACGGCGGTGCCGGCGCGCGCGACGGCCGACACCGTCGGCTGGTGACCCGCCGCACAGGACCGGGCGGTGGGGGTGGTTTGGGCCACCAGCGGCGGCGGGAGTGGGCGCGAGCAGGAATGATGTTCGGGTGCGCTTCCTTCACGGCGCGGTTCCCGCGCACGACCTGACCTATACCGACGTCTTCATGGCGCCGGCCCGCTCCGACCTCGGCTCCCGGCTGGACGTCGACCTGTCCACCGGTGACGGCACCGGCACCACCATCCCGCTGGTGGTGTCGAACATGACGGCGGTCGCCGGGCGGCGGATGGCCGAGACGGTGGCCCGGCGGGGCGCGATCGCCGTGATCCCGCAGGACATCCCGATCGAGGTCGTCGCGAACGTCGTCGCCTGGGTCAAGCAGCGGCACCTGGTCTACGACACACCCATCACCCTGGGCCCCACCGAGACCGTCGGGGACGCCATCCACCTCCTGCCGAAGCGGTCGCACGGCGCGGTGATCGTGGTCGACGAGGCCGGTCGGCCGATGGGCGTGGTCACCGAGGCGGACACCACGGGCGTGGACCGGTTCGCCCAGCTGCGGCACGTGATGTCCACCGAGCTGCACACCGTCCCGGCGGACGCGGACCCGCGTACCGGCTTCGATCTGCTCTCCGCCGGCCGGCGCCGGCTCGCCCCGGTGGTGGACGCCGACGGTCGGCTGGTCGGCGTGCTGACCCGGCAGGGCGCGCTGCGGGCCACCCTCTACACACCGGCGGTGGACGACCGGGGGCGACTGCGTATCGCCGCGGCGGTCGGGATCAACGGTGACGTGACCGGCAAGGCCGCCGCGCTGCTGGAGGCAGGTGTGGACACACTGGTCGTGGACACCGCGCACGGCCACCAGGAGCGGATGATCTCGGCGTTGCGGGCGGTGCGCAAGCTGGACCCGGGCGTTCCGGTGGCGGCCGGCAACGTGGTCACCGCCGAGGGGGTACGCGACCTGGTCGAGGCCGGCGCGGACATCATCAAGGTGGGTGTCGGGCCGGGCGCGATGTGCACCACCCGGATGATGACCGGCGTGGGCCGGCCGCAGTTCTCCGCCGTGCTGGACTGCTCGACGGCGGCCCGTCAGCTGGGCCGGCACGTCTGGGCCGACGGCGGGGTGCGACACCCTCGCGACGTGGCGCTCGCGCTCGCCGCCGGCGCGTCGAACGTGATGATCGGCTCCTGGTTCGCCGGCACCTACGAGTCCCCGGGTGACCTCTACACCGAACCGGACGGTCGGCGGTACAAGGAGAGCTTCGGGATGGCCTCGGCGCGGGCGGTAAGCGCCCGTACCGCCGACGACAGCCCGTACGACCGGGCCCGCAAGGCGGTGTTCGAGGAGGGCATCTCCTCGGCGCGGATGTATCTGGACCCGACCCGGCCCGGCGTCGAGGATCTGATCGACGAGATCATCGCCGGGGTACGCAGCGCCTTCACCTACGCCGGAGCGCGGGACCTGACGCAGTTCCACGAACGAGCGATCGTCGGCGTGCAGAGCGCCGCCGGCTTCACCGAAGGAATGCCCCTCCCCACAAGCTGGTAACCCCACACCCCACACCCCCACCCCACCCACGCCCCACCCCGTTGATCATGAAGTTATTGCCTCCCGCATCGGCGTGTCGGGGCAATAACTTCATGATCAACCGAGGGGGGCGGGGGCGGGGGCGGAGAGGCCGGCGGGGGCGGCGGCGGGGGCTGGGGTTAGGGGGTTAGGCGGCTCAGGACCTGGCGGGCCGCCTCGCTCGGGTTGTCGCCTACCCGGTCGGGGAGGGCGTTGGCCAGCCAGAGGGTTGCGAAGCCGTGGGCGATCGACCAGGCGGCGAGGGCGTCCCGGTCGGCGTCGCCTCCGGTTGGCAGTGCGGCGACTCCGGAACGCAGGGCGGCGCCGGCGCGCTCCCGGGCGGCGATCAGCTCCGCGTCGTCGGCCCGGTACAGCTCGGGCCGGAACATCACCTCGAAGTGCGCGCGGTGCCCGACGGCGAAGTCGACGTACGCGACTCCGGCGGCCAACAGGTCGTCTCCCGCCACGCTCAACGTCTGGGCCAGCAGGTCGAAGCCCTGAGCGGCGAGGGCGGTGAGCAGGCCGGCCTTGTCGCCGAAGTGGTGGGCGGGCGCGGCGTGCGAGACACCGGCCCGACGCGCGAGGTCGCGCAGGCTCAACGCGGCTGGCCCGACCTCCTCGATCGCGTCGAGCGCCGCCGCGAGCAGGGTGCGACGGAGGTCGCCGTGGTGGTAGCCGCGCGTCTCGGTCATGCCCGGATCCTATCTTGCCATTGACAAGATGCCACTCCGTCGCGCAATCTTGTCATCGACAAGATTGCGCCGAGGAGGATTCGATGGCACCCCTGATCGCGCTCGTGGTCGGCACCGCCCTGGCCCGACTGGCCGGCCTGGCCGGCGTCGCCGTACTCGACGGCTGGCATCCCGCGCTACGGGTCGGGCTGGCACTGCTGTTCCTGGTGACCGGCCTCGCGCACTTCGTCGGCCAGCGCCGGGCCGGCCTGATCGCGATGGTCCCGCCCGGCCTTCCCCGGCCGGATCTGCTGGTCACCGTCACCGGCGCACTGGAGCTGGTCGGCGCCGTCGGGCTGCTGATCCCGGCGACCGCCCGGCTGGCCGCGGCCGGGCTCGGCCTGCTCATGCTCGCGATGTTCCCGGCCAACGTCTCGGCCGCGCGCAGGAGGCTGACCCTCGCCGGACGCCCGGTCACCCCGCTCGGGCAGCGGACCGTCCTGCAACTCGTGTTCGTCGCCACGGCTGCGGCTATTTCGTTTGGCCCCTGACTATCAGGTGGCTAATCTACTCCCGTGGAACTCGTCACCCTTCAAGATGTGCCGCTCGGTCGGCTGCTGGTGGTGGCCGGGCACCTCGTCGGGCAACGGTGGAACCGCTACCTCGCCGAGGAGCACGGCCTCACCCAGGCCGGCATGATCACCCTGATGACGCTCGCCCGCCACGGCGAGCTGCCCCACCGCCAGGTGGCCGAGAAGGGATTCGTCCGCCCGGCCACCCTGACCGGCATCGTCGACACCCTCGAACGCGACGGCCTGGTCGAGCGGCAGCGCGACGACAGCGACCGGCGCAGCATCCGACTCGCCCTCACCCCCGCCGGCCGGGAGCGGGTCGCGGCCCTCGGCGCTCTCATGCACTCCGGACGCCCGCTCACCTCGGTCGACGCCGATCCGGCGAAGGCCCAGGTGATCCGGGAGTTCCTACTCGAAGTCATCGGCGGCGGCCACGACCCGCGGACCGGACGACCCACCGACGTGGAGGAACCGTCATGCTGATCCGACTGCTGCGCGGTCAACTGCGCCCGTACCAGAGACCGCTGCTGGCGGTGGTGCTGCTCCAGTTCGTGGGCACCATGGCCTCGCTCTACCTGCCCAGCCTCAACGCCGACATCATCGACAAGGGCGTGGCCCGGGGCGACACCGCCTACATCGTGCACACCGGCGGCTGGATGCTGCTGGTCAGCCTGGTCCAGATCGTCTGCTCGATCGCCGCCGTCTACCTCGGCGCCCGGACCGCGATGGGCTTCGGCCGGGACGTCCGCGCCCGGCTGTTCGCGCACGTCAACCTCTTCTCCGCCCGTGAGGTGGCCCGGTTCGGCGCACCGTCGCTGATCACCCGCAACACCAACGACGTGCAACAGGTGCAGATGCTCGTGCTGATGAGCTGCACCATGCTGGTCGCCGCGCCGATCATGAGCGTCGGCGGCGTCTTCATGGCGCTGCGTGAGGACATCGGGCTCTCCTGGCTGATGCTGGTCAGCGTGCCGGTGCTGGCCGTCGCGCTGAGCGCGATCATTCGGCGGATGGTGCCGGGCTTCCGGCTGATGCAGACCCGGATCGACACGGTCAACCGGGTGCTACGTGAGCAGATCACCGGCATCCGGGTGGTCCGCGCCTTCGTCCGCGAGCCGTACGAGACGGACCGCTTCGGTGTCGCCAACGCCGACCTGACCGCCACCGCCCTGCGCACCGGACGGCTGATGGCGTTGATCTTCCCGGTGGTCATGCTGGTGCTGAACGTGTCCAGCGTGGCGGTGCTCTGGTTCGGCGCGCAGCGGGTCGACTCGGGCGCGATCGAGATCGGCGCGCTCACCGCGTTCCTGCAGTACCTGATGCAGATCCTGATGGCCGTGATGATGGCCACGTTCATGCTGATGATGGTGCCCCGGGCCGCGGTCTGCGCCGAGCGGATCGTGGAGGTGCTGGACACCGACTCCTCGGTGGTCCCCGCCGCCGCGCCGGTCACCGAGCTGCCCACCCGGGCCGAGCTGGAGCTGCGCGGGGTGCGCTTCCAGTACCCGGGCGCGGTCGAGCCGGTGCTGCGCGACATCTCCTTCACGGCCACCGCGGGCACCACCACCGCGATCATCGGCAGCACCGGCGCGGGCAAGACGACACTGCTGTCGCTCGTACCCCGCCTGGTCGACGTCACCGGCGGCGCGGTGCTGGTCGACGGGGTGGACGTCCGCGAATTGGAACCGGACGAGCTGTGGCGACGCATCGGCCTGGTGCCGCAGCGGCCGTACCTGTTCACCGGCACGGTCGCCAGCAACCTGCGCTACGGCAACCCGGACGCCACCGACGAGGAACTGTGGGCGGCGCTGGAGATCGCGCAGGCCCGCGACTTCGTGGCCCAGATGCCCGGCGGCCTGGACGCGCCGATCGCCCAGGGCGGCAGCACCGTCTCCGGTGGACAGCGGCAACGCCTGGCCATCGCCCGGGCCCTGGTCCGGCAGCCGGAGATCTACCTCTTCGACGACTCGTTCTCGGCGCTCGACCTCGGCACCGACGCGCGGCTGCGGGCGGCACTGCGCCCGGTCACCGCGCAGTCGGCAGTGGTGATCGTGGCCCAGCGGGTGTCCACGATCGTCGACGCCGACCAGATCATCGTGCTCGAGAACGGAGGGGTCGTCGGAGTGGGACGACATGCGGAGTTGGTGCAGACCTGCCCGACGTACGCCGAGATCGTGGCTTCCCAGCAGACGGCGGAGGTGGCGGCATGAGCGAGCCCGACGAGTCGCGGACCGCGACCGTACCCAGTCAGAAGCCGGGCGGTGACACGCAGCAACCCGGCGGCGGCGCGGCGACGCCGAAGCGGCTGCCGGCCGGCCGGCCGGCTGGCGGCCCGCCCTGGATGAGCGCGGGGATGCCCGCCGAGAAGTCGATGAACTTCGGGCCGTCGGCCCGACGGCTGCTCGGTCGGCTGCGCCCGCACCGCCTGCACCTGACCGCGATCATCACCCTCGCCGTGGTGAGCGTCGGGTTCAGCGTGGCCGGCCCGAAGATCCTCGGCCACGCCACCGACCTGATCTTCAGTGGGGTGATCGGTCGGCGACTGGCCCCGGGCACGACCACCGAACAGGCCGTCGCGGCGGCGCGGGCCAGCGGCAACGAGAGCTTCGCCGACATGCTGGCCCGGATGGACGTGGTGCCCGGAGTGGGCATCGACTTCGGCGCCCTGGGCCGGGTGCTGCTGTTGGCGCTCGGGCTCTATTTGGCGGCGAGCGTGCTGTCGTGGTGGCAGGGCTGGCTGCTCAACGGGGTGGTGCAGCGCACCGTGCTGCGGCTGCGCGCCGAGGTGGAGGAGAAGCTCAACCGGCTGCCGCTGCCCTACTTCGACCGGCAGCCCCGCGGTGAGCTGCTCAGCCGGGTCACCAACGACATCGACAACATCTCGACGAGCCTCCAGCAGACCTTGAGCCAGCTGCTCACCTCGCTGCTGACCGTCATCGGCGTGCTGGCCGTGATGTTCTGGATCTCCCCGCTGCTGGCCCTGGTGGCTCTGGTCGCCGTCCCGCTGTCGGTGCTGGTCACCCAGCGCATCGCCAAGCGCTCGCAGAAGCAGTTCATCGCCCAGTGGAAGCACACCGGCGAGCTGAACGGCCAGATCGAGGAGGCGTACACCGGTCACGAGCTGGTGAAGGTCTTCGGCCGGCAGCGCGAGGTGGAGGCCGCGTTCCACGCGAAGAACGAGGAGCTGTTCCGGGCCAGCTTCGGCGCCCAGTTCATCTCCGGGATCATCATGCCGTCGATGATGTTCATCGGGAACCTGAGCTACGTGGCCATCGCCGTGGTCGGCGGACTGCGGGTGGCCTCCGGGACGATGAGCCTGGGCGACGTGCAGGCGTTCATCCAGTACTCCCGCCAGTTCACCCAACCGCTGACCCAGCTCGCCTCGATGGCGAACCTGCTCCAGTCCGGGGTGGCGTCGGCCGAGCGGGTCTTCGCGGTGCTCGACGCCGACGAGCAGAGCCCCGACCCGGCCCAGCCGACCCAGGTCGTCGACCCGCACGGCCGGGTCGAGTTCGAGCACGTCTCCTTCCGGTACACGCCGGACAAGCCGCTGATCGACGACCTGTCGCTGGTCGCCGAGCCCGGGCACACGGTGGCCATCGTCGGCCCGACCGGCGCCGGCAAGACCACCCTGGTCAACCTGATCATGCGGTTCTACGAGCTGGACGCCGGCCGGATCACCCTCGACGGGGTGGACATCACCACGATGCGCCGCGACGACCTGCGCGGACGGATCGGCATGGTGCTGCAGGACACCTGGCTCTTCGGCGGCACCATCCGCGACAACATCGCGTACGGCCGGCCGGACGCGACCGAGGAGGAGATCATCGCCGCGGCCCGGGCCACCTTCGTGGACCGGTTCGTGCGCAGCCTTCCGGACGGCTACGACACGGTCATCGACGAGGAGGGCAGCAATGTCAGCGCCGGCGAGAAGCAGCTCATCACCATCGCCCGGGCGTTCCTCGCCGAGCCGTCCCTGCTGATCCTGGACGAGGCGACCAGCTCGGTGGACACCCGCACCGAGGTGCTGCTCCAGCGGGCGATGGCGGCGCTGCGCTCGGACCGGACCAGCTTCGTCATCGCGCACCGGCTCTCCACCATCCGCGACGCCGACCTGATCCTGATGATGGAGAACGGCCGCATCGTCGAGCAGGGCACCCACGAGCAGTTGCTCGCCGCCCACGGCGCGTACCACCGGCTCTACCGCTCGCAGTTCACCGGCGCCGCGGTCGACGAGGAACCAGCCGCGCCCGCCGGGGCCCAGCCGGCGTCGGTCTGAGGGCGGACCGCCGTGCGCGCCACACGATCGACGGTCCACCTCAGCCCGGTGGGCGGCTCAGTCCGCCGGGAGCAGGTCGGCGGCGCGGGCGGCGACCTGCCGGCCGATCAGGGCGAGCACGGCGGCGGCGGGCATCGGGGCCAGGGCGCGGCCGTCGCGCAGGCGCAGTGCGAGCGCGCCGTCGGCCGCCTCCCGGGCACCCAGCACCCCGAGGTACGGGACGCGGCGGCGGGTCGCGTCCCGTACCCGGGCGCCCAGCGAGCCGGCGGTGTCGACCTCGACCCGCAGGCCGGCCTCGACGGCCCGCCGGGCCAGTTCCGCCGCCGCGTCGGCCTGCCCGTCGTCCACCGGCAGCAACACCAACTGGACGGGCGCGTACCAGGCCGGGAACGCGCCCTCGTGCACCTCGATGAGGTACGCGAACAGCCGCTCCATGCTGCCGACCAGGCTGCGGTGCAGCAGGACCGGCCGACGCCTGCTGCCGTCGGAATCGGTGTACGACAGGTCGAACTTCTCCGGTTTGTCGAAGTCCACCTGGATGGTGGAGATGGTCGACTCGCGGCCGGCCGCGTCGACGATCTGAATGTCGATCTTCGGGCCGTAGAAGGCGGCCTCCCCGGGGGCCTCGACGTACTCCACCCCGGCCAACGCGCCGCGGAGCAGGTCCTGGGCGCGGGCCCACTGGGCGTCGTCGCCGACGTACTTCCCGCCCGGCCCGCGCAGCGACAGCCGGAACCCCGCCGGGCGGACGCCGAGCGCGGCGTGCGCGGCGCGCATCAGCCGGAGGATCTCGACGACCTCCGCGCCGACCTGGTCCGGGGCGCAGAAGGTGTGCGCGTCGTTGAGCGAGATGGCACGTACCCGGGACAGCCCGCCGAGCACGCCGGAGCGCTCCGAGCGGTACATCCCGCCCAGCTCCGCGATCCGCAGCGGCAACTCCCGGTAGGAGCGGCCCCGGGAGCGGAACACCAGCGCGTGGTGCGGGCAGAGCGCCGGGCGGAGCACGAACTCGTCGTCGGCGCTCAGCCGCATCGGCGGGAACATGTCGTCGGCGAAGTAGCCCAGGTGGCCGGAGAGTTCGAAGAGTTCGCGCTTGCCCAGCGGCGGCGAGTAGACGTGCTGGTGGCCGGAGCGACGCTCCAGGTCCCGGACGTACTCCTCGACGGCGTGCCGGGCGGCGGCGCCGGCCGGCAGCCAGATGGGCAGGCCGGCGCCGGCCAGCGGATCGGAGACGAACAGCTCCAGCTCACGGCCGAGCTTGCGGTGGTCGATCATGTCGGGCTCCTGGATCGGGGACGACCCGGAGGCGACCTGGACACCGAACGCCGCGCGGCCCTCGGGGGCGGATCGCCCCGGGGCCTGGTCGACGGTGGTTACGTCAGAGCGGCACGCCGGGGACACCCGGCGTCGTCGTCATCACTACCGCGCTGCGCATATGGCGACGCTATCGCTCGGGCGGTCGAGGACGCACCCGGATTTGCGGCGGTGGGAGAGGGGACGGGCCGCCGGCGCGGGACCCGCCGGCGGCCCTGGGCGACCCGAATCGTCAGGAACGGGGGACCCGACGTGCTGGGCCGCGCCGCCCACGGTACGCCGAGGGACGCCGATCCGCCGACCGCCTCGGGCCGCCGTGGGACAGCCGCCGAGCCGTCACCCGAGGGCGGTTCGCCTCGTTGGAACGGGGTGGCCCCGTGGTGTCGACGGTCACGACGGGACGGGGCTGTCCACGGTGACGCCGGACACGCCGTCAGGCTCGAGACACCCAATCGGCCGCATCCGGCGAGGTGGCAGGCGTGCCCGAACTACTGACTGACGTCGCGTCGCCGACGTGGGCGTACCTGGTGCTGCTCGGCCTGCTGATCGCGGACGCCTTCGTGCCGGTGATCCCCACCCAGATCGTCATGATCACCAGCGGCGCGCTGACCGTGTACGGCGGCCTCAGCCTGCCGGTCACCATCGCCGTCGGCGCGCTGGGCGTGTTCGCCGGAGACCTCGCCTGCTACCTGCTCGGCCGTGGCGCACCGGACCGGCGGGTGCCCCGGCACGCCGAACCCAGCCGGGCCCGCCGGATGGCGAGCCGGGTCACGCAGGGATTACGCCAACCCGGCCCGCTGGTCATCCTGCTCTGCCGGTTCGTGCCCGGTGGGCGCATGGCGGCTTGCTTCTCGGCCGGCCGCAGCCGGTATCCGTACCGGCTGTTCGCGCTCTACGAGGCGATCGCCGCGCTGGGCTGGGCCACCTACGGGGCGCTGGTCGGGCACCTGGGCGGCACCGCGCTGACCGAGTCGGCCTGGCGGCTGGCCATCATCGCCACCGCCGCGGCGGCCGGCTTCGCCGCAGCCGGATGGGCGATGACCCTGGTCAGCGCCCGCCACGCCCGCACCGCCGCCGAAGTCCCGCTCGACTGAGTGTCGCGAGACTGGTCGAGTATAAGCTGGACTTATATTGACGCCATGTGGGAGGTCAAACTTCATCCCGAGGTCGAGAAGTGGTTTCTCCACCTCTGCGAGACGGAACCTGCCAGCGCCGACCTCGTCAGCGAGGCCATCGACCTCCTCGCCGAACACGGCCCCGCTCTTGGACGCCCCCTGGTCGACCGCCTCAAAGGCAGCATCTTCCACCACATGAAGGAGTTGAGACCAGGCTCGGCCGGTTCCACCGAGATCCGCATGATCTTCGCTTTTGATCCGATTCGGGAAGCAGTCTTCCTGGTCGCTGGCGACAAGTCAGGCCAGTGGCAGAGTTGGTACAAGGCGGCGGTCCCGTTGGCGGATGACCGATTCCAGGAGCACCTCTCGAGGCTGAAGGACACACAGAGATGACCGACGGAGTGGACTGGCGGGACGTCCGGGCCAGGGCTCGAGAACTTGATCCGTCCTGGGAACATCCGGACCGGGTCGCCCGCCGGGCTCAGCACCGTGAACATATGTTGGCACTGGTGAGCGGCGCGCAACTGGCGGAGATCCGCAAGCACCTGGGGATGACCCAGGCTCAACTGGCCGAGGCCGCAGGGTTGACCCAGGCCAGGATCAGCCAGATCGAGAACGGCGAGCACACCAGCCTGGACACCCTTCGTGCATACGTCACTGGCCTGGGCGGCCACCTCGACGTCGTCGCCCGGATCGGGAATATCCAACTGAACGTCGCCTAGGTCCGATCCACCGAGGCCGGCCCGCAGTGGTAGCGCGAGACGCTCGGCGGGTAGATCTTGGACAGGCCGCGGGGGCCTCTAGGGGTGGGGTTTGGGGGCCAAGTCAGTGACGGTCCCGGATCTGGCTGGGGTGTTCGCGGCGACAGGCTGAGGCATGCCTGGAACCCGGAACACCGGTGTGGTGGCCCTCAGCGGGATCGCCGTGGCGGCGCTGCTCACCGTCATCGGTCACCTCGAAGTCAACGACGACCTCAACCCGTGGGCGTTGACCATCAGCGACTTCGCGGTCTCCGACCGGGGCGGCGTCATCGACGTCGCCATGGTCGTGCTGGCGCTCGCCACCGTGGCAGTGATGTACGGGCTGCGCCGCACCGGCCCGCCGCCCGGTCGAGCGGTCGAGCTGCTACTCGGCGCCTGGGTGGCGGGGCTGCTGCTGGCCGCCGTGGTGCCGACGAACGAGCCGGGCACCGCCATGACCACCGCCGCCTACCTCCACCGGTACGCGTCGGTGGTCGCCTTCCTGGCGCTGCCGGTCGGCGGCTGGCTGCTGGCCCGCCGGCCCGACCTGGACGCCGCCGCCCGGACGCTGCGCGCCCTGACCCTGCTCAGCCTGACCCTGGCGGCGGCGATGGTCTGGTCCGCCTACCCCGGTGACCGCGTGCTGGTCGGCCTGGCCGAACGCCTGCTCATCGTCACCGAGGTCGCCGTCCTCGGCACCGTCGCCGTGATCCAGACCCGGCGAATCACTCCAGCTCGTGGAGCATGAGCTGGCGGGCTGCCTCGGTGATCGAGCCGGACAGGCTCGGGTAGATGGTGATCGTCTGCGCCAACTCGTTGACCGTCAGGTTGTTCTCCACGGCCATGGTGATCGGCAGGATCAGCTCGCTGGCCTTCGGGGCGACCACCACGCCGCCCACCACCTGGCCGCTCGCCGGCCGGCAGAACAGCTTCACGAAGCCGTCGGAGAGGTCGTCCATCTTGGCCCGCGCGTTGCCGGACAGCGGCAGCATCACCTGCCGGGCCGGCACCTTGCCCGCGTCCACCTCGTCCTGAGAGACGCCCACGGTGGCCAGCTCCGGGTCGGTGAAGACGTTCGCCGCGACGGTCCGCAACCGCAGCGGACGGACGGCCTCGCCGAGGGCGTGCCACATCGCGATCCGGCCCTGCATGGCGGCCACGCTCGCCAGCAGCAGCACGCCGGTGCAGTCACCCGCCGCGTAGATGCCGGGCACGTTCGTCCGGGAGACCCGGTCGACCGTGACGTAGCCGCCCCGGCCCAGCTCCACGCCGTACTCGGCCAGGCCCAGGTTCGCGGTGTTGGGGATCGAGCCGACCGCGATCAGCGCGTGCGAGCCGGTGACCTTGCGACCGTCGGACAGCTCCACCTCCACCCCGTCGGCGGTACGCCGGACCGCGTCGGCGCGGGAGTTGTTGAGGATGTTCATGCCCCGGTTGCGGAACACCCGCTCGATGGCCGACGCCGCGTCGGCGTCCTCGTGCGGCATCACCCGGTCCCGGCTGGAGACCAGGGTGACCTCGACCCCCATCGCCAGGTACGCGCTGGCGAACTCGGCGCCGGTCACGCCGGAGCCGACCACGATCAGGTGCTCGGGCAGCTCCGGCAGGTCGTACACCTGACGCCAGGTCAGGATGCGCTCGCCGTCGGGCACGGCGGTGGGCAACTGGCGGGGTGTCGAGCCGGTGGCCACCAGCACGGTGGACGCGGCGATCGAGTACTCCTCGCCGCCGTCGGCGGGGGTGACGACGACCCGGTGGGTGTGCCCGAGGGCATCCTCGCCCAGTCGGGCGGTGCCGGCCACGAAGGTGACCCCGGCCTTGAGCAGCTTGGCGTGGATGTCGGCGGACTGCGCCAGCGCCAGACGCTTGACCCGGTCGTGTACGGCCTGCGCGTCGACGGTGACCGCCTCCAGGCCGTCCGAGTGCACCCCGAACTCCTCGGTGTCCCGGTAACCGGTGACCACCTGAGAGCTGGCGATGAACGTCTTCGACGGTACGCAGTCGGAGAGCACGCAGGCCCCGCCCGCGCCGTCGGCCTCGACCACGGTGACATCGGCGTCCAGTTGGGCGGCGACCAACGCCGCCTCGTACCCGGCCGGCCCACCGCCGATGATCACGATCCGGCTCACAGCGTTCGCCCTTCGTTGATGCTCACAGTGACTTTCTTTTCCCGAACGCGTCCGACACGCACGGTCGTATTCTCCCCCACCGGCCCGCCGGGCTATCGTCATCGCCGTGCGTCATCACGCCGCCTACGGCTCAAACCTCGACCCGGCCCGGATGCGGGCCTACTGCCCGCACTCGCCCATGGTGGGCACCGGCTGGCTGGAGGGGTGGCGGCTGACCTTCGCCGGAGCGGACGTGATCGGCTGGGAGGGCGCGGTGAGCACCGTCGTCGAGTCCCCCGGCGACCGGGTGTTCGTGGCGATCTACGACATCCACCCGTACGACGCCGCCCAGCTCGACGAGATCGAGGGGGTGACCGCCGGCACGTACCGCAAGCTGCACGTGCGGATCTCGACCCTCGACGGCGACGTGACCGCGTGGGTCTACGTGTTCGACGGGTACGAGGGCGGATTGCCGACCTCCTGGTACCTGTCCGAGATCGCGAACGCCGCCGAGAAGGCGGGTGCGCCGGACGACTACGTCACCGAGCTGCGGTCCCGTCCCACCGCCACCGCGTCCCCGTAGCGCGTATCCCACGCCCCCAGTCTGCAACCGTCGCCGACCCGAGTGCCCGTCGGGCCCGGCCGGCGTCGTCAATCACACACCGGCGGCGGGGACGACCCGTTCGTACATGTCGGTCCACAGGGTTTCCCGCAGGCCCACCGACTCGTACAGCGACAGCGGGGTGGTCGGGTTGGTGAGGTCCACCCCCAGACCGGCCGACTCCCGCCCCTTCTGGGCGTAGCGGGCGAACGCGCGGCGCAACAGCGCCGCACCCACACCCCGCCGACGGTACGCGGGCAGCACCGACAAACTCTTCACCCAGCCCTGCTGCTGGTCGAGCGCCTGGTCGGAGGACTGCAACGCGCCGGCGAGCACCCCGTCGACCTCGGCGACGAACCACTCGTCCCAGGCGGTCACGTCACCGATCCGGGCCCGCCACCGCTCGTACGACAGCGGCTCGTGATCCGGGGTGTCGCCGAACGCGACGTCGTGGATCCGGTGGAACTCCCGCAGCTCGGCCTCGTCGTCTGGGCGGACCGGCCGCACCGTGACCCCGGGCGGCGACGGCTCGGTCGGCAGGTCGGCCAGCGGGCGGCGCATCCGGACGTACCGCTTGGCCACGGTGAACCCGGCGGCGCGCAGATCCCGGGCCCAGTCGCGTTCCGGGGCGAACACCGCGCACCGGACGGTGAGCGCCGGCAGTCGCCGCTCGGCGGCGCGCTCGGCGACCCGGTCGAGCTGCCGGGCCAGCAGTGGCGCGCGGAGGGTGGCGGCCCGCTCCGGGTCGACGTAGACCTCCACGAACTCCCGGCCGACCCCGGTCGGGTTTTCCACCGTCGCCCAGGCGACCACGGTGCCGTCCGGGTCGAGCGCCAGCCAGGAGTCCCGGGTCGGGTCGAAGTGGGGGGCCGTCAGCGACTGCTCGACGTCCTCGGCGTCGAAGTCGGGGTGGCCGATGGCGAAGGTGTCGGCCGCGTGCACCACCGCGAGGATCGCCGGCACGTCGTCGAGGGTGGGGCGGCGTGTGGTCCAGCCAGCGGGAAGAGTCACGGCAGAAGATCCTGGCAGCTGCCGGCCGACGACGCCGCCCATTTTCGCCCCGGGACGCTCAGCCGGCGAGGCCGGCGCGGGTGCGGTGCAGCAGCTCCACCAGCTCGGCGCCGTCGGCGGGGCCGAGCGCCGCGAACGCCGGTGCGGCCAGCCGGTTGGTCACCGCCTCCGCCCAGAGCCGCCGACGCACCAACGGCCCGACCGGCGGGTACGGCGGCGGCCAACCGCACGCCACCGCGCCGGCCTCCCCCTCCGGCCCGGCCAGCACCGCCTCCAGCGGGGTCATGCCGGCGGCGCGCACCGCCAGCAGGTAGGCGCCGGTGAAGTGTTCCCGCAGCAGTCGCAGCCCGGCGGCGCTGCGGGCGCCCGGGGAGAGATCCGGCAGCGGCATGGCCCGCCACGCGGCGAAGAGCGGCATGCCGCTGGCGTCCGCCGCGGCCACCGCCCGCTCGACGAGGCCGGCCAGGCGCTCGGCCTCCGGCAGCACCGCCAGCTGCTGCGTCCCCCACCGGCAGCACTCGACGAAACTCGCGGCGGCCACCTCGGCCGGCCTCAGGACCCGCGCGGCGGCGTCCCAGCCGTCGGCGACGGCGTCCGGTGCGACGAAGCCGATGGCCGCGGCGGCCGTCTCCGCCCGTACGTCACCGAGTGCGCCGGCCCGACCGGTGATGTAGAAGGCCCAGCCGGAGATGCCGAGCTGCCGGGCCCGGCGCAGCGTGCTCGGGCACCTGCTGAACCCGTCACCGAGATCGAGGATGACGGGTTTGCTGGCGGCGGCGATCTGCTCCGGCGTCATCGAGGCGCCGCCTGCGGGGGTCGCGGCACGGCGGCGGCGCTCCGGTCGGGGACGGCCGGCCCCGGACGGCCCGCCCGCTCGTCGTCGTCCATCGATGGTCAGTCTGCCGCGCCACCGCCCGCGTCCGCATCCCCCTCTTCGGCCGCCAGTGCCTCGACGGCGGCCTCGACCTCGCCCGAGCGCCGCCGGGCCACCGTCACCGCCCGCTCGGCCGCCCGCCGGACCAGCTTGGCCCGGCTGAGGTCCTGCTCGGCGACCGCCCGCCGTCGCTCCAGCTCGGCCAGCTCGGTCTCGATCCCGTCGAGTACGGCGGCGCCGTCGCGCTCCTGCCCGGTCGCCTCGGTCAACTCGTCCTCGGCCCGCTGCTGGTCGGCCCGGGCGCGGTCCAACTCGCGGTCCAGTGCCCGGCGGCGTCGGGCTCGCTCGGCCCGAGCCGCCCGCTGCGCCGCACGCTCGGCCTGCGCGGCCCGCTCCCCGGCCCGGTCGGGGGCCGGCTCGCGACCCTCGCGCTGGGCGCCCGGCCGGCGGGCAGGGCGCTGGGCCTCCGGCTCCTCCTCGTCGCCGGTGACCAGCCGCAGCTGCGGTCGGGGCACCTCACCGAAGCCGGCGTAGCTGGCCGAGCGGAGCAGGCGCCCGGTCCGGACCTGCTCGGCGACCTCGGCGTCGGAGAGCGCCGCGTTCAGGGTCGCCTCCACCTCGGCCAGTGGGAGTCGGCCGGCCGGAGGGGCCTCCGGCTCCGCCGCGGCGAGCTTGCGGACCTCGGCGACCAGGGCCCCGACCACCGCCCGGCGTTGGGCGGACAGCTCCCGCAGTCGGGGCCCGCGCAGCTCCCGCTGGGCGGCTCGCAGGGCGTCGGCGAGGTGGACCAGGTCGGCGACCAGCTCGGGGCGTCGGATGGCGAGCAGGTTCACCAGCCAGGCGGCGACCGTGGGGCGACGCAGCCGGGCCAGCTCCCGGGCGGTGGTCGGGTCGCCGGCCCGGCGAGCCTCGGCCACCGCGGCGTCCCGGGCGGCCACGAACCGGTCCGGTGGAGTGCGGTAGAGCTGCTGCACCAGCTCCGCGGAGGGGCCCGGCATCGGTCAGACGTCCACCCGGCTACCGGGCTCCAGGCGCTGGTAGTCGGTGCCGGACAGCGCGGCGTACTGCCGGTCGAGCACGGCCAGCCCGTTGTCGTTGAGCAACGCGTCGTGCAGCGCGTACGCGCGCCGCGGCGCGACCGCGCGGATGAAGTCGACCACCTCGGAGAACTTCGACCAGGGGGCGTGGATCGGCGCGAACAGCGTGTCGACGGGCGTCTCGTCGGGCACCACCAGGGAGTCTCCGGGGTGGTAGACCACGTCATTGATCAGGTAGCCGAGGTTGTCCACCACCGGGATGTCGGGGTGGATCACGGCGTGCCGCCCGCCGTACGCGCGGATGGCGACCCCGGCGGCGGTGAACGACTCACCGGGGCTGACCGGGCGCAACGCCTCGGCCGCGTCGCCCAGGGCCTCGGCGAGCGAGGCGGGGCCGTGGATCGCGAACGGCTGCCGGTCCAGTTGCAGGCGCAGCGCGGCGAGGTCGAGGTGGTCGGGGTGTTGGTGGGTGATCAGCACCGCGTCCACACCGTCCAACGCCGTCGCGGGGTCGCTGAACACCCCGGGGTCGACGACGAGCACTCCCCCGTCGTGTTCCACCCGGAGGCAGGAGTGGGCGTACTTGGTGAGCCGCATCGTGACTCCTCGGCTGTCGAATCGTGATGTCCTCAGCGCAGTCTGCCGGAACCAGCCGGCGGGCGCGTCGCGTCCGAGCTATCGCCACTGAAGCTGACGACGATGGGAGCGGGGATGGACGGACGAGAAGGACGACGCCGCGGCGCACTACTGGCGGCGGTCACACTTGCGGCGGCGCTGGCCCTGGCGGGATGCGGCGCCGGCGACAGCGGCTCGGCGGACTCGGCGGGTTCGGCGGCCGAGGCGCCCGCCGCGGCGGGCGGGGCGGCCGACAAGGACAGCGGCGCGGACGCGGCGGGGGCGGCCGGCGCCGGCGCCGGTGCTCCGGACCTGCGGGTCGACCAGCGGGCGATCATCTACACCGGATCGATGCGGGTGCAGGTCGCCAATGTGGACGACGCTGCCCGTGAGGTCAGCGCCGTGGTCACCCGGGCCGGTGGTTTCATCGGCGGCGACCAGCGGCGCAGCGCCGAGGCCGACGCCGTGGCGGAGTTGCAGCTGCGAGTTCCGGCGGCGAAGTTCGCCGGGGTCGTGGAGGAGGTCGCGAAGCTCGGCCGGCAGCAGAGCCGGGAGATCAACACCCAGGACGTCACCGAGGAGACCGTCGACCTGGAGGCCCGGATCATCACTCAGCGGGCGCGCGTGGACAGCGCACGGCGGCTGCTCGCCCGCGCCAACTCGATCGCCGACCTGGTGTCGTTGGAGAACGAGTTGGGTCGCCGGGAGGCGGACCTGGCCTCGCTGGAGGCCAAGAAGCGGCGGCTGGCCGACCTGACCGCGTTGTCCACGATCACGGTGTCACTGGCCGGGCCGGCGGCGAAGACCAGCGAGGAGAAGGCCGAGACCGGCTTCCTGGTCGGGCTCAAGGGGGGCTGGGAGGCGTTCGTCTCCTCGATGACGATCCTGCTCACCGTCCTGGGCGCGCTGCTGCCGTGGCTGGTGGCGTTCGGCGTACCGCTGGCGGTCCTGCTGCTGGTGCTGAGCCGGCGACGGAAGACGCCAGCGCTCGTCGCTGGAGTCAGCGCGCCGCCGCCAGTGCCCGCAGCGCGGTCTGCACCATGACGCGTACGCCGGCCGGGATGGCCCGCTCGTCCACGTCGAAGGACGCGCGGTGCAGGTCGACGTTGGGCCCGGTACGGCCCACACCGAGGCGGGCGAGAGCGCCGGGGACGTACTCCAGATACCAGGAGAAGTCCTCGCCGCCCATGCTCTGGGGTGTCTCGGCGATCCCCTCCGGCCCGAGCGCGGCGCCGGTGGCGGCGGTCAGCACCTGGATCGCCCGGGAGTCGTTGCTCACCGGCGGCCGGCCGCGCAGGTACTCCAGGTCGACGGTGGCGCCGGTCGGGGCGATCACGTCCCGCACCACCTGAGCCACGATCTTGGGAGCCTGCTCCCAGGTGTCGCGGTCCATGACGCGCAGCGTGCCCGAGGCGGACGCCTCGGAGGGGATGACGTTGTAACGGGTGCCGGCCGAGGCGTGGCCGAACACCAGCAGCAGCCCGCTGTTGGCCGGCACCCGGCGGCTGACCAGGGCCGGCACCTCGGTGATCAGCCGGCCGAGGGCGTCGACCAGGTCGACGGTCAGGTGCGGGCGCGCGGTGTGCCCACCCGGCCCGGAGAGCCGGACGGTGACGTTGTCGGCGGCCGCCGTGATCGGGCCGACCCGCAGGCCGACCTGGCCCACCGGCAGGTTCGGGTCGCAGTGCAGCGCGAAGATCTGCACGACGTCGTCCAGGCCGCCGGCCTCGATGACCTCCAGCGAACCGCAGGGCAGGATCTCCTCGGCCGGCTGGAAGATGAGCCGGACCCGGCCGTCCAGCTCGCCGAGATCGGCGAGCTGGGCCAGCAGCATGCCGACGCCGAGCAGGATCGAGGTGTGCACGTCGTGGCCGCAGGCGTGGCAGACGCCCTCGACGGTGGAGCGGTACGGCACGTCCTTGGGGTCGTCGAGTGGCAGGGCGTCGATGTCGGCGCGCAGCGCGATGATCGGGCCGTCGGGACGGCCGTTGACGTCGCAGATCACGCCGTTGCCCTTGGGCAGCAGCCGAGGGTGCAGGCCGGCCAGGGAGAGCTCCCGGGCGATGAGGGCCGCCGTCTCGAACTCCGTGCCGGACAACTCGGGGTGCGAGTGGAGGTGACGGCGCGTGGCGATGAGCCCCGGTACCCGAAGGGCGAGGAGATGGTCCAGGTCGCGGGGCAGGGGCTGGGACCCGGGCGGAGTCTCCGGCCAGGACGACGCCAGCTGGCCGCCCGTGGGCAGCGTCAACGCACTCGTCACGTCGAATTCTCGATCACTAGAGATGGATGGATCATCGGGGACAGCAGACAGCCTAGACCTCCGGCGGTGACGCTGCGCAACCTCGTTACGGTGATGATCGGACCGCGTAGCGTCACGTATGCCCTGCTGAGGGCGCACGTCAAGGTGCGGGATCGCAGGTAGATCGCGTTCGAACGCCGTCATCTGCCCCCTCACCTCCTACAACGCGTAACCAGACCGGGCGGCCACGAATCGCGCTACGGCCCCTGGACCCGCTCTGCGAATTGTCGCATTAGTCGGGGTGATGAACTGACACTCCGACAATAAGACGACCACGCTCCGCAACGGGCCGGACAAGGACGCTCACATACGTCCGCCCATCCCGACCGCACACCGTGTGCGTTGCGGCACGCATGCCGTCGGCGTACCCCCAAAGCCGGGCGGACACACCCGGGGGCGTTCCGGTCAGAACCGGTCGGTCAGAACCGGTCGGTGGGCCGGTACAGCCCCCACACCTCGCGCAGCGTCCCGCAGACCTCGCCCACCGTGGCCCGGGCCCGCAGCGCCTCCTTCATCGGGTACAGCACGTTGTCCGAGCCCTCGGCGGCGGCCCGCAGCTCGGCGAGGGCACGCGTCACCGCGTCGGCGTCCCGCTCGGCGCGCAGCCGGGCCAACTTCTCGGCCTGCGCGGCCTCGATCGTCGGGTCGACCCGCAGCGGCTCGTACGGCTCCTCCTCGTCGATCGTGAACCGGTTGAGCCCCACCACCACCCGCTCGCTGGAGTCGATCTCCTGGGCGATCCGGTACGCGGACTGCTCGATCTCCCGCTTCTGGAACCCGGCCTCGATCGCGTCGACGGCCGAGCCGTGGTCGGCCACCCGCTCCATCAGCTCCACGGCGGCGGCCTCGAGCTCGGCGGTCATCGCCTCCACCACGTACGAGCCGGCGAACGGGTCGACGGTGGCGGTCAGGTCCGTCTCGTACGCCAGCACCTGCTGGGTGCGCAGCGCGAGCCGGGCGGCCTTCTCGGTGGGCAGCGCGATCGCCTCGTCGAAGCTGTTGGTGTGCAGCGACTGGGTGCCGCCGAGCACCGCGGCCAGGCCCTGCACCGCGACGCGGACCAGGTTCACCTCCGGCTGCTGGGCGGTGAGCTGCACACCGGCGGTCTGGGTGTGGAAGCGCAGCATCATCGACTTCGGATCCTTGGCGCCGAAGTCGTCACGCATCAGCCGGGCCCAGATCCGCCGGGCGGCGCGGAACTTCGCCACCTCCTCCAGCAGCGTCGTACGGGCCACGAAGAAGAACGACAGCCGGGGCGCGAAGTCGTCCACCGCGAGCCCGGCGGCCAGCGCGGCCCGGACGTACTCCATGCCGTTGGCCAGCGTGAACGCGATCTCCTGCGCGGGCGTCGCGCCGGCCTCGGCCATGTGGTAGCCGGAGATGGAGATCGTGTTCCACTTCGGCACCTCCTTGCGGCAGTACGCGAAGGTGTCGGCCACCAGGCGCAGCGACGGCTTCGGCGGGAAGATGTACGTCCCGCGGGCGATGTACTCCTTGAGGATGTCGTTCTGAATGGTGCCGTTGAGCGCCGAGCCCGGCACCCCGTTCTCCTCGGCGACGATTTGGTAGAGCAGCAGCAGCACCGAGCCGGGAGCGTTGATCGTCATCGAGGTGGACACCTTGTCCAGTGGGATGTCGGCGAAGAGCAGCCGCATGTCCTCGATGGAGTCGATGGCCACCCCGACCTTGCCGACCTCGCCGTGCGCGATCGGGTCGTCGGAGTCGTACCCCATCTGGGTCGGCAGGTCGAAGGCGACCGAGAGACCCATGGTGCCGGCCCGCAACAACTGGTGGTAACGAGCGTTGGACTCGGTGGCGGTGCCGAAGCCGGCGTACTGGCGCATGGTCCACGGGCGGGAGGTGTACATCGTGGGGTAGACCCCTCGGGTGTACGGGAACTCGCCCGGGCCGCCCAGCCGGGAGTCCAGGTCCTCCGGAAGGTCGGCCGCCGTGTAGACGCCCTTGATCGGGAAACCGGACTCGCTTGACCGCCGTTCGCTCATCCCCGGATGGTAGGACGCGCCGGCTCATGGTCGGGTGAGGGATACCGCACAGTGCGTCCCGACACCTCGACGGGAGGTGAACGGTTGGGCACGATCTGTGGACTTCGGTAAACGTCCGCCGCGTCGGCTTTCGCATCGGGCGTCGGAACCAGCAAGATAGGGGGGTTGTGTCCCAGCCCCCCTCGATTTCCCCCGGTGGCTTTTCTGTGACTCAGATCCCGACGTGGAGCGGCGGACAGGTAAGTCCCGCCAGCGGACGAGCAGCGCCCGGCACCACCATCGGTGGCCGGTACTCGCTGCGGTCCGCGGTGGGCAACGGCGGCATGGGCACGGTGTGGCGTGCCACAGACACCCTGCTGCGCCGCGACGTGGCGGTGAAGGAGGTCGTCCTTCCCCCGGGCCTGGCGCCCAGCGACCGCGACGCCATGTACGAGCGGACGCTGCGCGAGGCCCGCGCCGCCGCCGCCATCCAGCACCCCGCCGTGGTGCAGGTGTACGACGTGGTCACCGAGGCCGGTCGGCCCTGGATCGTCATGGAGCTGCTGGACGCCCGCAGCCTCGCCGACATGGTCATCGAGGACGGTCCGGTCGCGCCCCGCGCGGTCGCCAAGATCGGCATCGCGCTGCTCGGCGCGCTGGAGGTCGCGCACGCCATCGGCGTGCTGCACCGCGACGTCAAGCCGGCCAACGTGCTGATCTGCTCCGACGGGCGCTGCGTGCTGACCGACTTCGGTGTCGCCCGGATGCCCACCGACGTGCAGCTCACCACCCCCGGCATGGTGCTCGGCTCACCGCACTTCATCTCGCCCGAGCGGGCCATGGGCCAGGAGTTCGGCCCGCCGAGCGACCTCTTCTCGCTGGGTGTGACGCTCTACACGGCCGTCGAGGGGCGTCCGCCGTTCGACAAGGGCGACCCGATCGAGACCATGCACGCCGTCGTCGAGGACCCGCCGGCCCCGCCGCAGCGCAGCGGCGCCCTGACCCGGGTGCTGATGGGTCTGCTGGAGAAGGACCCGGCCCGCCGACTGGACGTGCACACCTCCCGGGCCATGCTCCGCGAACTGCTCGCCGGCCCGCTGGGCAGCACCGCCACCGCCGTGCACTCGGTCACCGACCCGTACGCCGTGGTGCCCGTGCAGCAGCGCCCGGCCCCCGTCCACCAGCCGGCCCAGCCGGAGCCGAAGCCGGAGGACCAGATCGGCGGCCGGGCCATGCTGGCCCCGGGCGAGTCGCTGACCAACCGACTGGCCGCGCTGCGCCGGGGCGAACGTCCGCAACCGGCAAGCGCAGCCGCCACCGCTGCCGCCGCGCTGGACGAGACCAGCGCCGACGCGCTCGCCGGTCCGCTGCACACGCCGACCGGCGCGATGCCCACCGCCGGCCGTCCCGCCGCCGGGCGCACCTATGGCGGCAGCGCGGACGCCACCCAGCGGGTGGATGCCGGCGCCCACCCCGATGCCACCCAGCGGGTCACCTACGGCAACCGGCCCGACGCGACACAGCCGGTCGGCTACGGCGCGCCCGAGGCCACCCAGCGCATCGGCGGCAGCACCTACGGCGGCGGCAACCAGTGGTCGGTGCCGGGCACCGGCCAGCCCTGGACGACGCCGTCCACCGCTTCCGGCGGCGGCGCCCTGGACAAGGTCCGCGCCACCGGGGGCCAGCTCGTCACCACAGTGAAGGGCTGGCCGCGCAAGGTGCAGCTCGCCGCGGCCGGCGGCCTGGCCGTGGTACTGCTGATCAGCATCGTGGCGCTCTCCAGCGGCGACGACCCCGCCCCGAGCGCCCCGCAGGCGCAGCCCACCCCGTCCGCGCCCGCAGCCTCGGGCGTCGAGATGCAGGAGCACACGGCCCGCGGCATCCAGGTCATGGTGCCCAAGGGCTGGAAGAAGGCCACCGGCGGCTCGTACACCGACTACATCGACCCGGAGGACAGCGGCCGCAAGGTGCGCATCATCACCGAGAAGTGGTCCAGCAGCTCCACCCGGTGGGCCGAGACGGCCGAGAACGGCCTGAAGACCCGGAGCACCTCCTGCGTGAAGCCGTACGCGCAGGTCGCGTCGACGGAGACCAAGCTGGCCGACAAGCCGGCCGCCGAATTCGAGTACACCTGCGGCACGGGCGACGCCATGCGGCACGGCATCTGGCGCGGCGTGGCGCAGGACGGCAAGGCGTACTCGTTCTACCTCACCGCGAACGACGCCAAGTTCGCCGAGAGCAAGCCGATCTTCGACGAGATGGTGCGCACGTTCCAGCTCACCGGCGACGGCTGAGCCGAGGGAACCGACAGCGGTGATCCGCCGCCGTGCTATCAAGGGGCATGGCGGCGGACACCACTGACATCAACGACATTCGCGAGCAAGCCCGACGTTGGCTGGCCGACGACCCCGACCCCGCCAGCCGGGACGAGCTGACGGCGGTGCTCGACCGGCTGCCGGCGAGCGCACCGGAGCTGGCCGACCGGTTCGCCGGTCCCCTGACCTTCGGCACCGCCGGCCTGCGCGGCCCGCTGCGCGCCGGCCCGAACGGCATGAACCTCGCCGTGGTCACCCAGGCCGCCGCCGGGCTGGTCGGCTGGCTCGCCGCCCAGGGCGGCACCGGCCCCCTGGTAATCGGGTACGACGCCCGGCACGGCTCCCGCCAGTTCGCCGAGCGCACCGCCCAGGTGGCCACCGGCGCCGGCCGACCGGCGCTGCTGCTGCCCCGCCCGCTGCCCACCCCGGTGCTGGCGTACGCGGTGCGCCAGCTCGGCGCGGTCGCCGGTGTCATGGTCACGGCCAGCCACAACCCGCCACAGGACAACGGCTACAAGGTCTACCTCGGTGCGGAGCTGGGCGGTGAGCTGGGCGCCGGGGCGCAGATCGTGCCGCCGGCCGACGCCGGCATCGAGGCCGCGATCCGGGCGGTCGGTCCGCTGACCCAGGTGCCGCTGGGCCGGCCCGGCGAGGTGCTCGGGGACGACCTCGTCGCCGCGTACGTCGAGCGGGCCACCGCCGTGATCGACCCGGACGGGCCGCGGGACCTGTCGGTGGCGTACACCCCGCTGCACGGGGTGGGTGCGGCGGTGCTCACGGCGGCGTTCGTCCGGGCCGGTTTCCCGATCCCCGGCGTGGTGCCCGACCAGGCCGAGCCGGACCCGGAGTTCCCCACCGTGTCGTTCCCCAACCCGGAGGAGCCGGGGGCGGTGGACCGGCTGATCGCGCTGGCCGACGCCACCGGCGCGGACCTCGCCATCGCCAACGACCCGGACGCGGACCGCTGCGCGGTGGTCGTCCGGGAAGGCGAAGACGGGCAGGGCTGGCGGATGCTGCGCGGCGACGAGGTGGGCGTGCTGCTCGCCGACCACCTGATGCGACGCGGAGTGACCGGGCTCTACGCCACCACCATCGTCTCGTCGTCCCTGCTGCGGGCGATGTGCGCGGCCCGGGGCCTGCCCTACGACGAGACGCTCACCGGGTTCAAGTGGATCGTCCGGGCCGGCGGCGGGAGCGCGCCGCTGGTCTTCGGCTACGAGGAGGCCCTCGGCTACTGCGTCGCCCCGGAGCACGTCCGGGACAAGGACGGCATCACCGCCGCGCTGACCGTGGCCGAGTTGGCCGCCGGCCTCAAGGCGCAGGGTCGTACGCTGACCGACCGGCTGGACGAGCTGGCCGCCGAGTTCGGCGTGCACCACACCGACCAGCTCTCCGCACGGGTGGACGACCTGCGGGAGATCGCCGACGCGATGGCCCGGATCCGGGCGGCCACCCCGACCACGCTGCTGGGACAGCCGGTCGACAGCGTCCGGGACCTGCTGCCCGAGGCGGACGTGGTGATCCTTCGCACCGCACGGGCCCGGGTGGTGATCCGGCCCTCCGGCACCGAGCCGAAGCTCAAGGCGTACCTCGAGGTGGTGGAGCCGGTCGTGGACGGTGACGTCCCCACCGCCCGCCGCCGGGCGGCGCAGGCAGTGGCCGCCGTGCGCGGCGAGATCGCCACAGCTCTGGGGCTCTGACCGACGGGCCACGCCGGGGCCGACCACCCGGCCGCCCGCCCCCTGCCTGTTTCCTTTGCTCTGCTTCAACCCACGCTACGAAAACCGGCCCGGACTGTTGCCTCCGGTGAAGCAGAGCAAAGGACACGCAGCAGGAGGGCCAGGCCGACGCCCGGTCGCACCTCGGGGAACCTCCGCTCGCGGGTCAGCGGCGCGGGCCGAGGGCCTGGTCGACGGCGATGCCCAACGCGGCGACGACCAGGCCCACCGACGGGCGGACCACCGAGTCGTCGATGCTGACGTCACCGGAGAAGCCGGCGCCGGTGGCGATCTCCTGAAGCCGGCGGCGGGCGTCGGCGACGTCCTCGCCGCTCATGCCCAGCGCGGACTCCATCCGCAGCACCACGACCAGGGTGGCCAGCGCGGCGGTCCGCTCGTCCGGGGCCGCCGCGCCGGTCAGCGCCTCGGTCAGCCGCTGGCGGGTGTCCGCCTCGACGGAGGTGTCCACCACCGGATACCGGTGTACGTGGATGAAGCCCAACTCGGTCTCGTCGACGTCCTGCACGACGCCCTGGGCGCACAGGTCACCGAGGATGCGGTCGCGCAGGCCGTGCCGCAGGCGCTGCACCCACGAGGCCGGGGTGTGCGGGGTGTCGGCGGCGATCCGGCCGAGCACCTCGTCGGTGACCGGCTCGCCGGTGGGCGTCGGGTCGACGACGGTCAGGTTCCCGTCGGCGTACGCGATCCGGCCGGCCAGTGCCAGCTCGACCAGCACCGCGGCCGCCATGCCCAGGTCCAGGCTGATCCGCGGCATGGTCGCCTTGCCGGTCGAGTCGTCGTAGGCGAGGAGCAGCAGCTCCTCGGCGAGCGCAACACCAGTCATGGCCCGAGACGGTAGCGGGTCCGCGCACCACCGCGCGCGGACCCGCCGTTACCCGGCACGGACCGGGTGGAAGATCAGAACCGGGGCATGCCGCCGAACTGGCGGTCACCGGCGTCACCGAGCCCGGGAACGATGAACATGCGGTCGTTGAGGCCCTCGTCGATCGCGGCGGTCACCAGCCGCAACGGCAGGCCGGAGCGCTCCAGCCGCTCGATGCCGACCGGCGCGGCGAGCACGCAGAGCACGGTGATGTCGGTGCAGCCCCGATCGGCCAGCAGCCGGCAGCAGTGCTCCAGCGAGCCGCCGGTGGCCAGCATCGGGTCGAGCACCAGCACCGGCAGGCCGGTCAGGTCGCGCGGCAGGGACTCCATGTAGGCGCGCGGCTCGTAGGTCTCCTCGTCGCGGGCCAGGCCGACGAAGCCCATCGAGGACTCGGGCAGCAGGCCGAGCGCGGCGTCCGCCATGCCCAGGCCGGCCCGCAGCACCGGCACCAGCAGCGGCGGGTTCGCCAGCCGGGTGCCCTCGGTGGCGGTGACCGGCGTCTGCACCGGGTACCGCTCGACGGGGAAGGTGCGCGCCGCCTCGTACACCAGCATGGTGGTCAGTTCGTGCAGCGCCGCCCGGAACGTCGAGGAATCGGTGCGCGCGTCCCGCATGGCGGTCAACCTGGACTGGGCCAGCGGGTGGTCAATGACGTGTACGTCCACGATCGCTCAACCTACCGGGCCGTTCGGCGTGCTGGTGCGGGTGCGGTCGTACCGGCGACGCCGCTCACGTCGGGCCCACCGTGACCAAGATCACTCAGCGGTTCCGTGCGTAGACTTCTCGGCATGACGGCGACAACGACGTCGGCCCGGTCGGACCTCTCCGAGCTGGGACGATCCGAGACCGCTCTGCGGACCTTCCTGCACGGCCTGCCCGGCGTGGACCAGGTCGGCGCGGAGCAGCGGGCGGCACAGCTCGGCACCCGATCCATCAAGACCACCGCCAAGGCCCAGGCGATCGACCTGGCGATCCGGATGGTCGACCTGACCACCCTGGAGGGGGCGGACACCCCCGGCAAGGTGCGCGCGCTGGCCGCGAAGGCGCTGCGCCCGGACCCGGCCGACCCGTCCTGCCCGCACGTCGGCGCCGTCTGCGTCTACCCCGCGATGGTCCCGTACGTGGCCGAGGTGCTGCGCGGGTCGGGCGTGCACCTGGCCAGCGTGGCGACCGCGTTCCCGTCGGGTCAGGCGCCGCTGGAGATCAAGCTGGCCGACACCCGGGCCGCCGTCGCGGCCGGCGCCGACGAGATCGACATGGTGATCAACCGGGGCGCGTTCCTGGCCGGGCGCTACAAGGAGGTCTACGACGAGATCGTCGCCACCAAGGAGGCGTCCGGGGACGCCCACCTCAAGGTGATCCTGGAGACCGGCGAGCTGGCCACCTACGACAACGTGCGCCGGGCCTCCTGGCTGGCCATGCTGGCCGGCGGCGACTTCATCAAGACCTCCACCGGCAAGGTCCCCGTCGCGGCGACGCTGCCGGTGACGCTGGTGATGCTGGAGGCGGTTCGCGACTTCCGCGCGGCGACCGGGCGGCAGGTCGGCGTGAAGCCGGCCGGTGGCATCAAGACCACCAAGGACGCCATCAAGTACCTGGTGATGGTCAACGAGACCGTCGGCGCGGACTGGCTCGACCCGGACTGGTTCCGCTTCGGCGCGTCCAGCCTGCTCAACGACCTGCTCATGCAGCGCACCAAGCTGACGACCGGGGTCTACTCCGGTCCCGACTACTTCACCCTGGACTGATAGCCGATGTTCGAATATGCCCCCGCCCCCGAGTCCCGCTCGGTGGTGGACCTCAAGCCCTCGTACGGGCTGTTCATCGACGGTAAGTTCGTCGACCCGACCGACGGCGGCAGCTTCAAGTCGATCAACCCCGCCTCCGAGGAGGTGCTGGCCGAGATCGCCGAGGCCGGCGCCCAGGACGTGGAGCGCGCGGTCCGCGCCGCCCGTCAGGCGTACGACAAGGTCTGGGGTCCGATGCCGGGCCGCGACCGGGCGAAGTACCTGTACCGGATCGCGCGGCTCATCCAGGAACGCTCCCGCGAGCTGGCCGTCCTGGAGTCGCTGGACAACGGCAAGCCGATCCGCGAATCCCGCGATGTCGACCTGCCGCTGGTCGCCGCGCACTTCTTCTACTACGCCGGCTGGGCCGACAAGCTGGGCCATGCCGGCTTCGGGCCCGACCCGCAGCCGATCGGCGTGGCCGCGCAGGTCATCCCGTGGAACTTCCCGCTGCTCATGCTCGCGTGGAAGATCGCCCCGGCGCTCGCCGCGGGCAACACGGTGGTGCTGAAGCCCGCCGAGACCACCCCGCTGACCGCGCTGCTGTTCGCCGAGATCTGCCAGCAGGCCGACCTGCCGGCCGGCGTGGTCAACATCGTCACCGGCGCCGGCGACACCGGCCGCGCCCTGGTCGAGCACCCCGGCGTGGACAAGGTCGCCTTCACCGGCTCCACCGAGGTCGGCCGGGCCATCGCCCGGTCCGTCGCCGGCACCCGCAAGAAGCTCACCCTGGAGCTGGGCGGCAAGGCCGCCAACATCGTCTTCGACGACGCGCCGATCGACCAGGCCGTCGAGGGCATCGTCAACGGCATCTTCTTCAACCAGGGGCACGTCTGCTGCGCCGGCTCCCGCCTGCTCGTCCAGGAGAACGTGGCCGACCTTGTGCTGGAGTCGCTGAAGCGGCGGATGGCTCAGCTCCGCGTCGGCGACCCGCTGGACAAGAACACCGACGTCGGCGCGATCAACTCCGCCGCCCAGTTGGAGCGGATCCGCGAGCTGTCCGACGCCGGCTCCGCCGAGGGCGCCGAGCGCTGGTCACCGCCGTGTGACCTGCCCGACCGGGGCTTCTGGTTCGCGCCCACCATCTTCACCGGCGTCACCCAGGCCCACCGCATCGCCCGCGAGGAGATCTTCGGCCCAGTGCTGTCGGTGCTCACCTTCCGCACGCCGGCCGAGGCCGTCGAGAAGGCCAACAACACTCCGTACGGGCTGTCGGCGGGCATCTGGACCGACAAGGGCTCGCGCATCCTGTGGATGGCCGACCGGCTGCGCGCCGGCGTCGTCTGGGCCAACACGTTCAACAAGTTCGACCCCACCTCGCCGTTCGGCGGTTACAAGGAGTCGGGCTACGGTCGCGAGGGCGGCCGGCACGGGCTGGAGGGGTACCTGAATGTCTGAGCGGGTCGCGGTACGCAAGACGTACAAGCTCTTCATCGGCGGGAAGTTCCCGCGCAGCGAGTCGGGACGGTCGTATCTCGTGCAGTCCTCGAATGTGTCACTGGCCTCCCGCAAGGACGCCCGGGACGCGGTGGTCGCCGCCCGCGCCGCCGTCAAGGGCTGGGCCGGCGCGACCGCGTACAACCGGGGTCAGATCCTCTACCGGGCCGCCGAGATGCTGGAGGGCCGCCGCGAGCAGTTCGTCGCCCTGGGCATCCCCGGCGACGAGGTGGACGCCGCGGTGGACCGCTGGGTCTGGTACGCCGGCTGGGCCGACAAGCTCGCCCAGGTGTACGGCGGCGCCAACCCGGTCGCCGGCCCGTACTTCAACATCTCCGCGCCGGAGCCGACCGGCGTGGTCGCCGTGGTCGCCCCGGAGCGCCCGGCGCTGCTCGGCCTGGTCAGCGTGATCGCCCCGGCGATCGTCACCGGCAACACCGTGGTGGTGGCGGCCTCGCCGTCGGAGCCGCTGGCGGCGGTGACGCTGGCCGAGGTGCTGGCGACCTCCGACCTGCCCGGCGGGGTGGTCAACATCCTCACCGGCGCGATCACCGAGACCGCGCCGGCGCTGGCGGCGCACATGGACGTCAACGCGATCGACCTGACCGGGGTGACCGACGCGTCGCTCGCCACCGAGCTGGAGGTCAAGGCCGCGGAGAACCTCAAGCGGGTGCTCCGACCGGCCGAGGCGGACTGGTCCGCCGATCCGGGCGTGACCCGGATGACTGCGCTGCTGGAGACCAAGACGGTGTGGCACCCCAAGGGGGTGTGATCGTCTGTCCTCGGCCTTTGGGTTTCCGGGAGAGCCCGCGCGCTCGGGGTGGGTTTTCCGGGGGAGCCCGCCCACTCCGGGCGGTCAGGCTTGATCCCTGCGTGGGCGGGCTCCCCCGGAAAACCTGACTCGGGCCGGGTTCGTCGGGTGGGTCAGCTTGCGGGTTCTGCCCGACGTTGAGTCGCCGGTCAGCGGGGCGATCGGCGCGGCCAGCGGGGCCGGCGGCGCGATCGGCGGGGCAGGCGTCGCGACCGGCGCGATCGGGCACGGCCGGCGGCGCCGATCGGGCGCGGCCGGCGGGGCGATCGGCGCTATCTGGCGGGGCAGGCGGGGAGATAGGAGCGAGCGGGCGGGGGCGGCGGGGCGGCGGGGAGCGGCGCAACGGCC